>SHAE01000099.1 GCA_004213835.1 OM182 bacterium | reverse complement strand
TCACTGGGTAAGGCTTGTACGACAGATCAGGACTAGACCATCACCGCCCTGAGGACTGGGCGTGACGGCTTCCGACTACGTTACGCAACACCCCGCGGGTTGCAAGCGCCGAGGCGGCATATCTCGGTAAAGCAGGCTATTTATCGAGGGAAAAGCGAGACATCGAGTGACGATGAAGGTGAGGATCTTTGTTCGGGGGGTTCGCCTAAGCGAGTTCACCTGAGCGTGTTGGCCACTGCGGTTGCAAATTGCTTAGGTGGGTGTTTTCCTCAACCTTCCTGCACTGCAGGAAAACAAGAAAAACAACGAAAAGAAAAAAGATAAGAAAAAGAGAGGAAAAACATGAAAAAAGTACTTATCAGCATGCTTGCTGTGGTCGGTCTTTGGTCAAATGCGGCGCTGGCTGCAGAACCACCGTCGGCACAGTTCGGCACCGTCTTCCAATTTTCGACGAACCAAGAACCCGCTGTCGTGGCGGCGCTTGCTGAGTTCGCTCAATCAGATTGCCGCAAGCAAATGCCAACTGCGATCCGTGCCATGCGCGAATCCTTCAATGGCACAGAGGAAGCAACCCACACAGTCATCTGGAGTTTCGCCGAGGCTGCGGACATCACCACCACCTTCGGCATGGCTAGCCAATGCAAAGAGTGGGCTGCCTTCATGGCGAAGTTGAACGACACGATCGATCCCTACTCGCAGATACTCACCCGCACCTTGGTGTCCGGTGGCGATCCATCGAAGGATACGACCTACATGGTCTGGCAAATGAATATCTCCGATGAGGCGACCTATGTTGCCGAGTACAACAAGCTCATGGACAAGCAGATTGCTGATGGCTTGATCAACGGCGCCTACGGGCTGATTCGTTTGCAGGGCGGCGCAGATACCGAGATCACCCACTACGCCTATGCAGGCGCACCGGATCTGGCGACCATGATGTCCAATGCGAATCCGTCACAAGCGTTCCTGACGTTCCAAAAGAATGTTGCGTCTATTCGCACGGTGCAGCGTCAAAACGTCAATACGGTCATCGCCGACCTGTAATTGACAAACCCTTGGCGGCTTGGGCACCAAGCCGCCAATTGGGTCTCACGGGTGCCTGTAAACGATTGATCAGGCTTTCTTTGGTGGCCCTTGGTATTCGGGCAACAAACGCAAGTTGTCAGGAAATGCTGACCCTTGTGCCCAGGCGGGAAACGGCATCTTTGGCTGACCCTCACCGCCGTTCGCTGCAGCGGCCGATCCCTCTGGAGTCGCTAACACGCAGGCTGCGGCAATCGCCGCATCACTGGGCATCACAATTGCCGCATCATCATGCCCCGCCGCAATACGCTTCGGTTCGGGCAGGCCAAGCCGTTCATACTGTTCCGACGGGCACTCGTTGCGAGCCATCTCCAACAGCATGAGCCGAATCATTCGGGCCTCAATCTCGGTGGACATGATGGGCTCAAGCTGACCTGGGTCTGCCTGTACATCGAACAGCAATGTCGACCTGCGACCACGACCCATGGGGGTATCGGCGCTGATCAGCGCCTTGGGCGTGCGCGTGGGTATGCGCATCACTTTGCAATCCTTAGTAAAGGCAAATCCGTCCGAGCGCTGCCAGTCTCGTAGCTCTGCTGGCGCGAAGCGTGAGCGCATATGCGTGGGCATCAGGGTGTATTCAAATAGCGGCCCGTTATCGTCGGTGGCGCTACCGCGCATGTACACATAGCGCCCGTCGGTAACGTTGACCTGCCCACCCATGACACCGTAGAGACTCGCCTTGCGCATGGCCTTGCCATCGTCATTGTCATTGTCACCGCGCAACGCATCCAACAGCCGCTGACCCTGCATGTCTTGCGGCGTGGCAATGTCAAAGTAATCCAAAATCGTCGGTGCCAAATCAATGGTCTGCGCCAGCGCCTGACTTTTACTGTTCGCGCACTCGGGCGCACGCGGGTCGTGGATCCAAAAGGGAATGTGAGCGACCTCTTGGAAAAATGGCGTCACCACCTTGGCCCACCAATCATGCTCACCCATCAAGAAGCCGTGGTCGGTGTTGACCAGCAGCAAGGTGTCCTGCCACAAATCATGCTCATCAAAGACATCGAGCACGCGACCTAGCTGCTGATCGCAGAACGACACTAAAGACGCATAAAGATAACGAATATGTTCGACCGTTTGCTGGTCTTCGCGCAGTTCTCGATAGGGCGGCCAATCAAAGGGCGGGCCGTCATATTCGTGAGGATACAGGCGCTGAAATTCTGCTTGGGAGAAGAACGGCTCGTGGGGATCAAAGGTTTCGATCTGCAAAAACCAGCGATCTGCGTCTTTGTTGCGCGCGAGAAACTCCAGCCCAAGATCAAAGGTAATGTGCTGGGGCTGTAGCTCCGAGCGGGTCATATGCTCGCGGTTGATCATGTCTTGCTTGGGCATCGCGAAACGCTGAATTTCTGGCCAGCGGTCTGCGCCAAAACTCGGGTCGCGGAGCTTTTCAACATCGCCAACCCACTTGTCCCCCTCTTGCCCGCGCACCAAATCAAACGTGGTGTAGCGCTGATGGTAGGTAGCGCCGCCATCCTCCCAGTAGTGATGGTGGTCCGTCACCTTATGCGCATGCACGCCGTGTTGATCAAGCAGCTCGGGCATCGAATCATCAAAAGGCTCCAGTGGCCCCCAAGAGCGATGCAGAAAATTGTAGCGGCCGGTATGCATTTCGCGCCGCGCTGGCATGCACGGCATAGAGCCCACATAGAAATTGTCGAACTGCACTGTTCGCTGGGCCAAGCGCTGAAAGTTCGGCGCCTTGACCCATTCGTTACCGTAGGACGGCATGAAGTGTCGACACAGAGTGTCGTACATCACCATCACGCAACGTTTCTTGGTAGGGCCCTTGCTCATGCGCGATGCCGTTCGCTAGGCCGCGGCGATTGGCTCAATGCGCGCGGGTACGTGCTTATGTAGTGGCGTGCCTAAAAACTTGTCGCGCAGCCCAGTGGTGGTGAGTTCGTTGGGTGCGACGCCCAGCATCGCCTCCTTGCCCTCGCCGTCGGGGTAGAGCAAACCCAGCCCATTGGGCAACGACAGGGTGCCACGCATCATACGATCATCGACGGTGATCAACACATTCGCGGCACCAGCCTGTGTCACCAGCCGCACCTGCTCGCCATCGCCCACACCGCACTGCGCCGCGTCATGCGGATTCACCGCCAGCGCCGCTGCGCTTGGCTTTTTGACCCAACCCGGATCGCGAACGATGGTGTTGGCGGTATAGGCTCGACGCTCTCCTGCCGCCAGCAGCAGTGGAAAATCCGGATCTTTCGGCACCAAGTCTTCGAGGCTCGCTAGGCTTGCCACTTCATCGAGCATCTCGCCTACCGCTAAACGTATCTTGTTATCGGCAAAGCCAAGCTCCGCGAAGCTGTTGGCAATATCGCTCTTGGAGAAAACGACCCCAGACCGGCCCTGCAAAATACCTTCAAATAGCGCATTGCCAAGCTCAAGGCCTTGGCCACTGAAGCCTGCTCGCACCACCGCCTCGGCATGCTCGGTGGCAAAGCGCTGGGCCAACAGCCAGTAGGCTGCCGCGGCCTCAGCACCTTCAGGCAGTGCAGGACCCAGCGTGCGATACAGGACATAGGGCAAATACGGTCCCCAGTGGGGATGCTTGGTGATGGCCTCGAACATGGCGGGGCTGAACGTTTCAAGGCCTTCTTTGGCAATGGCCTTAAGCGGCTCAATCTCTGCCAGTTCGAAAGGCTGCAGCGCTTCGATCATGCGCGCGTGTATTTCTGGCTCAGATAGAGTCCCCGGCATGGGCGGACAAACCGGCGCACGTAAGTGATGATGGTTTTCCGGGTACTCGAAATTGAAGAACGTCGATTCCCACTTTTCGTATTGGCTGGAAGCAGGCAGCACATAGTCCGCCTGCCGAGCGGTTTCCGTCATCGACACATCAATCACGACGGACAGATCCAGCTTGCGCATGGCCTCGCGCCAGCGATGCGAATCTGCCAAAGAGTGGCATGGATTACCGCTTTCTACCCAAAGCGCGCGATAACGATTGGGGTGCTCGGTGAGGATCTCTTCTGGTATCACATTACAAGGCACCAAGCCGCCGACGATGCGCGCGCCGACGACTGGCGAAAGACGACCCTGAGGTTCATAGCCTGCATCGTCGGCCTCGGCCACATCGTGCAGGGCGAAGAACTGACCAATGAGAGACTTCAACGGTGCCAAGGTATCTGGTCGTCCGAAGTGGCCGGTAATCGTCATCATCAGCAAGTTGAGATAACTCAGCAGGGTTGAGTGCGGTGCCATCTGCACACCCAGGTCTTCGTAGTAAGCGCTGGTTTTAGCCTTCGCAATGGCCTCGGCTGCGGCGCGCACATCCGCAGGGTTCAACCCAGCAAAGGTTGCATAGCCCTCCACATCAATAGCCGAAAACTTCTCGAGCACGCGATCAAGCCCAATGACATTGTCGTTGAGCCAGTTGGTTGGAATCAGACTCTGCTGAATCACATGGGCAATCATGGCGCTCAGCGCCCAGGCGTCCCTGCCGGGTTTCACGGCGAGATGAATGTCTGCCAGTTCGGCACTCTCAGTGCGCCGAGGATCCACCACGATGAGGGTTCTTTCAGGATCTTGAGAAACTTCCTTAAGCAGCACGCGAGCACGCTGAATGCTGTTCGACTGCCATGGGTTTTTGCCAACAATAAACAAGCACTGAGTGTGCTCCATTTCCCCGTGCACATTGGTGCCGAACATGCGGCCCATCATCCAGGCGTAGCCGGTCTTCTCTTGGGCGAGTGCGTTGCTTTGAAAGCGCATGCCCAGGGCTTTCGACACTGAGCTGAAATAGCTGCCGCCCAGATGATTGCCCTGTCCGCCGCCGCCGTAGCGGAAAATCTTGTCACCGCCATGGGTTTCTTTAATGGCAGCCATTTTTTGTGCGATCTCTTGAATCGCTACATCCCAAGAGATGGTGTCATAGCCCCCATCCGCGCGGCGGCGCTGTGGTTGGGCTATGCGATCTTTGGCGCTTTGATAAAAATTGATTTGCGCAGCCTTGTTGCAGATGTAGCCGCGAGAAGCGGGATGGTCGCGATCACCCTTGACCTTGATGATCGAGCGGCCGTCCGGGCCACCGGTTTTCACCAAGATGCCGCAGTTGGCGTAGCACAGGTTACAGGCCGTAGGCTGCCAATCGCTGGTTTGCTGGGTTGTCACTTCGCTCATTTTTCCCTCCGCGTTTAACGCTTGCTTTTCTTCTTATTCTTGTCGAGTACCGCTAGCAGCCTCCGTCTGTAGGAATACTGCCCCGATCATCCGGACTGGGAAACCATCAAGCTTCCCTGTTTTCAAACGGCGTCGAAGCACGGTTGCACCAACCCTGCGCTAAATCAAGTCAGCACGACACGCGCGCCACCTTGACCTTCGATGAGGCATAATCAGCGCACGAATAACAATAAGGAAAAGACCTATGACCACGTTGCTGAAAAATATTTCCATCGCTCTTACCGTGCTGCTTAGTGTGTTGGCCGCGCCCGTGCATGCCTTCGAGGTGAGCGGCGAGTCGTTTGCGGCGGAATTCAACATCACCAGCTGGACGAGCAAAGCCAACGGCAGCGCCATGACCGCAGAGGGCATCGTTGGCGAGGGCTATGGCAAGGTTTACTTGAGCTACGACTTTGTCAGCAGTAGTGCAGACAAAAATCAGGGCGACTTC
>SHAE01000098.1 GCA_004213835.1 OM182 bacterium | reverse complement strand
AACTCATCCTCGCGCCTGAGGCCAAACCTAAAAACCTAAGGCTTTTTGGCCGCCATGCACTGCGCGAGCGTTCAATAAGATCGCGGCAAATCTAAAACATGCTCCGAAACAAAGTTGCAGATCATCTCTTGGGAAATGGGCGCGATGCGCATCAATCGAGCTTCTCGCCAATACCGCTCCACATGATATTCCTTGGCATAACCGAAGCCGCCATGGGCCTGCATGGCTTGGTCCGCGGCCTGAAAACCTGCATCAGCGGCCAGCCACTTGGCCATGTTGGCCTCTGCGCCACAGGGTATGCCGTTATCCAACATCCACGCGGCCTTGCGAATCATCAGTTCTGCAGCGTCGAGCCGCATTTTGGCCTCTGCCAAGGGAAAGGAGACGCCTTGGTTTTTGCCAATCGGCCGGCCAAATACCACACGCTCGTTGGCATAGCCCACCGCGCGCTTCAGTGCCGCCTTGCCAATGCCCAAGGCCTCAGCAGCGATTAAAATGCGCTCGGCATTAAGTCCCGAGATTAAATACTGAAAGCCCTTCCCTTCTTCACCAATCCGGTCCGTGATGCTCACCGGCAAGTCATCGTAAACCACTTCACAAGTCGCCACTGCGTTGCGGCCCACTTTATCGATGGGTGAAATTGTGACTTCGTCGCGCTGCAGTTCCGCCAGCAGCAGGGTCATGCCATCAGTGCGACGCTCCACCTCATCGCGGGGTGTGGTGCGGGTCAGCAACAGCACACGTTCTGATTGCAAAGCCTTGGTGGTCCAAACCTTGCGACCGCGCACGATGTAATGATCGCCTTCGCGACGAGCAGCCGTCTTGATGGAGGTAGTATCGGTACCTGCATCGGGTTCGGTGACGCCAAAGGCTACATGCAACTCGCCCCGCGCCACCGGCGGCAGGTATTTTTGTTTCATCTCTTCCGAGCCGTACTTGACCACAGGCTCCATACCGAACATCGACAGATGCAGGGGTGTCGCGCCATTCATGGCGGCGCCTGATGCCGCTACCTCTTCTAGCACGATGCTCGCCTCGGTTATGCCACGACCACTACCGCCGTAGGCTTCGGGAATGGCGATGCCTATCCAGCCGGCTTCCGACATGGCGTTATAAAAGTCCCAAGGAAATTCGTGATCGGCGTCTTTTTGCGCCCAGTACTCGTCCGGGTAGCCCTCGCATACCTTGGCCACCGCATCACGTATCAGGTCTTGCTCTTGTGTCAGCGAAAAATCCATCACTCCCCCCGTTTGCCCGAATGCTCTTGCTACAGTATAGATCACAACCACGTTACCACCGACAGGCGAGGGATCCATGGCAACTGTACAAACGCTAACTTTGCAAACCGAACGTATGCAGGCTCGAGTGGAAGATGGGCTTGGTTGGATGGTGTTCAACAACCCTGCGCGCCATAACGCGCTGTCGCTGGAAATGTGGGAGGGCATTGGCGACATTCTCGAACACTTTGCCGATAACGATGACGTTCGTGCCGTGATTATGCGCGGAGCTGGCGGCAAAGCCTTTGTCTCCGGCGCCGACATTTCAGAATTTGATCAAGCACGCGCCAATGCCGAGCAGCGTGAAAGCTATGGGGTGATTGCCGGGCGCGCTACCCAGTGGCTGGCGAAAATTGACAAGCCATTGATTGGCCTGATTGAGGGCTACTGCATTGGCGGCGGCTTGGCTACGGCGCTATCTGCCGACGTGCGCTTCGCCACACCAGATTCACGCTTCGGCATACCCGCGGCCAAACTTGGCCTTGGCTACGAATACGAGGGCCTGGCAAAGCTCGCGCGCTTGGTTGGCCCCAGCCGCGCCCGCGACATCATGTTTTCAGCGCGCTTTATGCCTGCTAGCGAGGCCCTGAGCATGGGGCTGATCAACTTTATTGAAGCGCGCGACGATATCGAAGAGGCCTGCGTGGCTTATGCCAAGACCATTGCCGGCAATGCACCGCTCACCGTGAAAGCAGCCAAGGCCGCCATCAACGCGTGGGAACGGGGCAGCCGCAGCGACGAGGTCGATGCGGTCAGAGCCATGGTCGATGCCTGCTTTAATAGCGAAGATTATCGCGAAGGGCGCAAAGCTTTTGCTGCCAAACGGAAGCCTGAGTTCAAGAACCACTAACGAGCCAGAACAGACTATCTGCTAACATTTATTTTTTTCAGCATCAGACAAGATCCATGAACCAAGCCGTCACCGCCTGTGTCATCGTCATTGGCAACGAGATCCTATCTGGCAGAACCCAAGACACTAATTTAAATCATATCGCCACCACCTTAGGTGGCTGGGGCATACAAGTTCACCATGCCCGGGTCATTCCCGACGATGAGGACATCATCGTCAACACCATCAACGAAGTGCGCACTACCTACGACTACGTCTTCACCACTGGTGGTATTGGCCCGACCCATGACGACATTACCGCCGTCTGCATTGCCAAAGCCTTTGCTGTGCCGGTGATCCAACATCCAGAAATTGCTGAGCGCATCCGCCAGCGACCCGCTCCCGACGACATCATGGCGTCTCGGCTGCTGATGGCGCGGGTACCCGAGGGTGCGAGCCTGATCGACAACCCAAGCGGCGGACCTCAGGGTTTTGCTATGGACAATGTGTATGTCATGGCAGGCATTCCCAGAGTGATGCAGGCAATGCTCTCAACCTTAGAAGGCGAGCTGCAAAGCGGTTTCGTTGTGCGCAGTCATACGATACGAGCCTATACCGGCGAAAGCTCCATCGCCGATGCGCTGGCGCAGATACAACGCGACTACCCAAGCGTCGACATTGGCAGCTATCCATTTTTGCGCGAGGAACGCTACGGCACGCACTTGGTGATACGCGGCGCGGATACCGACGTGCTCACCACCGTCGCCGACGCGGTCATGGATGCCGTGCGCGCCATCGGTGAGGAACCTGAAAACCTCGGCTTGGACGCAGATACCTAATGCACCGCGAACGCCGTCCATATGTGAGTGATGTGCCCATGATTCTCGTGCGTCGATGCGCACTGCTGTACCTGTTGCTGGCGAGTTTTTCCGCAGCAACCTATGCAGCGCCTCATGTTTCCGTCGCCGCGCGTACTGATAACCCAAACATCGTCTTCAGCAGTGGCGAGCAGGCCAACGCAGTGCAGGCAGCGCAAGTAGCGCTGGCCAACTGCCGCAAGGCACCAACGAGTCAATCACAGACACAGCTAACTGGCGTCTGCGAATTAACGCGCATGGACGATATCGCCGTGACCCGCGCAGCCGATCTGCTGCCGACGGCGCCTGTCCCGCTGTTTTTGTGGCGATTCCAGCACGACCAGGCCACCGTATATTTGGCGGGCACCGTTCATCTCCTCAAAGAATCGCTATACCCACTACCGCAGCCATATTTGGATGCCTACGCAGCAACCGAAAAATTGGTATTCGAAGTGGATCTGAACCGCTACCCACCGGCGGAGGTGCAGCAACAGACGCTGGCCTACGCGAGGCTCGCTGAACAGTCGCTGCGGCAACGCCTGCCAGCGGATACCTATCAACAGTTGGTATCAGCGGGGATGACCTATGGCTTGCCGGTAGGCCAGATGCAGGCATTCAAGCCGATGCTCGCGTTTCAGCAGCTCGGCGTACTGGGCTTTATGGCAATGGGCTACGACCCAGCCTTTGGCATCGATCATTATTTTGGGCAACTGGGAGAACGCGACGCTGAGGACATTTTGCAGCTGGAAACCCTCGAGTTTCAGCTCGGTCTGATGTTCAACCAACCTCTGGATGTACAAACTGCCGTGCTGAAGGAGGCTCTGGCGGACCTTGACGATATTGAGCCGTTTACCAGTGCCTTGGTGAAGGCCTATCTCCATGGTGATGATGCTGCCATGTTGGCGCTAATTCGCGAGCAAGCCGGCGAGCACCCGCTGACTCGGGCCTTTAATGCACAGCTGCTGGATCAGCGCAATCGCGGCATGGCGAAGACAATCAAAGCATATCTTCAGACTAACCAAAGTTACCTCGTGCTGGTCGGTGCGGCGCACACCGTGGGGGCCAAGGGCATCGTCGCGCTGCTGGAGTCCGCCGGATTTGTCGCAACCCGTATCGCGTCCAATGACACCCTGCCCGAGATGCGTCAGTAAGCGATGCTAGACAACCATTCTTTTCAGCCAGCTTGGGGTCTATCAAACCCTAACCTGCAAACCATTGTAAGTAGTGTTGGTCGCAAGATTATGAAACCTGCTTGGTTGGATGACTTTGTGCAACGATCAGAGCGCCGAGACATTCACGTGCAGGGCCAGCATCTTACGGCCCAATATGATCGATCGAGTCAGATTGACGCCGCACTGGTCATGATCATCCACGGATGGTTAGGTAGCGCCGATTCCAGCTACGTTGTGGCCACTGCCCATGCACTGCAGCGTGCTGGCTATCATGTTGCTCGTTTGACCCTGCGCGATCACGGCGGCACCGCTGACTTAAACGAGGGCTTGTTTCATTCTGCGATGACCGACGAGGTAGTGGCTGCAGCGCAATTCATCATGGATGATTTTGGCTGCAGCACAGCAGGCTTGGTGGGTTTTTCCATGGGCGGTAACTTCGCACTTCGTCTGGCAAAACACTTACCCCAGTTGCATACGCTTGCCATTTGCCCCGCCATCAGCCCACAACATACCGTTGAGCAAATTGCTGGCAGCGTGATTTACGAGCGCTACTTCATGGGCAAGTGGCAGGCCCTTTGGCGGCAGAAACAGGCGGCCTTTCCACACCTCTACGATTTTTCGGCAATGAATCAGTTGGGTAGCATTCACACCCTTACGGAAGTGTTCATCAAAGAATATACACACTTTGACAATTTACAGGCCTATTACGCCGCATACGACCTGCGGGGAGATGAGCTGGATGGGGTCAGCGCCACGGTACTGGCAGCCTTTGATGACCCGATTATTCCAGCCCGCCACTATGACTCGCTGCCAGACTCCATTGACATCAATCTTACTAAGCGCGGCGGTCATACCGCCTACATCAAGAACTGGCGCCTCGAAAGCTGGGTAGATGACTACAGCCGCGCGTTTTTCAATGAGCGCCTGAATTCATAGACGCTGCCGCTCGATTCTCGCTCATCAGTAGCAAGCGCGTCAGACACCTGTGCAGGATTCAATTCACGCCGACGGCGCGTCGGCTTTTCTGGGCTGACCAGATTGTCAGCCGTTACGGAAAAATGCAGTGCAGGTTTGGCTTCCCCTCGGTAGGAAATCTCATCCGCTTTTTCGCCCTTTAGGTGTGCGCCAAGTTTTTGCGCAACCGCAAGGCTCGGCGCATTTTCCGGATCGATGTACAGGTCGACCTGTTCAAATAGTCCCCGGTGGAACACGTGATCGAGCGCTGCTCTCGACGCTCGGGTGCAAATACCCTTACCCAAGGCTTGGCGTCTTATCCAGTACCCCATGCGGCCAACGCCTCCGCCGAGTACTGGCCGATCAATCTCAACGCTGCCCAAAATACGGCAGGATTGCTCATCGGTGATCAGCCAGCGATAGGTCGATTGCCTCGCCCAGAGAGTGCGACTTTCGACAACCCAGTCTCGAGCATTGGTTAATGAATAACGCGGTGTCGCCCAATCGAGCCAAGGGCCGAGATGACCTACGGATTCCAGCACTGCTGACTGCAGCTCAGCGGCGTCAACGGTCTTGAATGGTCGGATATGGATTTGCATAGAAACCTCCCAAAGAGGTCTCTATTTCAATGCATTCCCGCGCCAAACGCATAACC
>SHAE01000097.1 GCA_004213835.1 OM182 bacterium | reverse complement strand
CCCGTATCACTGTGCGGTGATCACCAATTGAACTTATCTGCTGTTCCGACCATGCTCAAGAACAATCGCTGTATCACCTGAATGACATGGGAGGAAATGGATATGGGTACACCAGCACGAGTTGTCGTCTTACCAGTAGATACCGCTGAGCTGCGCGTAGAATCGCTGGAGCTGCCCGATCCCGGCCCGCACCAAGTCGTGGTCAAGCAATTCGCCTCGGGCATCTGCCATTCCCAACTGCACCAGATGCATACACCGCGCAAAAGACCCGTCGTTCTTGGCCATGAATCGACAGGGGTGGTGCTGCAAGTAGGCAGCGAGGTGACCCATGTCGTTGTCGGCGATACGGTAATGGTGACCTGGGTGCCGCGACAGGCAACCGCTGCGTCGATTCCACCAGTGCCCGCAAGATTGGAGGTTTCTGACGGCACCGCGGTATCGCAAAACGTCTTCACTTGGGCTGATCACACCATTGCCGATCAACAGTATGTGGTGAAGGTTGATCCCAACATTAAGACCGATGTCACCGCGATTATTGGCTGCGCGGTAATGACCGGTGCTGGTGCGGTGATCAATACGGCCGATGTGCAGCCGAACCAAAGCGTCGCCATTTTCGGTGTCGGCGGCGTTGGCTTATCTGCCGTGGTCGGTGCACGCATGGCGGGCGCGAACCCCATCATTGCCGTCGACCTCGATGACGCTAAGCTCGCCTTTGCCAAGGGTTTTGGCGCGACCCACGTAGTGAACGCCAGCCAAGAAGATCCGGTAGCCGCCATTCATGCCCTTACCACTATGGATGACCGCTTTACCTTTTCCGGAGCGCCGGTTTCTGGCGCGGACTATGCCTTTGACTGCATTGGTATCAAAAAAACCATGGAGCAGATTTTGCCGGCTTGCCGCAGCGGTCACTTCGGCGCGCAGGATGGCGGCAAGGCAGTACTGGTTGGTGTGCCATCCACCAGCGCCGAGATCAACGCGACGGATTTACTGCTCAACGAGAAACACTTTATTGGCAGCATTGGTGGTTCCTGCTCACCAGATCGCGACTTTCCGCGTTTTTTGGCGTGGGAAGACAACGGCGACTTAGCACTAGATAAGATGGTGACCGAGCGTTTCAGCATTGATCAAATCAATGAGGCGGCGGCTGCGCTGGCCAATGGCAAGATTGCTGGACGCGCGATTCTGGAGTTCTAGAACGACGCTTTAGAGAGCCCGCGTGGCATCACGATGATGAATGAGGCGGGTCAGAGGCTTCAGACAGTGCTTTGCAAAGCAGCGACAAGGCATGCTCGGTGAAGCGCCACATGTTGTCTTCGCGCGCATGGGACCCAGTGTTCAGCAGCGCTGCAACCGGGTTCGGACCTGCAATACCGATGACACTCGAACCGGCCTCGCCATAGGCCACGCCTGTGGGTCCGGCGATGCCCAGCTCTGCAATTGCCCAAGTCGATGCGAACTGAGCTTGGGCTTTGCGCGCAAATGCCATGACCATGGCCTCACTCATGGGAGCCAGCCCTGCCACGTCCTGCCGCTTCATACCCAGCAGTATCTTTCTTGATTCGTAGGTATAGAGCACGCTACCGCCCTTGTAGTAGGCCGACGCACCGGGCACCGCAAGCAAGGCAGATGAGATTAGGCCGCCGGTGGAAGTTTCCGCTACAACGATGGTGTCACCACGCTGGCGCAGTAGCTCGGCAACCTCCTCGGCCAATAAGGTTAGCGTCTTCACGGCTTGGCGGTCTCATCCCGCAGCGGGATGCCGCCAATACCGAGCAGCATGCCTAAGAATTTTCGCTGCTTAATGTCGGTAAGTTCCCGGCTAGACCACCAGCTGACATGGTCGCCCTGGTTCCCCGCATCAATATCGATGCCCCACATGGGGTCCACTTCGTTGGGTACTAGGCTGTAGCGCATGTCGACAATGCGCGGTGAGTTCTCCATAGGCGATAGATAGTCGTGGGAAAACCAGCGAAATCGTTCTATGTCCTGCGCTTGCCGTGAGTCCGCGCGCAGGGCGGGAAAATCGCGCGCCAGGTTGAGCTTATGTACCCGCGCCCCGGGATACCAAGTTGCATCGATACCGACACGCACCGCATCCACATAGTACTTGCCATCAAATTCATAGATGGCCTTCCACACCAGCAAATTCGCGAAAGACGGCTTCACCGAAAGTCGCAGCGGCGCGTGCTCGCGAATGCTGGCGATTTGCTGCGCAGCCTGCATTGCCCGCTCGTGCTGCCACCAGCCCACGGCGAAAAAACTCAACATCCAGGCGCAGGCGAGCCATGACAACCACAGGCGCTTCGTTCGCGCAGCAGCGATAACCAAGACCAATAGAGGCACGGTAAAGAGTGGATCGACAATGGACATGGTGTCCCATGCCACACGCACATCTGAAAATGGCCAGAACAGTTGCGTGCCATATGACGTGCATGAGTCCAGCAGCCCATGCGTGGCGTAGCCCATCAAACAAGCCAAATATCCCTGACTCGTCGACAGGCCCTGCAGCATCTTGATACGGCTTGCGATGGTTTTCAGGACCAAGAAAACGAGCAAGGCACCGACGGGAATAAACACCAGCGAGTGGGTAAATTGCCGATGGAATTCTAAAAACAGCAGCGGATCGCTGGATGATTGAAACAGCACGTCGAGATCTGGTGCCATGCCGCCCAGCGCGCCGTACCAAGCAACCGTCGCCAGCATCGTTCGCTTTGCCGCGCTTTGAGCAAAGGCCGCACCGACAACCCCCTGACTGACTGGATCCATAACACACCTTTTTACATCGCCTGCTTTGCGCGGCGGCAGCACCTTAACCTCTTTGTGAGTCACGCAAAAGTCGAGTGCGATCTCGGCGGTTATGGCATGCTATTTCTAAGGAGGGGTTTATGAGTCATTACGATTACATCATTGTCGGCGCCGGTTCCGCGGGCTGTGTACTCGCCAATCGGTTAAGCGCCGATCCCGATATTCGCGTGTGTTTACTCGAAGCCGGCGGCAGTAATCGCTCTCCCCTACTGCATGTTCCTGCGGGCTGGGCCGCCACGTTCAACAATCCACGCTTCGATTGGAGTTTTGAAACGGAGCCAGAGCCTGCATTGGACGGCCGCCGTATCTACTGGCCGCGGGGCAAGTCGCTGGGCGGCTCCAGTGCGATCAACGGCATGATCTATGTCCGCGGAGTGCCCATGGACTTTGCGGCCTGGGAGCAAGCAGGGGCAACAGGTTGGTCGTGGGAAGAGGTGCTGCCCTACTACAAAAAAGCCGAACGCCAACAGATTCACCACGACGATATGCACGGCACCGACGGGCCGTTGCATGTACAGGACGTGCGCGACAAGCGTCCCATGGATGACGTCTTCATCGGTGCCATGAACGAGGCAGGTATTCCCCGCAACCCGGACTTCAATGGTGTCGATCAAGCCGGCTGCGGTTACTACCAATTCACGCAAAACAACGGCCGACGTTGGAGCACTGCCAGCGCCTACCTAACCCCGGCTCGGTCGCGCACAAATCTCACCATACTCACCCACGCACACACCCAGCGTGTGCTGTTTGCAGGTAAACGGGCCTGTGGTGTTGAGATCAGCCGACGCGGCAAGCAACAAGCCATTCACGGCCAGCACGTCATTCTCAGCAGCGGCGCCATCGCGTCCCCGCAACTGCTCGAAGTCTCCGGTGTGGGTGATGCCCAGCGGCTAAGTCAGTTAGGCATAGACGTCGTACATCATGCCCCGGACGTGGGCGAGCATCTGCAGGATCACCTGTTTTGCAAGGTGGTCTATGGCACCAAGCCCGAGCACTCGATCAATCGCGAAGTGCAAGGTCTGAATCTGATACCGGCGGCACTAAAATGGTTTTTCCTGCGACAAGGCCCACTCACCACCGGTTCAGCTCCAGTCGGTGCGTTCTGCCATACCAAGCAGGGCCTCGAAGCCCCAGACGTGCAAATTCACTTTGCCTCTGGCGGCACGCTGTACAACAACGCGGGCAAGATACAGGCCATGCAGGAACCAGCAGTGACTGCCGTGGTGAACCAGTCGCGGCCAGAATCCCGTGGTTCAATTCACATCAACAGCGCAGACATCCGCGAAGCGCCAAGCATCGTTGCGAACTATCTCAGCTCACCGCTCGACCAAGACACCCTGCTCAAGGGCATGCGCATACTGCTCAACATCTTTGCACAATCCGGCATGCAGCCGTACTTGAACGACCGTCTCGCACCGGGCCTTGATGTGGATGTGAGTAGCGACGAGGACCTGATGGCCTATATCCGCCGGGAAGCCACCACGGTCTACCACCCCACCAGCACCTGCAGCATTGGCAAGGTGGTCGACGAGAATCTGCAAGTCCTTGGTCTTGAAGGGCTGTCTGTAATCGATGCTTCCGTCATGCCCTACGTGGTGAGCGGCAATACCAACGCTGCCACCATCATGTTGGCAGAAAAGGGCGCCGATCAATTGTTAGCAGCCAGAGGCTAGAGCGCACCGCCATGCTGACACTCTTCAAAGCCCGCTCGGTCATCACTATGAATCCGTCCATGCCGCGCGCTACTGCAGTGCTGGTGCGGGACGGCACCATTGTCGAAGTCGGCGAGCCAGAGCACATGCAGCCTTGGCTCGAAGGCCAGCAGTACGCGGTTGACGAGCAATTTGCCAACAAGGTTATCTGTCCGGGCTTTATTGACCCACACCTGCATCCGAGCATGGCAGCCGTGTTGCTGCCCATGGAGTTCATTACCGCCATGCGCTGGAAGCTGCCCTGGGGCGAGGTGGAGCCGGTCACAGATGCCGCGGCATTTGATGCGCGCATGCAGCAACTGCATGAGCATAAGCCAGCAGACGAGCCACTGTTTATCTGGGGTTATCACCAGCTCTGGCATGGCGACATGGGCAAGGCACGCATCCAGCAGATCAGTGAACAACGACCGATCATCGTCTGGCACCGCTCCTTTCACGAGCTGTACATGAACGATGCGGCGATGAACATGGCGGCTATCGATCCGGCGCAGATCAAACCCAACATGCAGATCGATATCGAGCGAGGGCACTTTTTTGAGGTTGGCCTTGGGTTCGCCATCAACCGCCTGAACCCATGGATATTGGCGCCAGAAAAATACGCTGAGGGGCTAAAGCGCCTCAAGCAAGTCGTTCACCATGGCGGGCACACCAGCATTGGCGACCTCGCCACCGGCATGTTCAACCTTGATGCCGAAGCCAAGGCGCTGACCGAGCAACTGGAGGGCGACGATGTACCCTTTCGAACCCGCCTCGTCGTGCACGGCACTCGGCTGACCCAAGGCGGACGCAAGCCCGAAGAAGGCCCGGCCATGGCGCAGGAACTGCTCAGGCACAACAGCCACCGCCTCAGCTTTGGCCGACACATTAAGTTATTTAGCGACGGGGCTTTCTTTAGCCAGCTCGCCCAGATGCAAGAGCCGGGCTACATCGACGGCCACCACGGTGAATGGCTCGCTGCACCAGAAGAGCTGGAGCGACACATTCGTGCCTACTGGCATGAGGGTTATCAGATTCACGTGCATGTCACCGGCGATCTTGGGCTAGAGCTAACGCTGGATATTCTGCAAAAAATGCAGGATGAAAAACCGCGCTTTAATCACGGCTTTACCTTCGAGCATTTTGGCTTCAGCACGCCAGAACAGATTCGGCGCATCAAGGCGCTAGGGGCCCAGGTATCCGCCAACGTCTATTACCTGCATGAGCTTTCTGACAGTTATGCCCAATCGGGCATCGGCTACGAGCGCGCGAGCCAAATGGCTCGCATCGGTAGCTGCTTCGCTGCGG
>SHAE01000096.1 GCA_004213835.1 OM182 bacterium | reverse complement strand
TCAGTGACATGTTCAGAGTGCGTGGAATCGGCGTAGCAGTAAGCGTCAGCACATCGACTTCTGCCCGCATGGCGCGTAAGCGCTCTTTCTGGCGCACGCCAAAGCGGTGCTCTTCGTCAATAATGACTAGGCCCAGATCTTTGTACTTAAATTCCGGATTTATCAGTTTATGAGTACCGATCAAGATATCGATGTTGCCGGAGCGGCAGCGCGCACTGATGTCGTCGGTTTCTTGTTGGCTGCGTTGTCGGGACACCACATCGATGCTGATAGGCCAGTTGGCAAATCGATCTCGGAAGGATTCAAAGTGCTGTTGCGCCAGCAGCGTTGTGGGCACCAGTAAAATGACCTGCTTGGCGCTTTGCACCGCGGTAAAGGCGGCACGCATGGCGACTTCAGTCTTGCCAAAACCAACGTCGCCGCAGACCAGCCTGTCCATGGCTTGCTCGGCGGCCATATCGCGCAGGGTTTCCTCGATGGCAATGCCTTGGTCGGGTGTGACGTCGAAACCAAATTCGTCGGCAAAGTTCTGATAGTCCTCAGCGCTGGCACTTAGCTGATGGGATTTACGCGCGGCGCGTCGGGCATAGATGTCTAGCAGTTCAGCTGCAACGTCGATAACCTTTTCGGCCGCTTTCTTTTTTGCACGTTCCCACTGGTCTGATCCAAGACGATGCAGCGGCGCGCTTGCCTCGTCGGCGCCAGCGTAACGACCGATCAGGTGCAGGGATGTAACGGGCACATAGAGCTTGGCATTTGCGGCATAACCCAAGGTGAGAAATTCTTCGGCGCTACCGTCGATGGTGAGGGTTTGCAGGCCAAGATAGCGGCCTACACCGTGTTCAACATGTACTACCGGGGCGCCCATGTTGAGTTCTGTGAGGTTGCGGACGATTTGCTCGGGATCGATGACCCGCTTGCTGCTATCGCGCCGTTTACTGCTGGGCCTCGTGCCCAGCACATCAGCCTCACAGATGACCACGCTATCAGGCAACTCCAAACCTTCTTGTATCGGGCCAATGCAAATGCTGTGGCCATGTCCGGCCCTGTGTTCGGCCCCGTGTTCGGCCCCATGTTCAGAATAGCTATCGATATGCTGTGCTTCGATCTGGTGTTTGCGCAAGAGTTCGTCGAGTACCTCGCGCCTGCCTGCAGACTCAGCAATGAAAAGCACGGGTTTGTGATGCTCTGCGACGAACTGCTGCAGCAGGTGTGCAGGTGTCTCAGCCTTGGCGTCCACGCGCAGGTCTGGCAGTGGCTGTGAAGCAAACTCGCACTGATGTTTGGGGTGCTCACCGCCGAGCACGATGCGTTTGCGAATGCCGAGGCGTTCGTTGAGTTCGTCGCAGCCAAGGTAGAGTTGTGATGGCGCCAATACAGGCCGCTCGACATCGTGCCGCAAGGATTCGTAGCGCGCCTTAACGTCGCTCTCAAACGTCTGTGCGGCAGCTGCCATGCCGGCTTCGGTGAAGAAGATGGCGTCGTCTGGCAAGTAGTCAAAAAGCGTCGCCAGTTCGTCAAAAAACAGCGGTAAGTAATATTCAATGCCGTTGGGCGCAATGTAGCTGCTCACATCTTGATAGACGCTACATTGACGGACATCTACCTGAAATAGGTCATGCCATTGCTCGCGGAAACGTGCGACGGCTGCATCGTCGAAGGGGAACTCTTTTGCAGGCAGTAGATCCAGTCGTTCGATGCGTTCGACGGTGCGCTGAGAGTCTGGGTCAAAGGTACGCAAAGTGTCGATTTCATCGTCAAAGAGATCGATACGCACGGGCAGAGGTGCGCCCATGGGATAGATGTCCATGAGCGCGCCGCGCACGGCGTACTGACCCCGCTCGGTGACGGTTTCGACGCATTGATAACCGGCGGATTCCAGCGCGAGTCGCTGGTTCGCGACGTCGAACCTAGCACCGCATGCGAGTTCGAAGCAGGCACCATCGAGATAACTCACTGGCGGGACTCTCTGCATCAAGGTGCTTACTGGCACAGTGAGCACGCCGCGTTTGGCGGTTCTGAGATTTTGCAGAGTGCTCAACCGTTCAGAAATGATGTCTTGGTGCGGTGAGAATGCGTCATAAGGCAGCGTCTCCCAATCTGGAAAGCGCAGGTTAGGTACGCTGGAATCGGTGGCAAAGAACGCTACGCCGTCATGCCAGCGATCTGAGGTGGCAGGCTGATTTGTCACAACGACGCACAGTTGCTCGAGTTGTTGCGCCACTGATATGGCCGCCAAGAGATCGGCGCCGCCGTGCAATCCCGTCCAATGCAGACGCATGCCCTCCTTGGCGGGTAGGCATTGATCTGGGCGTGGATGGGCGGGGTGTTCAAGCGCGAGGGGCGCTAGGTCTGCGGTTGACTCGTGGCTAACCAAGTAGGTGTCCTTTTAGGTGTCCTTTGTAGGTGCGTATCTCGGCGATACTGACACCGTTTTAGCGACAGCGCGCAGTTTACCGACTGGTCTTCGACGTGTCAGTGCTCGCGACGTCAATTGCTGGTGAATCTTGTGTTGAGCGCGCGCCAGCGAAGCGAGCAAATAGATGGGACATGCAGCCTGAAAATGAGCCTTGTCGAGCACTGGCAGAACGTGAAGCCCTAAGCTAGAGTTTCGCCACTGCGGTGGGGATCGCAGCCTATCAACTGAGGGGAACGTGTCGGCAGGGGTTGCAGCAGCCTCGCCCTGTTGCACACACGCATTTATGGAACCAACAAATATTTTCGACCCCAACTACTTTCATAAAGTAGTGGATTGTCAGTACGCGTGTCCTGCGCACACGCCAGTGCCGGAATACATTCGACTTATTGCGCAAGAGCGCTACACCGAAGCGTATATGCTCAACTGGGATTCAAACGTCTTTCCCGGAGTCCTTGGGCGCACGTGTGACCGACCTTGCGAGCCGGCCTGTCGTCGAGTTCGAACCGAGGAAACCCCGGTAGCCATTTGTCGTCTGAAACGTGCGGCAGCAGATAACAAGGGCGATGTTGCACCTTACTTGCCCCATGTACCGACGGAAAAAAATGGCAAACGCATCGCCTTGATCGGTGCTGGCCCAGCGTCCTTGGCGGTGGCCCGGGATTTACTGCCGTTTGGTTATGAAGTGCATCTATTCGAACAGGATGCGAAGGGCGGCGGCTTTATGCGCAGCCAGATTCCTGCGTTTCGTCTGCCTGAAGCCGTGCTGGACGAAGAAGTTGACCGCATTTTAGATATGGGGGTGCACTGTCATTTCGGCCAGGCCATCGACAGCATGAAGGCGCTCATGGAGCAGGATTTTGATGCCTACTTTGTGGGTACCGGTGCGCCCCGCGGCCGTGATCTGGAATTATTGGGTCGCGAGCAGGTCGATGAATATATTCACATCGGTATCGACTGGCTCAGCAGTGTCGCCTTTGGGCATATCAGCGAGATCCAGGGCAAGGTTATTGTCATGGGTGGCGGCAATACCGCCATGGATTGCTGCCGTACCTCTCTGCGCCTCGGTGCGCAGTCAGTAAAGGTGGTTGTGCGCTCTGCTTTTGAAGTTATGAAGGCCTCGGAGTGGGAAAAAGAGGATGCCATGCGCGAAGGCATTCCCATCATCAACAACCGACCGCCCAAGGAATTTGTGCATGAAAACGGCAAGCTCAAGGGGGTGCTGTTTGAGTGTGTCACCCCGGTTCGCGGCGACGATGGCCGTTTGCGCTACGAGCCGTCTGGCGAACCCGATGAGTTCATTGAATGTGATCATGTGCTGATGGCCATTGGCCAAGACAATCACTGTCCATGGATTGAGCGCGATCTGGGTATCGAATTCGATAAGTGGGATTGTCCGCAGCTAGATGAAGCAACACTTCAGTCTACAAACCCTAAGGTGTTCTTTGGCGGTGATAGCGCCTTCGGTCCGGAGAATATTATTTGGGCATCAGCCCATGCCCATCGAGCTGCCATCAGTATCCATCTTTACTGCCAGGGCAAAGATTTAACGAGCGAGCGCCCACCAGAAGGCGTTAATTTGTTGTCGACTAAGATGGGCGTACACGAATGGGCCTATGACGCTGCGCATGATTCCGCCCAGCGACACCTCGTGCCGCTGGTAGAACAGCAGTCGTCGCTGAACAATCTCAAAGTGGAAGTGGAGCTAGGCTTTGATGCCCAGCTCGCTGCGCAAGAAGCTCAGCGTTGCTTGAACTGTGATGTGCAAACTGTCTTCACCGACAACCTATGCATTGAATGTGATGCCTGCGTCGATATCTGCCCCATGGACTGCATTTCATTTATCGACAACCAGCCCGAGCCACAGCTACGGCAGGCCTTGACTGCGCCTGCGCTTAACGCCGAACAGGATCTGTATGTCTCGACTGACCTGAAAACCGGGCGGGTCATGGTGAAGGATGAAGACGTGTGTTTGCACTGCGGTCTGTGTGCAGAGCGCTGTCCCACGAATGCCTGGGATATGCAGCGATCTGTCATTCACATACCGCAACTGGGTTCGTTCGGGGAGTAAGTTCGTATGAACAGCAAAATTAATGACTTCGTCATCCGCTTCGCTAACGTCAACGGTTCTGGCTCCGCCAGCGCAAACGGCATGTTTGCCAAGGCCCTATTTCGCATGGGGATTCCTGTCGCGACGCGCAATATCTTCCCATCGAATATTCAAGGGTTGCCTACTTGGTTTGAGGTGCGCGTCAGCGAAAAAGGCTATCTAGGCAGACGCGAGGGCGTCGACATTATGGTGGCCATGAATGCTGAGACCTTCGCCGAAGACATCGACAGCATCGTACCCGGTGGGTATTTGCTGTACGACAATTCAAAGCCGCTAGCCACCGAACTTGTACGGCGCGATATCCACGAAATAGGCATGCCCATTGCCACCATGCTACTGCCAGAATTTGTCGACCCCAAGCAACGCGGGCTGTTCAAAAATATTACCTACCTGGGTGCTTTGGCGGGCCTGCTGAATATTGAGTTCGACGTCATCACCGGCATGGTTGCCACCCAGTACAAGGGTAAGGACGCGCTCATTGAACCGAATATCCGTGCCTTGGAATTGGGCCGTAACTACGCTTTGGAGTACCTCGCGGCGCCTCTGCCATTGCAGGTAAAGCGCAGTGATGCGGTAGGCGATCGCATCATGATGGAAGGCAACGATGCTGCGGGATTAGGCGGCGTTTACGGCGGCGCAACCGTCTGTGCTTGGTATCCGATTACACCCTCGACCTCGGTGGCAGAGAGCTTCGAAAATCACTGCAAGAAGTTACGGGTCGATCCGCAGACCGGAGAGAAGAATTACGCCTTTATGCAGGCCGAGGACGAACTGGCTGCGATTGGTATCGTGATTGGCTCGGCTTGGAACGGTGCGCGCTCGTTTACGGCTACCAGTGGCCCGGGCATATCGCTAATGTCTGAGTTTTTGGGGCTTGCCTACTTCGCGGAGATCCCAGCAGTGGTCTGGGATATTCAGCGCTCTGGACCCTCGACCGGTATGCCAACGCGCACCCAGCAGGGTGATCTGATCAGCGCCGCCTATGCCTCCCACGGCGACACCAAGCACCCGCTGCTGTTCCCGGCCAGTGCCAAGGAGTGTTTTGACTTCGCTGCCGATGCACTGGATTTGGCAGACCGGCTGCAAACGCCTGTACTTGTGCTTAGCGACCTTGAACTGGGTATGAACGAGAACTTGAGTGAGCCGCTGGAATGGGATGACGCCCGTCGCTACGACCGTGGCAAGGTGCTCAATGCGCAGCAGCTCGATGAGGTTGAAACGTTTGGTCGGTATCTTGATGTTGATGGCGACGGTGTGGGTTATCGAACATTGCCCGGTACGCATCCGGACAAAGGCGCGTTTTTTACCCGGGGCACGTCTCGCGATGAATACGCCGCCTACACCGAATCGCCTGAGGCTTATCAGCGCAACATGGAACGATTGC
>SHAE01000095.1 GCA_004213835.1 OM182 bacterium | reverse complement strand
TGAAGTAGCTGCGACACAAATTGGGGGCTATTTGTGTCGTAAATGAAGCTGAGATTCTTGCGCCGTGAAAAACACTTCTAGGAGCTACCTATTGTCTAGCTTTCACTGAGCATTAGCACAGAATGGACGCGATGAGCCCTCTTGTAGCGCTTAGCTTTAGCCCCATTGTGAGCTTTGATGTCAAGGAGCGTCTTTTGCTTGCGCGCAGAGCGGCCTGTAGAATTTGCGGCCCCAAATGCTCAGGGCCTAGCCACTTCGGCTAACGCCTTCACGTGTGTGGCAGCACACACCCACAACAGGAGACCTAGTGTCTAAATCCAGTGTTGATGACCTAGTCGAAGCCGGCAGCGAATACCATGCGGGCTTTGTCACTGACGTTGAGTCAGAAACGCTACCACCCGGGTTAGACGAGTCCGTGGTGCGCTACATCTCTGACCGTAAGGGTGAGCCCCAATGGTTGACCGACTGGCGCCTTGAGGCCTTCGCTAAGTGGCAAGACATGCGCGAACCGAATTGGGCCCACGTGCACTACCCGCCCATCAACTTTCAAGACATCTCCTACTACTCTGCGCCCAAGAGCCAGACCGACGGTCCGCGATCTTTGGACGAGGTTGATCCGGAGCTTCTGCGCACTTACGAAAAGTTAGGTATTCCACTGCATGAACAAGCCGCGCTTGCGGGCGTGGTGCCGGATCCTGCCGCCGTGGGTACTCCCGCCGGCGCCAACGTTGCCGTCGACGTGGTCTTCGACAGTGTCTCTATCGCCACCACATTCAAGGAAACTCTGGCCGAGGCCGGAGTGATTTTCTGCCCAATCTCAGAAGCCGTGCACAGCCACCCGGAACTGGTGCAAGAATACCTTGGCTCGGTGATCCCTCAGCGCGACAACTATTACGCAGCGCTGAACTCGGCCGTTTTTAGTGACGGCTCGTTTGTTTACATTCCCAAGGGCGTGCGCTGCCCCATGGAGTTATCGACCTACTTTCGAATTAACGAGCGCAACACTGGGCAATTCGAACGCACGCTAATCATCGCCGATGAAGGCTCCCATGTGAGCTATCTCGAAGGCTGCACAGCCCCAATGCGTGATGAGAACCAGCTACACGCCGCTGTGGTAGAGCTGGTGGCCATGGGTGACGCTGAGATCAAGTACAGCACCGTGCAGAACTGGTACCCGGGCGACGAGAACGGCAAGGGTGGCATATACAACTTCGTCACCAAGCGCGGTTTGTGTGCTGGCCCCCGGGCGAAAATCTCCTGGACTCAAGTAGAGACCGGCTCGGCCATTACCTGGAAATATCCTAGCGTGGTCCTGCGCGGTGATGATTCTGTGGGTGAGTTTTATTCCGTCGCGCTGACTAACAATCGTCAGCAGGCGGATACCGGCACCAAGATGATTCACATGGGGAAGAACACCAAGAGCACAATTGTCTCGAAAGGCATCAGTGCGGGAGGCAGTGAGAATTGTTACCGCGGCTTGGTGCGCATATCGCCCACGGCGCAAAACGCCCGCAACTTTACTCAATGTGATTCGCTGTTGATCGGTGATCAATGTGGCGCACACACCTTCCCCTACATTGAGAACAAGAATAATTCGGCCACCATCGAACACGAGGCCAGCACTTCCAAGGTGAGCGATGATCAGCTGTTTGCCTGCCAACAGCGCGGTATCGAAACCGAGCAAGCGGTGAGCATGATCGTGAACGGATTCTGCAAGGAGGTATTTCGCGAACTGCCCATGGAGTTTGCTGTGGAGGCCGGAAAATTATTGGAAGTCAGTTTAGAAGGTGCGGTCGGATGAACCTGCTCGACGTTTCGAACCTGCACGCCAGCGTTGCAACCGACGCTGGCCCCCAACCCATTCTCAAAGGCTTAAACCTTACGGTTAAACCTGGCGAAGTCCACGCGATTATGGGACCAAACGGTTCCGGCAAATCGACCCTCGCCAACGTGCTGTCGGGACGACCCGGCTACGCTGTCGATGACGGCGAGGCCGTGCTCGATGGCCGCAACCTACTCGATCTTGAGCCCTTTGAACGGGCGCAAATCGGTATGTTTCTCGCATTTCAATACCCGGTGGAAATTCCCGGTGTCAGCAACATGGAGTTCCTCAAGGCGAGTATCGACTCACTCGCTCGTGCGCGCGGCGAAGAACAGCCGAATACTGCCAACTTTATGCGTCAGGTTCGGGAGCTAGCAGGGTCATTAGACCTCGACCCCGCGTTTTTGAAGCGCGGTGTGAACGAGGGTTTCAGCGGCGGCGAGAAGAAGCGCAATGAGATCATGCAGCTACTGCTGCTGAACCCCAAACTCGCACTACTAGATGAAACAGATTCCGGCCTCGACATTGACGCGCTCAAAACGGTCGCTGATGGGGTCAATCGCTATCGCAGCCAGAGCAATGGCGTGGTGCTTATCACTCACTACCAACGGTTGCTGGATTACATCGTGCCTGACTACGTACATGTCCTGTCTAACGGGCAGATCATCGAATCCGGCGATAAGGGATTGGCGCTTGAGCTAGAAGCCAAGGGTTATGCATGGCTGACCTAGCGCTGCCGCAAACACTGACGCTATCCGAGGATTTTGCCAGCGCACTAGGCGAACCTGTCGCAACGCTTGATGAGGTTGTTCAACAGGCGCTGAACAGCGCTGCGCATCGTGAGCGCTGGAAATACACCAAGGCGGATCGGTTTCTTGCCCAGACCAGTGCGTCTGCCAAACCGCCACAAATTAGCAACGAGAATCAAATCGGTGTCAGCTGGCAGCGACAACCCATTGCTCAACCCATGTCAGGACTGGATTTGCAGCAAGCCCCAGAAGCCTTTGCGCGGCTGTGTTTTGCTGGCGAGGCCATGCGACTCGACATTACAGCCCCGGTGACCGAACCCATTACCCTCGTCCACAGCGAAAACACCCTGCCTGTGATGATTTACGTATCGGCCAATGCATCGCTGTCATTGATTGAAATCATCGAAGGCCACGAAGAGATGCAGCAGAGCGTTTGGATCGACATCGGTCCTAACGCTCAGGTGCTTCACTCGCGCAATGCGTTAAACGATACGCCCGCGAGCTGGCAGTACCTAAACGTGCGCTTGCAGGATGCCGCGCGATATCGGCTCAACAATCACGCATTAGGTTGCGGCATCAGACGTCAAGACCTACACATCATCATGGATGGTCAGGGCGCCGAGGCGAAGCTGGTGTCCGCCGGCATGGTTGATAACAAAGCAGCGCTGGATCAACAGATCACCATGGAACATCGCCAGCCGAAAGGCCACAGCGAGCAAACCATCCACAACATCGTCGCCAACGGCGGCAAGTGCACGTTTAACGGCCGCATTCACATTCACGAAGGGGCCAGCGGTACCGACGCACAGCTGTCGAACAAGAATCTCGGCATGGGCGACAACGCCACCATCAATACCAAGCCCGAGCTGGAAATTTATACCGACGACGTGAGCTGCTCGCATGGCGCGACGGTTGGCACGTTGTCAAAGGAAGCGCTGTTTTACCTCACCAGCCGCGGTATCGATCAGACAGCAGCCCAGGCGCTGCTTAGCCAAGGCTTTCTGCGCCAGTGCATTGATGGCCCGCTAGCAGCTACGGCACTTGAGGCCATGATCGGCCCGCAAAACACCAGCGATGAGCACTAGCCTATGAACATTCGCGACGACTTTCCCATTTTGCAGCGCACCAGCCGCGGCAAACCCTTGGTCTATCTCGACAATGGCGCCACGACCCAAAAGCCCCAACAGGTGATCGACGCCATTGAAGGCTACTACCGCAAGCACAATGCCAATGTGCACAGAGCAGCGCACGAACTCGCCGAGGAAGCTACCGCACTACTAGAAGATTGCCGTACTAAGGCCCAAGCCTTTGTCGGTGCAGCCCATCGCGAATCGATCATTTTTACCCGAGGCACCACCGAGGGCATCAATCTGGTGGCCCAGGTGATTGAAGGCAACATTCAGGCAGGCCAAGACATTGTGATTAGCCAGCTCGAACACCACTCGAATATCGTACCTTGGCAGCTGTTGGCGCAACGCACGGGCGCCAACATTAAGGCCATTGATATTGACGAGAACGGCGATCTTGATCTTGCCAGTGCGGCCAGCCTAATTACTGACAACACCGCCCTGCTCGCCATCACTCACATCAGCAATGGGCTGGGTTCGGTGAACCCTGTTGCAGGTCTTGTGCAGCAAGCCAAGCAGGTGGGTGCGTTGACCCTCGTTGACGGCGCGCAAGCAGTACTGCACAAAAAGATCGACGTACAGGCACTTGACTGCGATTTCTACGTATTTTCTGGCCACAAGATGTTCGCCCCTACGGGCATCGGCATTTTATATGGCCGCCTTGAACTGCTAAACGCACTGCCCCCATGGCAGGGTGGCGGCGAGATGATCGATCAGGTGAGCATCGAAACCAGCACCTATCAACAAGCGCCGTTTCGTTTTGAGGCTGGCACACCAAATATTGCTGGCTGCGTCGGTCTAGGCGCGGCCTTGGACTACGTCGATGGCCTGTCCATGGATACGCTGATCCAACAAGAAGAACAGTTGGTGGCCAAGGCGCTGTCCGGACTCAAACAAATACCTGGGCTGCGCTTAATCGGTGAACCGGACGAGCGTGCATCGGTAATTTCATTTTTGCTTGATGGCGGGCATCCCAACGATGTCGGCACTCTGCTCGATCAACAGGGTATTGCCGTGCGTTCTGGCCACCACTGCAACATGCCACTGATGACGCGGCTGGGCATTCCCGGCACGGTGCGCGCCTCGTTTAGCCTGTATAACAACGAAGCCGATGTTGATGCCCTGCTGACCGGAGTAGAAAAGGCCGCCACTTTTCTTTAAAACAAAGACTGACCACCGGCGCTAGACCCGAATTGGCGAGAGCCCGAGACAAAGACTATGAGCACACCGCAAATTTCCGTTTCACAGCGCGCCGAAGCGCACATCAAAACTCAGGTTGAGCAAACCCAGAGCAGATATCTGCGCCTTGGCGTAAAAGAAAGTGGCTGCAACGGCTTTATGTATACCTTGGATTTTTTGGAAGATGCGGAGACTAACGATCACCTAGTAACCGTCAGCGACCACGTCACCGTATGCATTAACGAGCAAGACTTGGCACTGGTGGACGGCACCGAAATCGACATGGTCACCCAAGGATTGAACTCGGCCCTGATCTTCAAAAACTCCAACGCCACCAGCTATTGCGGCTGCGGTGAGAGTTTTGCCCTCATTGACGATGCCGACGCGCCTGTAGGTGCCGCCTCAGACTTAGCAACCGACGCGACCCAGCCGAATTAACCTGTGGAAAGACGCATTGTTACAACGACTCGGGACTGTCCTGGGCGGCTAGTGCCTACCGGCGACCCCATCACGATTCCCGGTGGCGCCTTTATCACGCTCACCCAAACCCTTGGCGGCAGTTTTACTGTGGTGGTAAACGGCAATATGGCGCGTATCGCTGGCGCCGATGCCGATGCCATTGGATTAACCGTAGAACCTCTGATCTTTGCTGACAGCGACACACCCAACGCCGTTGATGAAGCTCACGTATGGCACGCCCTGCGGTCGGTGTATGACCCCGAGATACCGGTCAACATTGCCGACCTTGGTTTGATCTACGCAGTGCGTATTGCCGGCAACAAGGCAGATATTGATATGACCTTGACCGCGCCGGGCTGCGGCATGGGGCCAGTGCTTATTGAAGAGGTGAAAGATCGCGTTCGTCAGGTGCCCCACCTAATCGATGTGGACGTCGCCCTAGTTTTTGATCCCCCTTGGTCTCGCGACATGATGACCGAAGAAGCACAGCTTGAACTGGGCGTGTTTTGACCATGTCGCAGAGCATGACGCTTGATGAACTCGTTGAAACGTTTGGCTTTTTTGATGATTGGGAAGACAAGTACCGATTCATTATCGATCTGGGCAAAGATCTCGGCGGGCTAGCCGAATCAGATAAAATCGACG
>SHAE01000094.1 GCA_004213835.1 OM182 bacterium | reverse complement strand
AGAAGCGGCGCGATCAGCGCATCGCCGCGCAAGAAGACTCAGCGTCTTAAAAACCTGAAACTTAGGAGCAACAAACACATGCGAACCAACAACATGGCGTTAGTCTCTCGTCAGGAGAGTGGAGATGAGTAAGGCAATTTGGCAGGCGCCTAGTGCCGAGCTGTATGGCGATATTCGCCTCGAAGAAGGGGTATCTATCTGGCCCCAAGTCGTTATGCGTGCAGAAGCAGACCATATCGAAATAGGCGCGTACACCAACATCCAAGACTTCACCATGATCCACATCGCCAACGTGCCCACCAAGATTGGTGCCTATTGTTCGATCACCCACCACTGCACCATTCACGGGGCCACTATTGGTGACAATTGTCTGATCGGCATTAACGCGACCATTATGGATCGTGCGGTCATTGGCGATAACTGCATCATTGCCGGTCATACCATCGTGACCGAAGACACCGTCATTCCGCCCAATTCCATCGTCGCCGGAGCGCCTGGCAAGGTCAAAGCCACCCGCAACAATTTCGTCGCCAACCGATTAAATGCACTGGCCTATTACGACAATGCGCAAGCCTACGCCCTAGGCAACTATAGAATTTGGGCTGACCCAGAACAGCAGGCGAGAATGGTGGAACGCGAGGCTGAACTTGAAGCGGAATTCGAGCAGCGTTTTGGCCACTAAGAGTACCGAGCCAGAAACTTTCTCGGCATTCAGCGAATCCCACTGCTTGACCCAAGGCTCCCTTGCCGACGCCGCCCTAGCCGCACGCCGCTATCTGGATCAAAACCCAGCGCGACGCGCGCTGATCTTGCGAGACAGCAACAGTAGGCTGGTCGACCTTGACCTTAGCGGCGATGAAGACCTACTGGTACGCAAAGCCGAACACTTTGTGGTCCCACCCTCTGCTACCACCGGGCTAGGTTCAGCAACAAGCCAAGAGATCACCCTGCTACCTCGGCACTGGGAGTGGCTGTCGACCCAAGGCAGTAGTCCGTCTGCGGTGCTACGCAAACTGATTGATCAGGCTCGGCACGATCCACAGCAGCAGGTCGACGACCTGATTCGGCACCACCAAAACCTAACCTATCGATTTTGTCAGGCACTGTGCGGCGATCTGCCAAATTACGAGGACGCTATGCGGGCACTCTTTGCCAGCGATGAAAACGGGTTTAACGGTAGCACCAGCGACTGGCCGCAGGACCTAGCCTATCGAGCCCGGGCGTTAGCAAAGCCGATATGGCAGGCGGCTACGCTTTAATTCAGCGCGATTATAGTCCGCTTCACACAAGCATCTAACGTCACAGCCCCAGCACAAGCTTAGCCATGATATTGCGCTGCACCTCATTGCTGCCGCCGGCGATGGAGCTAGCGCGCAAATTAAAGTACCGCGAAAAAGCCACCACACCTTCATCAGGTCCGACGGTGGCTACATTGCTGCCCACGGTTCGCGCCTCGGGTTGATGCACCGCCGCATACTGGCCCATGGCTTCCACCGTCAGTTCGGTAACACGCTGGGTAATCTCCGCAGACAGCGCCTTAATCACTGATGACTCTGGCCCGGGGCTATCGCCCTTGGATAGCGCCGCCATCATGCGGAATTCGGTGTACTGAATGGCCTCCAGCTGCACTTCGGTGTCGTCTAACTTACGCATAAAATCTGCGTCATCAGACAGCGTACCGTCACCTTGCGGTATGAGCTGAGCCAGGTTTCTTAGGCGCTGCAAACTCACCTTGCGCGCAGCATTGCCGCCAGTGGAACCGCCGCGCTCAAACTCCAGCAGATACTTAGCCACCTGCCAGCCCTTGTTTTCTTGCCCAACCACATTGGCCTTTGGTACGCGCGCGTCATCAAAGAACACCTGGTTTACTTCATGAGCACCGGATGCGAAAAGAATGGGCTCTACTCGGATACCCGGGGTATTCATATCCAGTAGCAAAAATGTGATGCCCTCTTGGGGCTTACCGGAATCATCTGTTCTCACCAAGATAAACATCTTGTTTGCATAGTGCGCGTGGGAGGTCCAGATCTTGCTGCCGTTCAAGCGGTAGTGGTCGCCGTCAGAGGTTGCCTTCAATTTAAGACTCGCCAAGTCTGAGCCCGACCCGGGCTCGGAATAACCCTGACACCAGTAATCTTCACCGGACAAAATGCGCGGCAGGAATTCGCGCCGCTGCGCCTCTCTGCCGCAGCCAATCAGCATGGGACCACACATACCCAGCCCCATGGGCGCCGTATCTGGCGCGCCCGCTGCGGATTTTTCAATAGACCAGATATAGCGCTGCATCAAATCCCAGCCCGTGCCGCCATGTTCTTTCGGCCAAGCCGGTGCCACCCAGCCCTGCTTGTGCAGAATGCGGTGCCAAACAATGTTGTGTTCATAATCCAAAAAGATGCCGGGGCAAAAGCGCTGGGCATCACGCAGATCATCCGTAAGGTTTTCATCTAAGAACCGTTTCACTTCATCGCGAAAGGTCTCGTACTCGTTGCCAAAGCTGATATTCATAAGACTCCCCTCAGCCACCTTCGATACGTGGCATAAAAAATACTTCGCTCCCTGACGCCAGCGGTTCAGCAAAGGCGTCCTGATAAATTTGACCGTCAATAGCGACAGCAGAACGTTCGATCAAGGTAGCCATTTGTGGCCACTGCGCACAAAGGGCGAGGGTTAGTTCGCGGTAATTGCTGACCGCAAACTCAAGCTCGCGCGAACCCTGGGTAAGCGCCAACATCGGATTGGACAGTACTACTTTGACCATGACATGTGCCCTTCTTTGACCATGACAGGTGCCCTTCGCTCCCACAAAAAACCCTGCTCAGCAGCAGGGTTTTTATCATCGGCCGCAGCAGACCTTGCTTAACCGTCGATAGCATCCAACAGTCGCGGTGGCGACATAGGCAACTCGGTAATCCGCATATCCAGCGATCGCGATACGGCATTCGCGCATACACCTAGGGGTGCAACAATTGGCGTCTCACCCACACCGCGCACACCAAAGGGGTGGCTGGGGTTGGGGACTTCGACGATTTCTGTGTCGATCATTGGCAGATCTGATGCCACCGGAATTCGATAGTCAAGAAAGCCCGCGTTTTCCAGCACACCGTTTTCATCAAAGATGTATTCCTCGTTCAGCGCCCAGCCAATGCCTTGGGCCGCACCACCCTGCATCTGGCCTTCAACATAGGCTGGATGTATCGCCTTGCCCGCGTCTTGAATCGCGGTATAGCTCAGCACGTCAACCTTGCCGGTTTCCCGATCTACGCGCAGGTCGGCAAAGTTAACCGAAAAAGCCGCACCGGCGCCTTGGGCGTTCAAGGATGCTCGAGCGGTAATGGGTCCGCCGGTCTTGCCTGCCTTACGTGCCAGCTCCGCCAAGCTCAGTGGTTTCACGTCAGCGTTGACACCAGGACCGGGTACGGCCTGACCGTCTTCCCATTCCACCTGGTCTTCGTCAAGGCCCCAGGTCATGGCAGCGCGGCGCTTGCAGTCGGCGATCACTGCCTCGCAGGCCTGAGTCACGGCCATGCCGGTTGCAAATGTCGTACGACTACCGCCGGTGACGTTACAAAAGCCCGTGCTTTCCGTATCGCCTACTTGCGCGCGCACATCGTCGTAGTCGATGCCCAGAGTCTCTGCTGCCATCAGGCACATCGAAGCGCGTGATCCGCCAATATCTGGGCTACCTTCGATGATCATCACCGAGCCATTTTCGTTGATGTTGACCTCGGCACTGGACTGCATGCCCACGTTGAACCAAAAACCCACAGCGACCCCGCGGCCAGCGCCCTCGGGTACCGGCTTCGTGTAATTTGGGTGTGCTTTGGCGGCTTGCAAACAGGCCTTGAAACCAATGGGCGGGAACTTTGGCCCATATGGGGACTGAGTGCCCTCGTCGGCGGCATTGACCATGCGCAGGTCAATGGGATCCATATTCAGTAACTGGGCGGCCTCATCCAGCGCGCATTCAAAGGCGTGCATGGCTTGCGGCGCACCGGGGGCACGGTAGGCCGCGACCTTGGGCTTATTGACCAATACATCGAAGGTTTCTACCAAGAAGTTTTCAATTTCATACGGGGCATAGATCGACATAGCCCCTGGCATGTAAGGCGCACCGGCAAAGGCGCCGGCTTCAAAGGCGATCCAAGACTGGGCTGCGGTAATGGTGCCGTCCTTGCGCACACCCACTTTCACTCGAGCGACGGTGGCTGAGCTTGGCCCCGTGGCGCGAAACACTTCCTCGCGAGACATGGTCATCTTCACCGGTCGGCCAGATTTTTCCGACAGCAGGGTTGCCAGCGGTTCAAGATAAACCACGGTTTTGCCACCGAAGCCGCCACCAATTTCGGTAGCGACAAACTTCAAGTCGGCCATGTTCTTACCAAGCATCTTCGATGTCGCTGCGCGATGCTCAAAGTGACCTTGGGTAGAACACCAAACCGTGCCCCGACCACGCTCGTCGATGCTGGCGATACAGGCATGGGGTTCGATATAGCCTTGGTGTGCCATTGGGCAGGTGAATTCCCGTTCAACGACTACGTCCGCGGCCATAAAACCTTCATCCAAGTTACCGCGCTCAAGCCGCCCGACGTTGGCGATATTCGAGGGGTTCTCGGGTTTTTCCGGCAGCGCGGTATAGTTTTCTTCGTTGACCAACGTCGCAGCAGCATCCATCGCAGCAACCACGTCCAGCACCGGTGTTAGCACCTCGTATTCGACCTTGATTGCCTCAAGGGCTTGCTCTGCTAAGCGCGCCGTCGATGCTGCCACGGCAGCGACCGCGTGCCCGTGATAGAGCACTTTGTTGCGTGCCATAACATTCTTGGCGACATCATCCATCGTGCCACCGCCTTCGCCACCAGCCTCGCCCTCAAGGCGACCGCCGGGAAAATCGGCACCGGAAATGGCTGCGTAGACACCGGGCATGGCGAGCGCTGCGCTGACGTCGACGCTCTTTATGCGCGCGTGCGCATGGGGGCTACGAAGCACCTTGCCATGAATCATGTTGGGTAAGTTCACGTCTGCCCCGAACTGGGCGCGGCCGGTTACCTTATCGAATCCATCGGGCCGGACGGGTGAGGTACCAATCTGCTTGTAATCTACTGCTTCAGCCATGTTCGACCCCTCGTTGAAGTTTGTTCTTGGAATAAATCTACCATGAACTTTCAAAGGCTTGCAGAAATGAATCTGATCTCGGCTGGGACTGGGTGGGAGGCATGCAGTACCACCTACGTTACCGCAGCAGACGGTACAATGCGAAAGGTTGTACAGGTGCTCCAAACCTCACTGGGGCCAAGTTTCTTCAGCCCGCCGCTCGCCTCGGCGGGCGCCGGCTGCACATTCACCACATTGGGAAAATGACTGATCGGCTCGATACAAATGAAGCCCGCTCCCCGTGGTGCAAACACGATCCAGTGTGGTAGCGCTGGATCAGACTCTATGCAGACTGACCAAGGTTTTTCCTGCCATTGAATCTGCGCCGAGCCTATTCCGAACGCAAAGACATCGTCCACGTCTCGTTCTCGCCAAGGCTTAGTCGCCATTACGTTAGTGGCTCGCCCATCCGACAGATCGACCGCTTGCGGCAAAAACGCCTCACTCATCTGAATGCCCGCGTTACACAGCAATGTAATTGCCGTGCCCGCTTTGCCACCTGCCGTGGCTTCGAGCAAGGGAAAATGTGGGTGCAGGCCCATGCCAGCGGGCATCACTTGATCGGAATGATTTGCCAGTGCCACCGTGACGACCAGCCCCTGCTCGCCCAGCTCGAATCGCTGCTGTGCTGAAAATAACCAAGGCCAGCCCGTTGCATTACTTGCCGCCTGATCGTGATGAAATTGCAGTGTGCACGCGGTTTCCGACATCGAATGAAGTTGCCAATGTGCCTGCCAACCAAAACCGTGAATGGTGTGGGGTTCGGGCAAGAAATTGGCGGCGAGTTCTACCTCCTGACCCGCAAAGTTGAACCGGCCCTCGTGAATACGACTGCAAAATGGCAGCATGGGGAAGCAGGCCAAATAAGGCTGAGTCGGTGCCGCACA
>SHAE01000093.1 GCA_004213835.1 OM182 bacterium | reverse complement strand
GCTCCTACCCCGGTTTGCTCCTGTACCGGTGCCTGCTCTGGCTGGCCTTGCCTGTCGTGCTGTTGCGCCTATGGTGGCGGGGCAGAAACGACCCCGCGTATAAACCTCGTTGGCGCGAGCGATTCGGTGTTTACCCGCAGCCCATCACCCCAAACAGTATTTGGTTTCATACCGTATCCGCAGGCGAAAGTATTGCCGCTGCACCGCTAATCCGCGAGCTGGCCCAGCGCGGTGAGCTTAAGAGCCCCCTGTTGGTAACCACAATGACCCCCACCGGCAGCGAGCAGGTCACGCGCTTGTTGGGCGATTGTGTGCAGCACTGTTATGCCCCTTATGACTTCACCTTCGCGGTAGGGCGCTTTTTGGCCCATGTTCAGCCCCGGGCCTTGATACTTATGGAGACCGAGATTTGGCCGAATCTTATTTTGCAGGCCAAGGCCTTGGGGATACCCGTACTGCTGATGAACGCGCGGCTGTCGGCAAAGTCCGCCCGCGGCTATGAGCGTTTTGGCTGGTTGGGTAGACCCGTGCTGCAGGCAATCGATCTCATCGCCTGCCAAACCGAGGAGCATGTCGAACGCTTCCAAGCGTTGGGCGTTGCCGCACCGCGTTTGCAGGTTGTAGGTAACGTGAAATACGACCTCGACGCGCCGATCGATTTGGCCCAGCGCGCTGCACAGATTCAAGCGCGTTTGGGCGGCAAGCAGCAGCGTTCTTGGATCGCCGCCTCTACCCACTCAGGCGAAGAGGAGCTTGTGTTACAGGCTCATCAGCAGTTGCTGCAAACCCACGAGCACCTACTGCTTTGGCTGGCACCCAGACACCCAAACCGGCTAGCGGAACTCACGTCGCTGTTAGACCGTCTTACCCGGCAGATGCCTGGCGGCTGGTGTCGCTATACGGCGTTGGTGGATCAACACGCAGAAAACGTTTCTCAGGTGAGTGTCGTGCTGGTGGATCAAATGGGCGTGCTAATGCCGCTTTATCAATTGGCCGATGTTGCTTTTATGGGTGGGTCGCTGATCGATCACGGCGGTCATAACCCTATTGAGCCCGCCAGTTTGGGCACGCCAGTGATGACAGGCGCACATCATTTCAATTTCGCCCAAGTCTTTGCTGATCTGATGCAGGCGGGGGCCTGTATTACAACAGACGAAGACATCTTGGCCGACGACGTAGGTCAATTGCTCGTCGACGTTGAACAGCGCACGTTCATGGGTAACGCATGCGCCGAGGTGGTTCAGGTGAACCGAGGCGCCAAGCAGCGCAGTCTGGCGCTACTTGAACAGCACTTGAGCGCGGACTAGCCCTGAGCTTCGCGCATGGACACGATGCGCGTCACCGGCGCGCTGGTATCCATAAAGCTATTGATTTCCTCGAGATCTGCGTCGCCCAACAAGCCGGTCTGTTGCTTGAGTCGCAGCAAATTGAGCAGGTAGGTATAGCGAGAATCCGCGTAGGCAAACTGCGAGTCGAACAGACGTTGTTGCGCCTGCAGCACATCGACAATGTTTCGAGTACCGACTTCATAACCCGTTTGGGTTGCCTCTAGCGCCGACTGGGCGGAGCGAATGGCCTTCAGTCGAGCCTGCACGCGAACCACATCTGTGGACACGGACTTATAGAGATTGCGGGTATTGCGGACCACTGTACGGCGCTGGTTCAGCAACTGTTCGCGGGATTGTTCCGCGCGCGCACGACCTTCGCGCATCCGCGATGTGGTGCGACCGCCCTGAAAAATAGGCAGTGTCACCTGCAGGCCATAGATCGTCGTTTCGGTTTCTTCGGGGCTGAACTGCTGGGTCAGCGGATTGCCATTGTTGTTATTGGTCCGCGTCACCGTGGCGTCGACGGTGGGCGCATAGTCTGACAGTCGCGCACGGGCATCACTCTTAGCCGAATTCAACTGCTCCATGGCCGCGCGCACACCCAGGTTCGAGCGCAGAGCAGCCGCTACCCAAGCCTCTTCGTCCATGGGATCCGGATCAACAATGGGTAACTGCTCGGATAGCGTCGCCAACTCGTCGTAGTCTCGGCCGGTGAGCGTGCGCAGGGTTTCAAAGCTGATGTAGTGATCGGTTTCTGCCTGAATTTGGCGTACCAGCGCGGCGTCATAGGCCGCCTGAGATTCCAGCACGTCGGTAATGGCGACCAGGCCTACATCAAATCGCTGCTGCACCTGTTCGAGCTGGCGCTGTACCGCAGTGACTTCAGCGTTCGTGGTATCGAGACGATCACGGGTGCGCAGAATATTCAGGTAGGCCTCAGCCACCCGCACGATCAAATCTTGTTCCTGGGCTGCTAACGCGAATGAAGAGGCTTTGACGAAAGCTTTAGCGCTGTTGTAGCCAAACCAGCTCGATAAATTCAATACCGGCTGGCGCAGCTGGGCGTTCCAGCCGTTGTCGTTGTAGCCCTTTCTCAGGACCTGACTCTGCAGGCTATTGTCGCCGGGGATGTCGGTTTCCGTTTTTGTGGTGCTGGCGCTGGCGACAATGCTGGGTAGTAAGCTTGAGCGCGCTTGTGGTACGCGCTCTTTGTCAGCGCGGTAAGATGCTCGCGCAGCGCCAACCACGGCATCGTTATCCTTGGCGGCGACAAAGACATCGACCAAGTCGTCGGCCTGAACCGGCACACAGTAAAGCCCAGCGCTCATCAATAAGGCGACGAGGGAACGGCGGAACTTGGGGTGCGATTCGGTCATTTACGTTTCCTAACATGAGGCGCAATAAGCACAGAGCTAGCATCGATCAGCGATGCAGGTGCTCAGAGGGCGCAAATTATGCCTGCTCAGACAGTCCAAGTAACGTGAAGTGGTACGAGCTTTTGGTCGTAAGCATCCTCACAGCGCTGGAAGGTGATTTCATGAGCAAAACCCGCATTCGCGCATAGCACCCATTGAGTGCCCTAGGTATATTAGCCCGCTACGAATGAACGATCAGAGTTAACAAGTTCACGTGTCAGACAAACGCCCGGAAACAGACGCCGACATTTTGAGTCGCTCAACCGAGTTGAGCTACGACTTCGCCACCGGCGCGCGCCAATCTAGCCGCCGTTATCACCACGATTTGGTTGGCCACATGGCTGAGTGTGATATGAACTTTCAGCGGCTTATGCAGCTGTTTCCCACGGTGCGGGAAGACGACTTCAAGTGCGTCATGCTGCTGCCCGGCGAGGCAGGCACCCGGGTGGAACTGAGCGTCGTCGAGCGTGGTCCCTACACCACCACCGTGCAGCTGACCCAAGTGCCTAAGCAAGACTGGGGCAGCAGCCCCAACATGAAGATACAGATGTATCACGATACCAAGAGCGCGGAAGTGGTGGCGTATCAGCACGAATCGCGGTTTCACGGCGCTTACGAATACCCCAACAAACGCATGCGCGCCCGCGATGAAAAAGAGCAGCTCAATCGATTTTTGGGCGAATACCTGGCCCTGTGTTTGGCCATAGGCATGAGCGCAGACCCAGGCTTCAATATCGCCACGAACCCTCACTCGGGTGGTGAGGTCTAGATCAACCCAGTGCAACACACGCTGTTACACATTACCGACTGTCACCTCATGCCCGAGGGCGAGTTGCTCCTCGACACCGATACCAACGCCACCCTGCAGCAGGTCATGCAGCAGGCACTCAGCGAGGGAAGGCCCAGCGCAATCATCGCCACCGGCGACCTCGTGCACAGCGGCGGCACGCCAGTGTATCGGCGCTTCTTGTCCATCATTACCGACATCTGTGATGCGCCGTTGTTGTGTCTGCCGGGCAACCACGATCTCGCTGGCGAGATGCGCGATGCGCAATTGCCCATGCAAACGCTGACGCTGGGATCGTGGAGCGTGGTGGGTCTTGATTCTCACGAAGACGATGTGCCTAAGGCCGACATAGATGCTGCAAAGCGAAATGCCTTGGTAAGCCACTGGCGCGAGCAAACCGCCCGCTTTGCCTTATTGGCAACCCACCATCCGCTGCTGCCCATCGGCTCGCCCTGGCTTGATAAGGACCGTATCGACGACCCGGAAACCCTGTTGGATCAGTTGATCGCGACGCCGGGCCCTCGGTTTGCCGGGGCGGTGTTTGGTCACGCGCATCAGGTGATACAGGGCCACTATTGTCATCGCCCCTTGCTGGGCACGCCATCGACGGCGTTCCAGTTTTTGCCGCGCAGTGAAAAATTTGCCACTGACGAGCGACCTCCGGGGTATCGTTGGCTAACTCTGGATGACGATGGTCACATGCACAGTCAGGTACGCTGGCTGCACTAAGCAAACCTCCCACTTCTCTTAATCGGGCGCTCCTCTCTATGGCGGAAAAATCCTACTCAGCAGAATCATTGCAGGTGCTCTCAGGTCTCGAGCCTGTGCGCCGCCGGCCGGGTATGTACACCGATACCACCCGACCCAATCACTTGGTGCAGGAGGTGGTCGACAACAGTGTGGACGAGGCCATCGCCGGTCACGCGCGTGAGATTGAAGTGTGTATCAACGCAGACGGATCGATTGAAGTGATAGACGACGGGCGCGGCATGCCCGTGGATATTCACCCTGAGCACAAAATCTCCGGGGTCGAGCTGATCCTGACGCGACTGCATGCGGGCGGTAAGTTCGACAACGAAAATTACAATTTTTCCGGCGGTCTCCATGGCGTTGGCGTGTCTGTGGTTAACGCGCTGTCGGAATGGCTGGAAGTCGAAGTGAAGCGCGATGGCAACCTCTACCGCCAACGCTATGAGCGCGGTGAACCCGTGACCCAGCTCGCGCCAGTAGATACCGTGGGTAAACGCAACACCGGCACCCGCGTCTGCTTCCTGCCCGAAGGCAGTTACTTCGATTCTTCGTCCCTAGCCATGGGGCGTCTGCGCCACCTACTTAGAGCGAAAGCGGTTTTGTGTCCGGGCTTGCGCATGAGTTTGGCGGTGGCGGCCAAGCCCGAAGAGAACGAGAGCTGGTTATTTGAAGACGGCCTGCGCCAATACTTAGAAGCCTCGGTGGGTGATGCAGACTGCGTGCCCGGCACCACGATCATGCATCAGGCCACCGGCAACGGCGAAGCCGTCGAGTACGCACTGAAATGGGTGGTGGAAGGCAGCGCGCCGATTACCGAAAGCTACGTCAATCTGATCCCCACCGCCGCAGGCGGTACCCATGTGAACGGACTGCGCTCAGGGCTGATTGATGCGCTAAAAGAATTTTGCGAATTCCGCGACCTGCTGCCTCGCGGGGTAAAAATCACCGGCGATGACATCTGGGAGCAGTGCAGCTATGTGCTCAGCGTCAAGCTGCTAGACCCGCAATTTGCGGGACAAACCAAGGAGCGGCTGTCCTCGCGACAATCGGCGGTCTTCGTCTCTGGCGTCGCCAAGGATGCGTTCAGTCTGTGGCTCAATGCCCATGCCAGTGAAGGCGAAAAAATCGCCGAAATGGCCATTGGCAACGCGCAGCGTCGTCTGAACGCGGCAAAAAAAGTGGCGCGCAAACGAGTCACGTCTGGCCCTGCGTTGCCGGGCAAACTGGCGGACTGCTCCGGCCAAGATGCCTCCCGAGCGGAACTGTTTTTGGTGGAAGGTGACTCGGCTGGCGGCTCCGCCAAGCAAGCTCGAGACCGAGAATTTCAGGCCATCATGCCCCTGCGCGGAAAAATTCTGAACACGTGGGAGGTGGACGCCAGTCAGGTACTGGCCTCCCAAGAAGTACACGACATCGCGCTGGCCATTGGTGTGGATCCCGCCAGCGCCGATCTTACTGGCCTGCGCTATGACAAGGTTTGTATTCTGGCCGACGCGGATTCCGACGGCCTGCATATCGCAACGCTATTGTGCGCGTTATTTGTCAAACACTTCCGCCCACTGGTTAGCGCCGGTCACGTTTATGTAGCCATGCCGCCGCTGTATCGCATCGACGTGGGCAAGGAAGTTTTCTACGCCCTAGATGAATCTGAAAAAGACGCGGTGCTGGTGCGCATGGCAGAAGAGAAGAAGCGCGCCACCCCCATCGTGCAGCGCTTCAAAGGTTTGGGCGAAATGAACCCAGCCCAGCTGCGCGAAACCACCATTCACCCAGACACTCGCCGCCTAGTGCAGCTCACCGTCGACAGTGGCCGCAAAACCGACGAAATGATGGACATGCTGCTGGCTAAGAAGCGCGC
>SHAE01000092.1 GCA_004213835.1 OM182 bacterium | reverse complement strand
GCCGAAGGAGGTCGCGAAGCGTTCTATCAGGGTAAGCTCGCCAAGGTGATGGACGCCTACATGGATCGGGTCGGCGGTGATCTTACGCTGGCGGATTTCCAGGCCCACCGCAGTGACTGGGTCACCCCAGCCTGTGTCGCCTATCGCAGTGTTGAGCTGTGCGAGCTGCCACCCAACAGCCAGGGCTACGCGGCGCTGCAAATGGCCAACATTTTGAACAACGTAGAACTCAACCAATGGCCGCGAGGCGATGCACGAGTACTGCACTATCTGACCGAGGCCAAGCGCCTAGCTTACGAAGATGTGGCCAAGTATTACGCCGACCCCGACTTCGCCGACATTCCCGAGGATTGGTTGCTCTCTCCCGCCTACGGTAAGGCGCGTTTCGATTTGATTCAGCCAGACCGCGCTATTGCCAACCCACTGCCCGGGGACTACGCCTTTGCCAAGGCGGGCGATACCACCTATCTCACCGCCGCAGATAAAGACGGCATGATGGTCTCGCTCATTCAATCAAACTATCGCGGCATGGGCTCTGGCCTAGTGCCAGATGGCCTAGGTTTTATGCTGCAGGATCGAGGCGAATTATTCTCGTTAGACCCCAGCCATGCCAATGTTTACGCGCCGGGCAAGCGCCCCTTCCACACCATCATTCCAGCCTTCGTTCTGCAAAACGGTGCACCACTCATGAGCTTTGGCCTGATGGGCGGTGCCATGCAGCCTCAGGGCCATATGCAAATTCTGGTGAACATGATCGACTACGGCATGAATGTTCAGGAAGCCGGCGACGCGGCACGTATTAATCACAGCGGCGGTAGCCAACCCACCAGCGATACAGAACGCGATCCGCTGGGGGTGCTGCATGTGGAGGCAGGCTTTAGCGCCGAGACCCTCCAGAGACTCCAAGAAATGGGCCACAAGGTCGAAGTCGTAGAGGACGGCGTGATGTTTGGCGGCTATCAGGCCATCTATCGCGATCCTGCGAGCGGCACCTATGTTGGCGCCACTGAAATGCGTAAGGATGGCCAAGCCGCAGGATATTGATTTCGGCTAGGGCCGGTACTGAAGTCTGCGCTGGGCAGTTTTACCTCAGCCCTGCAGCAATGGCCGTTAGCTGCTGCTTCAGCGCGCTCACTTTTGCATCGCCGCTGAGTTGTGCCGCCATATCCGCCAATTGCCGGGCCAATGCTGGGTCTGCAGCCGCCGCATCACCCGTGCCGTAACGGCTGAGTGTCTGCGCTAGCGCAGTTCTTAACGTAGCGTACTGGGCGCCATTCGCATCGGCGCGTTGCAGCTGATCCACATAGGCCAACGCAATGGACGGGTGTGCTGGCCAGCTCATCGGAAACTGCTGCTGCGGATTAAACACACCGCCCTGCTGCGTTAAGTTGCTGGCGGCTATTTCGTTGGCGGACAGAAACTCGCTGGCGGTCAGCTCGAAGACATCGAGGCCCCTGATGATCTCGGTGCCGTAAATCAGACCGTCGTACCAATAAGTTGACCAAAACCCACCGGTAACCAGTTCCTCGGCATCGATGGGACCACGGTCAAAGTAGGCGATTTCAATCGGGTTCGCCGAATCCGTGAAGTCGATGACGGACAATCCGCCCTGGTACCACGCCTGCACGAAGAGATCGCGCCCGGGCACCGGTACGATGGAGCCGTTGTGGGCAACACAGTTTTCCTGCTCTAGCTGAGGCGCAGGAATTTTGAAATAGCTGCGAAATTCAAGCTTGCCGTCGACGATGTCGTATATGGCATCAGCGCCCCAATCCAGCGGGTCATAGGCACGGCAGCGCGGTCGGCCACCACCGCCCCATTCGTCGGTGAACAGCACCTTGGTGCCATCATTGTTAAAGGTGGCCGAGTGCCAGTAGGCGAAGCCTGCATCCGAAACCACATCAATTCGCGTGGGATTTAATGGGTCTGAGATGTCGAACAAGATGCCGTTACCAGAGCAGGCCCCGGCAGCAATGTTTGCAGCCGGGAAAACAGTGATGTCGTGGCACTGGTCTGTGGCTCGCGTCTCTTGGGTCTCTTCGCCATGATCACCGCCCCGCCATAAACCCGCCAGCGCGCCAGTTTGTGCGTCGGCGAAAACGGCTGGGCTGGCGACGATCTTAGCCGCTGCGGGGTCATCGACCGGTATTTCGATCACATCGATGCGAAAGAGTGCAGTGCGTGGATCACCCGGCGACTCATCGAAGCATGAGGCCATCTCTTCACGTTCGCGAATACTCGACGTGCCAGAGTTATAGACGATGATCTTGCCGTCAGCGCCGGGACCAGCAACCACCGAGTGCGTATGCGAACCACGGCAGGTTTGCACGGCGCCGACTTGTCTTGGGTTCTCTAGATCGCTGATATCAAAAATGCGTATGCCGCGAAAGCGTTCATCGCTCACATCGTCGGATATGCCCTGCAGCCCGCAGTCCAGCCGACTACGCGTTTCCTGTACCGACATAATCAACAAGTCACCCACCACAGACACGTCACCCTGCCCGCCCGGACAGACTACGGAGCTGATGAGCTCCGGCGCCGCCTGATCCGCGATATCGTAGATATTGAAACCGTGATAGTTACCGGCAATGAGCGTATCGCCGGAGAATGCCATGTCGGTATTGGAAAAACTGAGCATGGGGTAGCGCTTATCGGAATCTGCCTCTACCGGCTTCGGCTGAGCCTCTACCGGGGGGCTACCCTCAGCGGCTTCGACACCGTTTTTACTGCCCTCTTCCTTATCCTCGTCCCTGTTTTCTTCCCTAGTCTCTCCCTGACCGTTGCTTCGCGCCGCCATTGATCCATCGTCTTGCTTGTCGTCAGGCATTGCGGCCATGGACTTTTCGCCGGGGTTATTCGGGTCGACAAAACCCGGGGGCTTGGTTTGCGTGCTGACCAGACGAAGGTTCTTAATCGCGGTGCCAGCGTCATACAGACCCGCCGTTAGATTCGCTCGCGGATCTTCGGAAAGCGTGACCAGTAGCGCGTGCATGCGCTCAATCTCTACCAACTGGTCGTTTTTGACATCGCCGACAAACTCATAGAGCACTGGGTCGTAGGCAGAGCCGGGTTGATCGAGCAGGTGCTCGACCATTTCTACGGCCCCCTCGTGGTGGGCGATCATCAACTGCAGAAAGCGCCGATCAAAGCCCGTCGCGTCAGACCCCGCCAACTCAGCCATTTCCTCAGCGGTCGCCATACCGGCCATATTAGCCATGGTGCTGTGTTGCTGCGCATGCATATTCTCGTGAACGGCGCCATGATCCTGCCCGTGAGCGTCTGTCCCTATCGACATTGGCAATTCGTCACGATCGCGCAGCCAGCCCTGCATAAACGCTATCTCATCGCTCTGGGATGCTTTGATTCTGCCGGCAATATCGCCCAGCTCAGTGCGATTGGTGCGCGCCTCGACCAACAGCGCCATGTCTAGGGCCTGTTGGTGATGCACGATCACGTCCTGCATGAACACCACATCATCCGGCGAATAACTGGTATCGGTAATCTCCACCGCCTGGGCCGCGGTGAGCAGCTGGCCTTCCTCACCCGGAGGCCCCGGCTGCACGATGGGCGCCGAATCATTGGCGAAACTGTTTGCCGCCCCCAGCAGCAGGACGAAAAACACCGCCCAAGTGGACAGGAAAAACAAACGTTGTCTGAAGTAGGTCATAACGAGAACCCTATGCCGAAGATCGATCAGAAATCTGACACTGGTATAGCGTTAACGCCGAGGCGACTCAAGCATCTGCGCCTAAGACTTACTAGGAAACGCTTAGACCTAGATCGCGATCACGTTTAGGAAGGCAAGCAAATGGCGCGCAGCGCATGCCGAGCGATCAGTTACCAAAGCGATAGCGCAGCTTCACGACAAAGACATCGATCACCGGCTCGCGCAACGCATCATCAAATAAGTCATCAAAACTGTCGTCGACTCGACCCGGCAGGTTACTACCTCGGGTATAGACGACAAACAGGTCAGATAGGGGGCCAATTTCCCAGCGATAGCGTAACTGTGAGGTCAGGCGCGAGAGCGCAAAATCGCCCTTGGTGGAGGTGACAAGGCCTGCGTCAATCGGATCAGTGATGCTGATCAAATCACCCTCGTGTCCGGGGATTTGGTAGAAGCCAGTCTCAGTAGCGCGAATGCCAGCCCATTGCAGCGAAAAGCGAATCTGCTGCTTTGCTGTGAGGAAAATATCCATACCGATGCGCGGCTGAAAGTCCGACGCGTCATAAGTCGCCATCAGTACGCCTTGGTCATGGAGCAACCAGCCTTTGCGATCAAAGTAGTTCAGATCAACGTCTAAAGAAAAACGATCCGATGGCCGGTAGGTCAGGCCAAGGGAAGTCCGCGTGGTCCAGTCGCTAAGCTCTTCCTGCCGCACGCCGATTAGCGCGCTAAACGACAAAGGCTTAGACGTATTGGTACCGAACCCTACCTCGGCGACGATACGGTCATGGGTCTTAAAGGCGCCGTTACCGAAGCTGTTGCGGTCGTCCCAGCGCTCGGGGAAGTAATCGAATTCGGTACGAATTTCGCTGAGATTCTTGAACGTCCAGCTATTGCGAAAGAAATAGCCCGCACGCTCGAGCTGACCATCTAAGTTAAACGAGTGCACTAGCATCACCGAACGCCTTTTCGCGCGCAGGCGCTCAAGACCCCGGCCCGTCGACCAGCTATAGATGTACTTGGTACCCATGACATTGTTGCGGCGGATGTACCCTAAATCGCTGATATCGAGTTTCTTGTCCAAATACTCCAGCTGCAGTGCATGTGATACGCCTTGCCGGGGCACATAGGTCACGTCGCTGAAGCCGCCGTAGCCAACGACATCGTCAACATCGCTGCCCACCAGTTGGGAGTCGACGCGCCAAGCGCCACTCTTGCTCAGCCAATGACCATCGATACCGTGCACCACAGCGTCGCCGTCTGCGTACCGCGTCATGGTGCCGAGGTAGCCGATAGAGCGCCGTCCATCACCGGTTTGCTCGTAAAGCAGTCGTGCCACACCGAAGTCACGACCCTGCGCTGTCACGAAGGCGCGCTCGCCAGCGTTTTCACCCTGGGACACGGTGCCACGCAGCACCGCGTCATCTTCCATGGCGCCGAGTAAGCCGTAGCGAAAAGCACCCTTCTGGCCTGTCACCTTGGCCGCCCCAAGCAAGTCCGTCGGTCGCCCAAGTTCCGCGCCCGGTACGCTAAGACCATCGGGCACGTCGACTCGCGCGGCACCGCCGATACGACGCGTGTTGAGCAATGTGGTCGGTTCGCCGGTGAAGGTTGTCGAGGTTTGCCGTGAACCGATTCCGGCGGGACTTGCACCTGCGGGCTGACTGCGCGGCGTCGTGCTAAAAACTTCTCGCCCCTCTAAGAAGAACAACCGCTTCTCCGGAAAGAACGTTTCGAAGGCGGTAAGGTTGACCACGACATCGTCGGACTCCACCGCGCCAAAGTCCGGATTAATGGAAGCCGTCACCTGCAAATCTGATGATGGCCGCCAAGAAAAATCAGCGCCTACTCGGTATTCGTCCTCGCCGTAAATCTCATCCTGCGCAGCCGACACATAGGGGAAGAAGGCGATCTGCTGCTTCGACTCCACTTGGGGCAAACGCATGCTCGGCAGCGCCGACATGAAGCGTTTGGAGGTAAACGGCAGGGCTGGCCAACTCCAGCGTTCATCGAGGTAGGCGACATTGCGCATAAAGAAGAAGCCAAATCGACGCTCACCGTCACCGTCAACCGGCCCCATGGTCATCATCGACCAGGGCAAAAACATCTCAGTGCTCCAGCCGTTTTCTAGCTCCGCAGTGGCCGAGGCCCATGGACCGTCCCATTCGCGGGAGAATTGACGCTCCGGCGCAACCTTACCGTCCATCATCGAGCCGCCCAGGCTGCTCGCAAACCAATAGCCGTAGAGGCCCTGACCCGAGGTATCTAGGGTCACGCCAAATTCGTCGCGGTTGAGGAATTGATCGCGACTGGAAAGACGAGACACCAGCGTTTCCTTGGGCTGCTGCATCACCGCAGCGATATACAGCCCCTTGTCGGTGTAGAACAAACGCACATCAGTCTCGTAACGTGGCTGAACCAGCGTGTCGGGGTTCATCACCAGCATGTTGTCGTAGCCGGGGATCTGGGCC
>SHAE01000091.1 GCA_004213835.1 OM182 bacterium | reverse complement strand
GTTCTCACAGGTTCGAGATTTGATGCCAAGCGTTGAGTTTGAATTTCACGCCCAGCGCTCGCCGGTCGTGCTGGATCGCCTGCGCTCGGGTGAATACATGGTTGGTATTTGTACGGGCAGCCCAGATGCTGACACGGACTTAGTATCTGAAGTTATCCGACAGGAACCCATGGTGATTATTCCATCGGGTCTAAAACCACTGAAATATCGAAGCGGCGACCCGCTGGACGTGATGACCATTGAATCGCGTTCTGGCGCCTGGGGTTCCATTGAAGAAAACATGCAGCGGCTTAGCTTGAATCGCAGCACGTCACTTGAGTCATTTTTTGCCGTGGCGCAGATGGCGCTCTCAGACTTTGGTCATGGACTCGTGCCGACAGGCGTGGCGAAAACCCTAGGTATCGCCGAGAAGAAGCTGATCAAACTGTCGGCAGAAGAGTTATCGAGGCCGGTGCGCTTTGTGGCGCGTAAGTCGATGTTCGCGCAGCCGCTGGTACGCACGTTTTACCAAGAGGTGTCGGTGCTCAGCGCGGCCATTGATGAGTGAGGCCTAGGTTTCGATCAACTGCACAAGTTCTGTGTGTCCATTTGTTGCGTGGAGCGTCGCGGGACTCGGCAATCTTCTACTGCGCAAGTGCCTCGGCCTGCTGCAAGCAAAGTGCAGCCAGACCTTCGACCCACAGATCGTCATCGTTGATGCAAGGTACGAGGGTAAATGATTCTCCCCCGGCCTCTAGGAATGTCTCCTCACCCTGCATACCCATCTCTTCCAAGGTTTCCAGGTTGTCCACCACGAAGGCTGGGCAAGCTACCGCGACATGCTTGATGCCTTGGCTCGGCATTTGCTCCAGTACTTGGTCGGTGTAGGGCGTTAGCCAGGGAATTCGACCGAGCCGCGACTGAAAACTGACACTGTATTTGTCCTCGCCGATGTCGAGATAGCGCGCTATCTCGCGCGAAGTGACCATCACCTGGTGTCGATAACAGGTTTTGTGGGCGACGGAGTCAACGTTGCAGCAATCATCTTGCTTCAGACAGTGTTGGTCTGTTGGATCTGTCTTCGTCAGGTGCCTTTCCGGTAAGCCGTGGTAGCTAAAGAGCAGCTGGTCCCACTGTTCAGGCAGGTGCTGACGAATGTTCTCGCCCCAGGCTTCGGTGTGCTCTGGTGCCTGATAGAACGGCGTAATGACGTCGCCGTGCATGCCAGCTGGCATATGCGCCATGGCGGCGTTGACCGACGTGGTAATGGTGGAGTCAGCATAGTGCGGGTACAGCGGCACGATGCAGACTTGGGTAACACCGCTGTCGTGCAGCACCTGCAGGCCATCAGCGATCGCGGGCTTGCCGTAGCGCATGCTCAGGGCCACCGGCGCACCGAGGCGTTCGTGTAGCTTGTCGGCCAGCGCTTGGCTTTTTACTAAAAGCGGTGAGCCTTCTGGGGTCCATATTTTGCCATAGGCCTCTGCACTGTCCTTTGGACGAAAGGGCAGGATGAACGCATTGACGATCAGGGCGCGTAGTGCCCACGGCACATCGAGTACGTGGGGGTCCATGAGAAATTCGCCCAAGTAGCGACGCACATCTTTAACCTCGGGCGAATCCGGCGTGCCAAGGTTGATCAACAAATAGCCTATCTTCTGGGTGTGCTCGCGCATGGAACTGGGCTCTCGTAAAGGGGTGTTGCTGGTATGACGATGTTGGTCAATCGAGGAGCGAATGGTTCCAGCGCAGCCGTGTATATCTAGTGAATTTTTGGCCGATCCGCTAGTATTTGCGGCCTCTTCGCTTGGCGCCAACTCATCGTGACACTGATCCTCGACTACGACGCAGGCAACCTAGGCAGTGTCAGACGCGCTTGTGCCGAAGTGGGATTAGCCGCTGAATTCTCCTGTGACCCCAGTGCCATCGTGCAAGCTGAACGCATCATCTTTCCCGGTGTGGGCGCCGCTGGCAGTGCCATGCGCAGCCTGCGTGAACGTGGCCTTGATGACGCCCTCAAGGCGGCTATCGCCAGCGGTATTCCCGTGCTCGGTATTTGCTTGGGTATGCAGGTCTCTCTCGATTATTCCGAAGAAAACGATACGCAAACCTTGGGTCTGCTGGGCGGCCGCGTACAGCGCTTTAAACTCAACCAACCGGAACTGAAGATTCCTCACATGGGTTGGAACGAGGTCAGGGTTACGCAGGCGCACCCGGTGCTTGCGGGCATAGAGCCCGGTGATGAGTTTTATTTTGTGCACGGCTACTACCCCAATCCTACGGATGTCACCCACGCGCTGGCCGTAACAACCTACGAGGGAGACTTCACCTGCGCCTTGGGTAAGGCCAACTACATTGGCACCCAGTTTCACCCGGAGAAAAGCGGGCGTGTGGGGTTACGCCTGTTCGAGAACTTTGCGCGCTGGGACGGCGTTTGGAACGGTTCGCAAATATCGACGCAAGCACAGGTGGACGGCAATGCTCAGTAAACGTGTGGTGGCTTGTCTGGATGTCCGCGATGGACATCTCGCCAAGAGCGTGAAGTTCGTGAACACCCAGAATATTGGCGACCCGGTTGAGAAAGCTCGGGAGTATTACCTAGACGGGTTAGACGAGTTGGTGTTTTACGACATCACCGCCTCCAGCGATAAGCGCAACATCATGCTCGACGTGGTGGAAGCCGTGGCCAGTCAGGTCTTCATTCCGCTGTCGGTAGGTGGGGGCATACGTAGCGTTGCTGATGCCACAGATCTGCGGCTCGCCGGCGCGGAAAAAATTAACGTGAATTCTGCCGCAGTGACGCGACCCAACTTGATCAACGAGTGCTCAGAGGCCGTCGGCGATCAAAACATTGTGCTGTCGATGGATGTAAAGCGGGTCGAAGCAAATGCAGAACAACCCAGCGGTTTCGAGATCGTCATTAATGGCGGCCGCACACCCACAGGGCGCGACGCCTTGGACTGGGCCCTGGAAGGTGAGAAACGTGGCGCGGGCGAACTGGTCGTGAACTCCATCGACGCTGACGGCACCCGAGACGGCTACGACACTGTGCTAACCGCCATGATCGCTGAAGCCGTGCGCATTCCTGTGATCGCCTCCGGTGGCGCTGGTTTGCCTGAACATCTTCATGAAGTCCTAACACAAGGCAAGGCCGACGCGGCGCTGGTGGCATCCATGGTGCATTACGGTGACTACCAAGTCAGCGGGCTTAAGCAGTATCTACACGAGCAGGGATTGAAAATTCGGATGTCTTGGTAGTCCGATTCAATGGGAGAGACGGTGAAAGCAATACAAGTAGACGGTGAGAATTTGGTCTGGGCAGACTTCGAGCGCCCGCTGTGTGGGCCGGGGCAATTGCGTATCGAGGTCGCGGCCTCGGCGATCAATCGCGCAGACCTGATGCAGCGTAAAGGCGGCTACCCGCCACCGCCGGGCGCCAGTCCCATCATGGGATTGGAATGTTCGGGCACCGTTACAGAGCTTGGTGAGGGAGTCTCAAGCTTCGCCGTTGGCGATGAAGTGTGTGCCTTGCTGGCGGGCGGTGGTTACGCGGAAGAGGTTGTGGTGCCTGCGGGTCAAGTGCTGCCGGTGCCTAAGGGTGTGTCGATTGTCGATGCCGCTGCACTGCCGGAAGTATTCGCTACTGCTTATTTGAACCTGTACATAGAGGCAGCCCTTGCCCCTACTGAGCGAGTCATTATCCATGCCGGGGCTAGTGGCGTTGGCACCGCGGCACTGCAAATGCTCAAGCATTCCAACAATCCCAGTTTCGTCACCGTGGGTAATCAGTCCAAGCTTGATCAATGTATGGCACTTGGCGCCGAGGCGGGTTCCATTCGTCACGACGGATCATTTTTGCCCGCCGCTCAGGCATGGGCGGAACATGGCGTAGATGTGATATTGGATCCGGTGGGTGGCCAATATTTGTCGGATAACCTGACGGTGCTTGGTCTTGGCGGACGCTTAGTGCTCATCGGTTTGATGAGCGGCGCGACGGCCGAGGCGAATCTTGGGTTGCTGATGATGAAGCGTGCGCGGGTCATAGGCTCGACGCTACGGGCGCGACCTATTGGCGAAAAGGCATTGGTCATGGACGGCCTGAAGCGCGATGTTTGGCCGAGGCTCGAAGATGGCTCCATTAAGCCGATTGTGGAGGCACGCTTTCCCATGGCACAAACCGCCGACGCTCATGCCCTGATGGCCACCAACGAAACCGTTGGGAAAATACTGCTGACGCGATAATTCACCGCGCGCCTTAGGCGCGTCGCTTGCTCGATGGCAGCACTCGCCTACACAGATTCCAGCCAATGGCCCTAGCTGAGCGCTAGGGCAGGGCGCAGCATGATGTGATGCGTGGTCGAATTTGTATCTGTCCGTTGGACTCCTTCAGTCGAGGGTTTTCCTTACTCGAGCTGATGTTGGTGCTGGCGCTGCTTGCCGTCCTGATGTGGATTGCCGTTCCCCGCTATAGCGCGCAGCAAGACCAAGGACGCAGTGCAGCGATGCAGCTTGAACTGATGGCCTGTGCTCAGGCATTGCATGCCTTGGCGCTCGCGGCGGATCCTGGGGAGGACAGCCCTTGGTTGCTGCTTGCTGACTCCGATGGGGATGGCGACGGTGACGCAGCGTCTGGTGAGCTGGCCAACAATATTTGCGCCATCAGCCCGAGCACGCGAAACGACTTCGCTATCACCGTGACAGGCAGTAGTGGCGGGTTTGAGCTGCACGCTCGGCCAACGGCGAGTGTGCGCGCTGCGACTTTGACGCTGGATCATCTGGGGCGCCAGCGGTGGTCAGACGATGAGTGAGCCCATGTCGCGGGGCTTCACCTTGCTGGAAGTGTTGGTCACCACGCTGCTGGTGGCGATACCCGTGGCCGCTACACAGATGCTCATGTTGCGCAGCGCTGCCGTTGTCGGTGATGTGCACAGCGACGCTCATGCGCGGTACGCCGCCAGTCACTTTGTTGCGCGGGTTTCGGCCTTTCACCTAGGCGGTTTCTGGCCAGATAGCGCTGTGTCGCCAGGGCAATGGCTACGCAATATCGACATGGAGCTGTCTGCCGACGATCTGCCGGTTAGCCCCCCTCAATGTATCAACCGCTGGTGCTCTGCCAGTCAGTGGGCAGATTTTGAGTCAGCTCATTTGGCCTGTGTGCTTAATGTTCAGTTACTGGGGGATTTCTGTGTCGATGTCGTCGGCATACCTCACCACGCCGTCACAGACCGAAGTACGCGATTCACTGCGTTCAACGTCAGAGTAAGCGCAGGAGATGACTTCGCGGTCGCCATTGAGTGGCCGAGGCTTGAAGTCAACCAAACCCCTTCCGGCATGCATCGAATTACGTTGGGCACTGTTTTGAGGAACGGGACGCCATGAGTGTTGAGCGCAGGACCTTTCAGCGGGGTATGAGCTTGATTGAGCTACTGCTCGCGGTGGTGTTGGGTTTGTTGTTGCTGGCTGGGCTTGGCCGGCTGCTGGCCTATGGCCAGCCCTTGCAGCAATCGATGGTGAGGCAGGCTGAGCGTCAGGAGCATATGGCGCTGCTCAATCATCTTTGGGGCGAAATGTTGCAGGGCGCTGGGGCGCAAGGCTGCTTGGCAACCACAGATACGGTAGTGAACTTTCTCAATACGCCCTGGTCGTCACTGGGTTTGCTGGCGCCCTCTCCTGGGGTGGAAATTGTGGCTGAGCCAAAGAGAGCGCCTGCCTTCGCCAGTATTCGAGACTTGGCAGAGGACTCGCAAGCCTTAGTCGTGCGAGGTTATGGCACCCCATTGGCCACGCTCAGCGAAGATCTGGCTGGTGAGCGGGGCAGGGCCAAACTATTTGCTGCAGATTCGCGCATCGATTCTGGCGATGTCGTCATGATTCGTGACTGTCGGCAGGCCTCACTCTTCAGTGCCACGAGTACTCGTCACTCTGGTGGACATGTCCGTTTTTCTTGGCAGGCAGGAGAGGGTGGCTTGGCGAATAGTGATTCCGGGGTTACCCAAGACGGTACGGTGGCAAGCGCGACGCTTGCGCTGAACGAGCCAAGCTTTGCCGAAGGCGCAGGGCTTTATGCGCCGACCAGTTCCTTGATTTATGTCGCTGAGAGTCGGCTCTCGAGTGCGGATAGGCCGGTTTATGCCCTGTGGCAAAAAACACTCAGTGGCAATGCACTGGAGCTAGTCACCGGTGTGGAGCGTTTGTATTTGCGTTATGGCGCTTGGCGCGCTGATCA
>SHAE01000090.1 GCA_004213835.1 OM182 bacterium | reverse complement strand
GGCGACGACGCTCATACCCAATTCCCTCGCGGTTCGATAGGCAAGATCTGAGGCGATTTTGGGTAAAGACAGCCCCCCACTGGCAAGCACGACTCGCGGAGCATCAAGAGCGTAGGTGTCTATGGCCGTTTTCCCCGTGCTCTTTGTGACGTTGACTCGAAAGCCAGAGGCGTCAGGTATCACCTTGCAGACTTCGCTTTTGAGCCGGATCTGCACGCCTACTTTGGCAGCCTCGTCCAACAACATATCGACAATGTCTTGAGCGCTGTGGTCACAAAAAAGTTGGCCCAGTTTTTTCTCGTGATAGGCAATGCCATGGGCATTTACCATGTCGATGAATTCGGCTACCGGATAGCGCCGCATGGCGGAAATACAAAAGTGCTGGTTTGCCGATAGGTAATGGTCCTCAGGGTCTGCCCACAAATTCGTGAAATTGCAGCGCCCACCGCCGGACACCAATATTTTCAAACCCGGCTTAGGCCCTTTTTCTAGCACCAGTACCTTCAGACCGCGACGCCCTGCGTGAATCGCGCACATTAAGCCGCTAGCACCAGCGCCAACGATGACCACATCGAAGTCAGCCGGGCTGTCGCCGCGCTGGCTCGAACCTAGGACCATAGCTGCCAAATAGGCGTGCACTGTTCAGGCAACGCGCTTGCGCGACCAAGCTCTGCCCAGGGCTGGCCGGGCCGATGGAAGTCCGAACCGGCAGAGGCGGCTAACTCGAAGCGCTGAGCCAAATCTGCCAAGGTTCTGGTTTGATTAGACTCCTGATGACCGGTGATCACCTCCATGCCCTGCCCACCGACCTCAACGAACGTCGTAAGTAAGTTGCGCAGCTTAGTGAGGGTTATTTTGTACTTGAGCGGGTGGGCGACCACGGCTACGCCGCCTGCTGCACTGATCCAGCCAACGACGGTTTCTAGCGCTGGCCACTCGGCCTTGATGTCCCCCGGCTTACCCGCCCCCAGCGCGCGCTTAAAGGCTGCAGCCATCGACGGCATTTGGTTTGTTCTCACCAAATATTCAGCAAAGTGAGGACGCCCAACAACTCCGTCGCCGGCAATGCGCTGTATGTGTGCAAGCTCCAGCGAAAACCCCATGCGCTGCAACACTGCAGTGATTTTTTCCGCGCGTCGATCTCTCGCCTGAGCTTGCTCGCCCATGGCTTGCACAAAGACCGGGTGAGCAAGATCGATGTTCAACCCGACAACGTGAATGCTGCGGCGCTGCCATAAACAAGACAGCTCGCATCCACTGACAAGGGTGATCTGGGCATCTGTCGCCTGATCGCTAAGCTGCCGGGTATAGGCCGCGGTTGTGTCATGGTCGGTAATGGCCAGCTGCTGCAAGCCTCGTTCTGCCGCCAACTCGATCAATGCTTGAGGCGACAAAGCGCCATCAGAACACAGGCTGTGACAGTGGAAATCAAAGGCTGGTGCTGCGGTCATAGGGGTCGCCGTTGTCTTTGAGCTAACTTACACAAAACGCTGATGATTAAGAATGCTGGATCAGCTGGATGTTTTCGACAAACACGTATGCGTTTGGTAAGTGGCTTCCGCTACTGGGTTTCAGGGGCCAGTTGGGGCACACTTTCAGGCTGATTCAACCAACCGCTATTCACTCAGCAAAATCTATTTTCAGGGGAGCATTATGAAAGGAACCGTACATTACGAAGTGCGTGGCAATGTCGCGTTAATGACCATCGACAACCCGCCGGTTAATCCTCTTTCTTCGGGGGTTAGGCAGGGACTGCACGATGGCCTCGGTCAAGCACTTGCGGATGATGCGGTGGCAGCCATCGTGCTCACAGGGGCGGGACGCGCCTTTATTGCCGGTGCGGACATCTCAGAATTTGGTGGTAAGAGTGAGGGCCCAAGCCTGCACGACTGCCTGACCGCCATGGACAACAGCAGCAAGCCTATCGTCGCTGCCATTAACGGTACAGCATTCGGCGGTGGTCTAGAGGTCGCGCTGTGCTGCCATTATCGTGTGATCGCCCCGTCTGCGCCTGTCGGTCTGCCAGAAGTGAAGCTGGGTTTATTGCCGGGCGCCGGTGGGACCCAGCGACTACCGCGTTTGATCGGCGCTGAAAAAGCGCTCGACTTCATACTTTCTGGTGACCCGATTCCGGGCCCTGCGGCAGTCAAGATGGGCATTGCCGATCAGCTCGCGGAAGGTGATATCGTCGAAGCAGGCTTCGCCTACGCCGCCGACCTTATCGCCAAGGGCAGCCCAATTCGCCGCATTCGCGATGAAGAAGATATTGTCAGACAAGCACGCGACAATGCCGAGATTTTTGACAACGCACGGAAAAATGCGGCCCGCAAAATGCGCAAGCGCTTTGCCCCAGAAATGATCGTGCAATGTGTCGAGGCGGCAGTGAACCTCGGCGATTTCGATGCGGGTCTCGCAGTTGAACAAGAATGTTTCGCCAAGTGTCTAAATCACCCCCAGCGCGAGTCACTGATTCATATGTTCTTCTCAGAACGCGAAGTGGCCAAAATCCCTGATGTACCTAAGGATACAGCGACCCTAGATATCGCCAGCGCCGCCGTCATTGGCTGCGGCACCATGGGCGGCGGCATCGCCATGTCCTTTCTCAATGTTGGAATTCCCGTCATCTCGGTGGAAATGAACCAGGAAGCGCTCGATCGCGGCTTGGGCGTCATCAAGAAAAACTACGACATCCAAGTTCAGCGCGGTCGCATGAGCGCGGAGGAAGTCGATAAGCGCATGTCGCTGATTCGAGGCACCACAGACTATGCCGATATTTCTGACGTCGATGTGATCATCGAAGCCATCTACGAAAATATCGACGTCAAAGTGGAAACCTTCAAGAAAATGGACGCTGTGGCGAAGCCCGGTGCTGTGCTGGCCAGCAATACCTCGGGGCTGGACATCGATAAGATGGCGGCAGCCACCAGCCGACCCGAAGCCGTGATCGGCCTGCACTTCTTCAGCCCCGCCAATGTGATGAAACTGCTCGAAGTGGTTCGCGGCGAAAACACGAGCAAGGAAGTCATTGCTACCTCGATGAAACTCGGTCGTACGCTGAATAAGATCGCGGTGTTGTCGGGCAACGCCCCTGGCTTTATCGGCAACCGCATGCTCGCAGGCTATACCCGTCAAGCAGGCGAGATTATTCTGCAAGGTGCGACCCCCTATCAGGTTGATAACGCCATCCTCGGTTTCGGGATGCCCATGGGCCCATTCCAAATGAACGATCTGGTCGGACTTGATCTGGGCTGGCGCGCACGCAAGCTCAATGGCATTAAGCCCGAGGACGTACCAATCACCGCTCGCGTCGCAGACAAACTGTGTGAGATGGATCGCTATGGCCAAAAGACCAGTCGCGGTTACTACATTTACCCAGAGGGCAGCCGCGCCGGCACAGCGGATCCCGAGGTTGTACAGATTGTCGAAGAAACCTCTGCAGAGCTTGGCATCGTACGCCGCCCTATCGATGACGATGAAGTACTTAAGCGTTGCCTGTATCCGATGATCAATGAAGGTGCTCGAATCTTGGAAGATGGCATCGCCATTCGTCCCTGCGACATCGATATCGTCTACATCAATGGCTACGGCTTTCCAGAGGTCACCGGCGGGCCAATGTTCTGGGCAGACCAAATTGGTCTCGACAATATCTTGGCGGACATCAAGAAATTCGAAGCCGAATATGGCGGCGACATCTGGAAGCCGGCGCCACTGCTCGAGAAGTTGGTCGCCGAGGGCAAGAGCTTCGCCAGCCTGCAGGGCTGAGTCAAAGACAGTAGGACAACCCAAGTTATGTCAAAAGCAGCAAAGATCAGCACTCAAGGCATTCACCATGTTTCCATCAATGTGAAAGATGTCGATGCCGCCGTAGCTTTCTACGTTGGAGTACTGAATCTGGAAGTATTAGACCGACCTGACTTGGGTTTTCCTGGCGCTTGGATTCAAGCTGGTGAACAGGAAATACACCTGCTTGGTATCGACAGTGGTGATCCGGTAAAAGAACAACACTTTGCCTTTGCCGTAAACGATGCCGATGAAGTTCATAGCGCTTTGTTCAATGAAGGATTTGCTCCTTCTGACATTCGTGAAATCCCAGGGGTTTGCCGCCAGTTCTTTACCCACGATCCCAGCGGCAACATGATCGAATTCAATCAACGACTTTAATGACCCCGCGGTTTCTCGCCCTGCAACGCCACGCTGTCCCCGCAGCGTTTACTGCTCTTCTAGCCCTCATCCTGTTCTGTAGCGAGCAGGCCATGGCACATAACGTCGACACCAGTGATGCGGCGTTTTTACAGGCCCAGTCTGGCGTGGTTTTTTGGCCCTACCTCTATCTCGGCGCCAAACACATGGTCACCGGCCTAGATCACCTTTTGTTTTTAGCCGGTGTTGTGTTCTTTTTGCGTAGTTTTCGCGACGTCGCGGTTTATGTGAGCTTGTTCGCGCTCGGCCATAGCCTGACTTTGATTGTCGGCGTCATGTTGCAGACCAACGCCAACCCCTATTTGGTGGATGCCATCATCGGCTCGTCTGTGGTTTATAAGGCGCTGGAAAACCTAGCCCAGCAGCGCAATTGGCACTTTGGCATTGATACCCGCGCCGCGGTATTTGCCTTTGGGCTCTGCCACGGCCTTGGACTCGCCACCAAACTCCAGCAAATCTCGCTCCCCGAAGAAGGCCTGCTGGTCAATCTACTGGCGTTCAATCTGGGCGTTGAGTTCGGCCAACTGCTGGCCTTGTCGGCAATCGTTGTCGCGGTTTTTGCTTGGCAGCGCCGTTCGACCTTTGCCACCCAAGCACTGGTGGCCAACTGGTTCATCATGGTCGGTGGATTTATGCTCATCGGCACACAACTCGCAGCCTATTGGTTAGGCTCGACGGTCTGACGAGAGACTTATGCACAAGCATAAATGCGTGTGCAAAACATGCGTAAGAAATATGTGTAAGAACTGCGCGACACGAGGATGCTGGCATGACCCAAACTCAGATAAACCCAACCGACACCGAGTTACTGGCCACTGCCGCCCAGTTGAGCGACGCCTTTTCAGACCGTGCGGTAGAATTTGATCAGGCCCGCCGGTTAAGCCAAGACGCCAGCGACGCCATGGCGCAAGCGGGCTTTTATCGGCTATTCGTACCTGAACACTTAGGCGGTCTGGAGGCCTCTCCCCTCGTTGGTGCGAAGATTTTCGAGCGTCTCGCCCAAGGCAATGCCGCCTGCGGCTGGGTTGCCTTTATTGCCGCCACCAGCGGATCAACGCTGGGTAGCATTCCCCAGGACACAGCGCGAATTATCTTTAGTCACCCTAACACCATGGTCGCTGGCGTTTTCGCACCCTCTGGCAAAGCGACAGTCAAAGCTGGCGAGGTGACGGTGGAGGGTCGCTGGCAATGGGGGTCAGGCACCCAAAATGCAGACTGGATACTGGGTGGTTGCCTCGTCGACGTTGGCGCTGACAAGCCCAGTCAACACATGATTTTGATGCCCGCCAAGCAAGTCGAGTTCTTAGACACTTGGCATGTATCAGGTCTTCAAGGTACTGGCAGTACAGACTATGAAGTTAAGAATCTCACGCTGCCAGACAGCCATATTGTGGGTTACGACGGCAACCGGCCGCCGCGCAGCTCGCTCTACCAGTTTCCCCAATTTACCCTGCTGGCCATCGGCATTGGCGCTGTGGCCCTAGGCATCGCCCGCGCCGCCATCGATGAACTGGTACGACTCGCGCAAAGTAAAAGGCGCATCAATAGCACGGCCACACTGGCCGATCGTGCGCACTCGCATTTAGAAGTGGCGCGGGCGGAAGCCGCCCTGCGCAGCGCTCGAGCTTTCTACTATGAGTCCATCGAAGCAGCTTGGCTGGTCGCCCAGGCCGGCGAAAAAGTGAGCATTGATCAGCGCCGCGACATTCGTCTGGCAACCACCCATGCGGTGGAGGCCAGTATTAAGACCGTCGACGCCATGTACACCCTAGGCGGGGGTAGCGCGGTTTATGCCGATTCGGCGCTGCAGCGCCATTTCCGTGATGTGCATATGACGTCTCAGCACATTATGGTCGCACCCAGCACGTTGGAGACGGTAGGCCGACTTTACCTGGGTGTTGAAGCGCAGACCGCTACGCTGTAATCCGGCATCGCGTCTAGCTGAGTATCCAGCCGCCATCGACATCAATCGTGGTGCCCGTGACGAACTCGTTTTTCACCACAAACATGATGCCTTCTGCCACTTCCTCCGGGGTGCCTGCTCTGGGAATCAGGTTCTTGGCCGTCGCGCCACCAAGCATCTTTGCCCGAGCGTCTGCATCGTTACCGAACATGGGCGTGTCGATAACCCCCGGACTCACCACGTTAATGCGCTTAGGGGCAAGCTCGGCGGTGACTGCGCGCACGAACTGTTCAACTGCACCGCCCACCGAGGCGATGGCCGCTTGACCGGGCTTCGCACGGCGAGCGGGTGCACCTGATACCAGCACAATGTTGCCATCATCGCTGAGGTGCTCT
>SHAE01000009.1 GCA_004213835.1 OM182 bacterium | reverse complement strand
AGTTAGGTTGGATGCCCTGCACCATGCCTTGAACCATGGCCTCAATGGTCGCGCGCAACTTGCTCTCGGAGAGCCCGCGCAGGGTAACGATTTCGCGACGAGAAGTGTCAATGGTTTGCACGAATTGTTCGGTTGGCCCTATCGAAGGGTGCGTCGGATCAATGTCACGCCCGCGGTTCAGCAGTGCTCGGGCGGTAGCCGTGTCGCCACGGTTGGCGGCTTTCAGCGCCAGCGCGACGTAATGCTCAATAATGGTTTCCAATCCTCTTTGTGCGTGAGCACTCTTGGGATCGAGGCGCAGCGCTTGCCGATACAAGTTCAGCGCACTGCCGTCGTCAGGAAAACTAAGGTGGCTATTGGCCATAGCATCCTCGGCAGCATAGATGAGTGCTTGAACCTCGCGTTTTTCCGCAGCATTGAGCGAGCGCGCTGGCTCAGCACTGGATGGTTTGGGTAGGGTCTCACAGGCACTGCTGAGTAGCAGCATGATCGTCACGGCGATGGCAAGCAGCGGGTTCGCGCTCTGCGCTGACGGCGCGTGGGTAGCTTCGTTCAAGGTTGGCTTATTCGTGTGCATCACGGTCTTGGCTACGTGGTGAGATTACGCAAAGCGATTCAACGGTGGCTAAACGGGTCATCGAGCATGCAGATTTACACAAAGGATGATAGGCGAATATCGCGGGCCGCAGGGTAGCATAACGTGCCAAGGTTCTGGTGCTCCAGAGGATGATCCATGAGGCGATCTACAGAGGCGATCTACAGAGGCGATCTACACCACTGTTTGATGCTGATCCGTTATCATTGGCGCGGCCGCCAAACCTCTACTGACCACAGTTATGAGTCGCGAAGGAGTATTTCGATTGTTGAATTCGATATCTGCTGAAGGATTGCAAGCGATCGCGCGGTTTTATGCGCGCCTGATCACCTGCCTGATCTTGGCTTGCGGCTCGCCAGTGTTCGCCCAGAGTGACGACACCATTCTGGCATCGCCGGTGTCCTCAAGCACCAGCGAGGCGGGCGCTTGGCTCAGCGAAGAACCACAGTTTTTGCCCGTGGACGAGGCCTTCGTGCTCACCGCAACCTTACAACCAAACCGCGTTGTTGTGGCGCGCTGGGAAATGCCCGCAGGGTACTACCTGTATCGACATCAGTTCGATGCCAGCCTTAACGCATTCGACAGTGGCGCCGCGCTTGGGGCCATGCGCATTCCTGAAGGCAAGGCAAAGTTTGATGAGTTCTTTGGTGATGTTGAGGTGTACTACGGCTCTGCTGCGGTGCAGCTCCCGGTCGTTGGCACCCTACCCGATGGGGCCGAACTGAGTATCAGCTATCAAGGCTGCGCGGATGCCGGTCTTTGCTATCCGCCCGAAGTACGAAAATTTGTGGTGTCTGCAGGCGGGCTGTTGCCAGCGAACGCCGTGCTTGCGGAAAACTTAACCTCGGCGGCGCCAAGTGATGACGGTGCTGCGAGGGCGGCGTTGCCGGCGCGAAGCATCAGTGAAGATCGCGCCATGGCAGACGTACTGCAAGGCAGCAGCTTTCTGGTCGCCTTGGGGTTATTTTTCATCGCTGGAATCGGTTTGGCGTTTACGCCCTGCGTTTTTCCCATGGTGCCGATTCTATCGACCATTATTGTTGGTGAAGGTGAGGGTCTGACCAAGACCCGCGCCTTTACCCTCTCCCTAGCCTACGTGCTCGGCATGGCCCTGACCTATGCGTTGGTTGGTTTGCTGGTGGGACTGTTCGGAGCTGAGCTTAATCTGCAGGCAACCTTGCAAAGCCCGCTGGTGCTCAGCGTCTTTGCTGTGGTTTTTGTGCTGTTGTCTGGCGCCATGTTTGGCTTTTACGAACTGGCACTGCCACAGGGCATGCAGCAATGGATTAACCAGCGTAGCGCCCAGCAACAGGGTGGACGTCATCCGTCCGTATTTGTCATGGGCTCCTTGTCCAGTTTGGTCGTGTCTCCCTGTATTTCTGCACCGCTGGCCGGAGCACTGATTTACCTATCGAATACCGCCGACGCGGTGCTCGGCGGCTCCGCGTTATTTGCCCTTGGTTTGGGTATGGGTGTGCCGTTGATGGTGGTGGGTGGCAGCGGTGGTCATTGGCTGCCGCGCGCTGGCATTTGGATGGATACGGTAAAGGGTGTATTTGGCTTCGGTTTGTTGGGAGTTGCGATCTGGTTGCTGGAGCGGCTAGTACCGGGTTCGGTGGCCTTAGTGCTCTGGGCAGTCTGGTTAATCGCTGCGGGCGTGTACTTGGGTGCTTTCGAGTTCGTGCCAAAAGCCGCAGGTCGGCGCTTTGCGCAGGTGCTCGGTTTAACCCTCAGTGTCTGGGGTGGCGCCTGTTTGCTTGGCGCGAGTGCCGGTGGCGTTGATCCCCTCAAACCGATGCATCGCTTTTCCAGCATCGGGACTGCAGAGCAAGCACAGGTGGAGTCCGTGCGCTGGGAGGCGGTTAAAACCGTTGCCGACGTGGAGCGGCTGATGGCCTCGTCATCAGGACCGGTACTGCTAGATTTGTACGCAGATTGGTGCATTTCATGCAAAGTCATGGAGCGATCTGTTTTTCCCGAGCCCGAGGTTGCTCGACAATTGGCCCAATTTACGTTGTTGCGAGCAGATGTGACGGCCAACGATGCGCAAGATCAAGCCTTGTTAAAGCAGTTTGGGTTATTCGGTCCGCCTAGTTTGGTGTTTTTTGCCGAAGATGGCAGCGAAATCGACGAATTTAGAGTGCAAGGGGAGGTTTCCGCAGATCGTTTAGAAACCCACCTCGCACAAGTGCTGGCGCTATAGCGCTTACCATCAGACCTGATGAAAGGTTAAAGTTCGTCGAACGTGGCGTTAAAATTCGCGAATTCACGATTAAGACAGTTTTGCACAGGCGATCCACAACCCAGCGACGATACTCCTGAGACGATAACGAGGCGACAACATGGCAAAACACATTCTCCTGCTGAATGGTCCAAATTTGAATCTTCTGGGCACCCGAGAACCCTCGGTATATGGACACGAGACCTTGGCGGATGTGGAGGCACGCCTTATAGCATCTGGGGATACCCAAGGTGCTCAAGTCACCTGCATACAAAGCAATGCGGAACACGAGCTGGTGGATGCCGTCCATCAAGCGAAGTTGCTGCAGGTGGACTACATTCTCATAAACCCTGGCGCTTTCACGCATACCAGCATCGCGCTTCGCGACGCCCTGCTGGGCGTGGCCATACCGTTTATCGAAGTGCATATTTCCAATGTGCATGCTCGCGAGGAATTCCGCCATCACTCCTATTTGAGCGATGTGGCGGTTGGCGTGATTGCCGGTCTAGGCTCCAAGGGCTACGACTTCGCACTGGCCTTTGCACTGGCCAGCGCAACGCAGCAGCCGGACGTATAACCGCTAGGTAGCCCGCTGACGGACACAAAAAGGAATCGACAATGGATTTGCGCAAAATTAAGAAATTGATTGAATTGGTGGAAGAGTCAGGCGTTGCAGAGCTAGAAGTCAGCAGCGGCGATGAGTCCATCCGTATATCGATGACCGCACAATCTCAGGCTCAAGTGATTGAGGCAGCACCCGTGGCGCCGCCGCCCCCAACCACCATTGCTGCGTCGCCTCAAGCTGCTTCGCAAACCATGAAAGCCCCCATGGCAGGTGTTTTCTATCAAGCATCCAGCCCCGAGGCGGAGCCCTTCGTGAGTATTGGTCAACAGGTCAATGTCGGCGATGTGCTGTGCATCATCGAGAGCATGAAAATGATGAACGAAGTAACGGCGACTGTTTCTGGTGTGATCGAGCAGGTCTTCGTGACCAATGCTGAAGCGGTCGCCACAGGCACCCCTCTCTTCGCCATTTCGTGAATTGGCTGCAGATATCATTGGCGCTTGGTACCCAAGAGGCTGCTGAATTTGAGACAGTTTTGCAGGCCCATGGCGCCGTCGCCGTAACCTACGAAAGCCAAGCCGATGAGGTGGTATTAGAGCCCAAACCCGGTGAAATTCCGCTCTGGCAGCACATCAATCTTGTCGCGCTATTTTCCATTGATACAAACATCGCCGGACTAAACGAAGCCCTCCGCGTGTTGGATGCCAAGGTTCATGAGCGCCTTGATGTGGCATTTGTGGCCGAAGAAGATTGGCAACAACGCTTAGCTAACCACACGGTTAGCGCCGAGTTCGGTGGGCGTTTGTTGTTGCTACCGAAAATCGAGGCCGTCGAGCAGCGGGTCGATGCAGCAGGTGCGGTGATGTCCAAAACCGGGAAAGCGGCACTCTATCTGGAACCCGGGCTCGCCTTTGGCAGTGGTAGTCACCCCACTACGCGCATGTGTTTGGAGTGGCTGGCCCGTCATATCAAAACCGACCAAGTCGTGTTGGACTTTGGCTGCGGGTCCGGCATTTTGGCGATTGGCGCGGCGCTTTTGGGTGCACGAGTCATCGCGGTAGATCACGATGATCAGGCGATTCTAGCCACTCGTGAAAATGCGCAATTCAATGGTGTGAGCGAGCAAATTCAGACCCTGACGCTGGCGCAGTGGGAGCGTGACGGGAGCCATCAGGCACCCGATCATTTCGACGTCGTCGTTGCCAACATTCTTGCAGCGCCACTTATCGAGTTGGCACCTACTTTTTCACGCAGCCTGCGTCAAGGTGGCTCGCTAGTGCTTGCGGGCGTCCTCGATGATCAGGCCACCGAGGTCATACAAGCTTATCCAGACGTAGAGTTTGGCCCAACGGTCGCCGAAGACGAGTGGGTATGTTTGACGGGAACGCTGGCTAGATCGTCCTAGTTTGACTAACGTAGACGACGGCAAGCAACAGCTTAGCCAAACTGTTTAGACTCGTTTGTGTCGGGAGGGCGCGATGATTGGATACGTCACCATTGGTGTAAGTGATATGGAGAAAGCCTGTGCGTTCTACGATGGGTTGTTCGGCGAATTGGGCGGTAAACAGATGTTCGGTCAAGACCGCATCAAGTTTTACGGCACTGGCCCAGGGCAACCCATGGTAGCGATATGCGTTCCTTATGATCAGCAAGCGCAGCATCCCGGCAATGGCAACATGCTCGCATTGCCGGTTAAACGAGACGACATTGATCGGGTTTATCGCAAGGCGCTTGAGCTTGGCGCAACAGACGAAGGCGAGCCCGGTGAAAGGCTGCCAGTGTTTTATGGTGCCTATATCCGCGACCCGGACGGCAATAAAATCTGCTTCTATGAAATGACTTTCTAACCCGCGAACTGGTCACCCCTGTACTGGCAGGTCGCCATCTGCGGCGACCGCCTAGCCTTGGGGATTCGCTACAGATTTACCCTGCTAAGGGCTATTATCGCCCATCGACGGCGCCTCGCTGAGAATGGGCGCTCATACTGATCTATCGTGTCGTTAACCCAGCTTCTAACTAAGCTTCTAACCAACCCTCTAACCATGACGCCAACTCTGCCTGTAGCTGCATTCCTAAATCGCCCAATGCCCGTCGCCTGGGATGGACAGACGTTGCGCAACCGCGTTGCGCTAGCGCCCATGGCGGGAATGACCGATGTGCCGTTTCGCACCCTGGCTTGGCGATTTGGGGCCGGTCATATGGTCAGCGAGATGGTGACCTCGAAACCCGAACTCTGGGACACCGGTAAGAGTCGCGCGCGGCGGGTGCTGATTCCCCATGTGCAGCCGCAGGCCGTTCAAATCGCCGGGCATGATCCCCTCGTTATGGCGGAATCTGCGCGCCGCCTAGTGGACGACGGTGTTGAATGGATTGACATCAACTTTGGTTGCCCCGCCAAGAAGGTTTGTCGCAAGGCAGCAGGGTCGGCGTTGTTGGCTGATATCGATCAGATTTCGCGCATCGTCGCTGCCGTGGCATCAGCCGTAGACGTACCCGTTTCGGTTAAAACGCGAATTGGCTTAACCCTCGACGACAACGCAGGCACGCAGGCTGCGGTCGCGGCCCAAGAAGCCGGTGCGCAGCTCATCGTCATGCATGGGCGCAGTCGCGCTTGTCGGTTCAAAGGACATGCATGTCCAGAGCGATTGCATGAAGCGCGCAACAAACTGCGTGTACCCCTGCTGGTGAATGGCGACATTGTCGATCTGGCCTCGGCAGAGCGCGCACTGCAGCGCAGTGGAGCCGATGGCGTGATGGTAGGAAGGGGCGCCATGGGCCAGCCTTGGATTTTCGCCAAGCTGCTGGGCCACAGTCTTCCAAGCGGTGAAGCGAGGCTTGATTTGATTCGCGAACACTTGGATGCGATGCACGGCTTTTACGGTGCAGAAGCTGGCGTGCGTATCGCGAGAAAACACATTCAGGCCTATCTGCAGCGCTGGGGGACACCGGAGTTGATCGGCGACTTTATGACTCTTGCGGATGCCAAACAGCAGCATGCATGGCTGCTGGCGCGGCGCCAACAAATGCTGCAGCGGTCCGAGTACGTCGTCACCCAGGGCGCCGTGGCGGCCTAAAACCGTTGGAATAAATGCGGCCGCCGCCGCAATGCAGGAGAGCAAATGTCATTGCAGATTCGTCGAGCGCTGATCAGCGTTTCGGATAAATCCGGGATTGTAGAATTTGGCCAAGCACTGGCTGCGGCTGGTGTTGAGCTGCTTTCGACTGGCGGCACGTTTAAGGCGCTGCAGGATGCTGGTATTGCGGTCACGGAAGTGGCCAGTCACACCGGTTTTCCAGAGATGATGGATGGCCGGGTAAAGACCCTGCACCCTAAAATTCATGGCGGGATCCTCGGCCGACGCGGTACCGATGATGCCGTGATGGCTGCTAACCACATCGCCCCTATTGATCTGATCGTGGTGAATCTTTATCCCTTTGCTGAAACGATTGCCCGAGACGATTGCACTGACGCCATGGCGATAGAGAATATCGACATAGGCGGGCCCGCCATGGTGCGCTCTGGCGCTAAAAATCATGCCGACGTGCTGACCGTTACCAGTGCTGAGGACTATGCGCAGGTTATCGCCGCGATGCAGGCAGACCAAATTGACCAAGAGATGCGTCGCGCTTTTGCCATTAAAGCGTTCCGACACACGGCGCAATACGATGCCACGGTTGCAGGCTACCTAGGTGCGCAAGAACCGTTGCCCGATTCCCTGACGCTGACTTATAGCAAGATTGATGACATGCGTTACGGCGAAAATCCCCATCAAGCTGCCGGATTCTATCGCGAAGCGGGTAAGCCCATGCCGGGCACCATCGCCAACTATCAGCAGCTGCAGGGCAAGGCCCTGTCCTACAACAACATCGCAGACACTGACGCCGCGCTGGAATGCGTCAAAGTGTTCGATACCCCAGCCTGCGTGATTGTGAAGCATGCCAACCCCTGCGGTGTTGGGCTTGGGGCTGATCTTGCCGAGGCGTATGACAAGGCCTTTGCCAGCGACCCAACCTCGGCTTTCGGCGGCATCATCGCTTTCAATCAATCTTTGTCCGGCCCGCTGCTTGATACTATTTTGGCCAAGCAGTTTGTCGAGGTGGTAATTGCGCCTGAGGTGGACGAAGCCGCCGTTGAGGTAGCGAAACAGAAAAAAAATGTGCGCTTGCTGGCTTGCGGTGTGCTGGATGCTGGGCCGCGAGGCCGAGAGCTCAAACGGGTCGGTGGGGGTCTGTTGGTGCAAGACGCGGACGAGCTGTGTTTGGATGAGCAGGCACTGAAAGTCGTTACCCAAGCGCAGCCCGATGAGGGGCAAATGCGTGACCTGCTTTTCGCATGGAAGGTCGCTTGGTTTACTAAATCAAATGCCATCGTTTACGCCCGAGATCTGCAGACGATTGGTGTTGGCGCCGGTCAAATGAGCCGAGTCATCAGTGCAAAAATAGCCGGGCTTAAGGCCGCAGAAGAGGGTCTTACGGTGCCAGGCGCTGTCATGGCCTCGGATGCATTCTTGCCGTTCCGCGATGGTATCGACGCGGCAGCCGAGGCGGGCATCGCTGCGGTGATCCAGCCCGGGGGTTCGATGCGAGATCAAGAAGTCATCGACGCTGCTAACGAGCACGGTCTTGCCATGGTGTTCACTGGCGTAAGACACTTCCGGCACTGACGCCGTCACGTAAGACGAGGTGTAGAGCGAATGAAAGTACTGGTGGTTGGTGCGGGCGGACGCGAGCATGCGCTGGCTTGGAAGCTTAAGCAAAGTGCTGGTGTGGAAGAGGTATTGGTGGCGCCGGGCAATGCGGGCACGCAGCAAGAACCGGGGGTACGCAATGTAGAAATTGCCGTCACCGATAATGCGGGTCTGATTACACTGTGTCAGCGCGAGAGCATTGCGTTTACGGTGGTTGGCCCAGAAGTGCCGCTGGTTGCCGGAATTGTGGACGCGTTTGCGAAGGCCTCCTTGACCTGTTTCGGCCCAACGGCGCAGGCGGCCCAACTCGAAGGCTCAAAAGCCTTCAGCAAAGACTTCATGCGTCGCTACAACATTCCTACAGCTGCCCATGAAACGTTCAGCGATGCCGCCACCGCAAAAGCCTATGTACGCGCGCAAGGTGCGCCCATCGTGATAAAGGCAGATGGGCTTGCTGCGGGCAAGGGCGTCATTGTCGCCCAAACCGAAGAGGAAGCGGCTGGCGCCATTGACGATATGCTCAGCGGCAACGGTTTTGGTGAGGCAGGTCATCGGGTAGTGATTGAGGAATTTCTGCCCGGCGAAGAAGCGAGTTTCATCTGCTTGTGTGATGGTACTAAGGCCATTCCCTTCGCTTCTTCACAAGACCACAAAGCGCGGGACGATGGCGACCGCGGGCCAAATACCGGTGGGTTGGGTGCTTATTCCCCAGCCCCGGTGGTGACCGAACAGGTACACGAACTCGCCATGAAGCAAGTGATCTTGCCAACCCTAAAAGGCATGGAGGCCGAGGGTTCACCCTATCGCGGCTTTTTGTATGCCGGTTTAATGGTTAGTCCCGAGGGCGACATCAAGGTAGTAGAGTTTAACTGCCGCTTTGGTGATCCAGAAGCTCAGCCAATCATGATGCGCCTGCAAAGCGATTTATTGCCCTTACTCCAGCAAGCCGCGGTAGGAGATTTGCAAACGGACAGCTTGCAGTTCGATCCGCGTATTGCCTTGGGTGTTGTTATGGCGGCAGGAGGCTACCCCGGCAGCTATGACAGCGGGGATGCCATTTCTGGCCTAGACAAGAATCTCGAGGACACAAAGGTGTTTCATGCCGGTACGCGCATGGAAAATGATGCTGTGGTGACGGCTGGCGGACGGGTGCTATGTGTCGTTGGTCTTGGCGATACTGCGGCCATGGCCCAGGTGCGGGCCTACGAGCGTATCGAATCCATCGGCTGGCGCGGCCGCTACTTTCGCAAGGACATTGGGTATCGAGCTGTGGCAAGAGAGAATGAGGCAACACATGGATAGAACTCATGGATAGAACAAAATCGGGCCGTCATCGCACAAGTCATGGATTGGATCAGTGGATCAGTGGCTTCGATCGCGGGCTGCGCACCCTGACCGGTGTACATCAGGCTGCTCGGCCTAACCCGGCAGCTGAGGTGGCTGAAGCAGATATGACTGCACAAGAACGTGCGCATGTGGCGGGTCTGATGCGGGTCAATCATACCGGTGAGGTCTGCGCCCAAGCACTCTACGAGGGGCAGGCGCTGACAGCGTCAGACGCTAATGCCAAGGATTCGCTGATGTCTGCAGCTGCCGAAGAGCAAGATCACTTGGTGTGGTGCCGGTCTCGTCTGCGTGAGCTAGATGCTCGGCCGAGTATTCTTGACCCGGTGTTTTTCGGGCTGTCCTTCGCCATGGGTGCTGCAGCGGGTTTGCTGGGCGACCGTGTGAGCCTTGGCTTTGTCGAGGCGACAGAAGATCAGGTGGTGCAGCACCTCGACGAACACTTGCAAACCCTGCCAGAGCAAGATGAAAAAAGTCGCAGGGTTTTAGAAGCTATGCGAGCTGACGAAAGTCGTCATGGCGCGCAAGCGTTGGCAGATGGGGGTGAAGAATTTCCCCAGCCGGTGAAGCAGTTTATGCGTGGACTGGCTAAGGTTATGACGACAACCACCTACCGTTTGTAGCAGCAAGTTGTAGCGGCCGGGCGACTATCGCCGCCGGCCTAGCTTTCCTCCAGCAATTCGAAAGAATGCGAAATCATCACACCGGCTTTCTCGAGCATGATCGAGGCGGAGCAGTATTTTTCGGCAGTCAGGTCGATGGCGCGCTGTACTCTCGCCGCATCGAGAGCTTTGCCGGTAATTTGAAAATGGATGTTGATGGTTTCAAATACGGCAGGAATGGCGTCTGCGCGCGTGGCGCTGAGGGCAACTGAAAACCCCGCTACCTGTTGTCGGCTCTTGCGCAAAATATCGACAACATCGAAGGCCGTACAGCCGCCTAAACCCATCAACATCAGCTCCATGGGACGACTGCCCCGGTCTTCGCCGCCTTGATCAGGCGGTCCATCCATTGCGATCTTATGCCCGGAATCGTTGGTGGCAACGAAGTGAACATTCTCCTGCCAATCTACCGTGACCTGCATAAATCTCCTCGCTTAGTGGCTCGCTAAAGGCTGCTGAGATTTGGTTTTGCTCCGCAATCGGTGGTGAAACCTCCTAACCAATTCCCAAAAAATGCATTTGGTAGGGATTTTACTACCGTTTGTCATCCCACAGGCGCGATTTCGGAGGGTAGGCATAGCATCCAGAAAGCATAAAAAGCGACTGGTTCACATAGTTAAGCATTACCTTCCTGGGTCAATCCAAGGGTAAGCAAATTCGGCAGAACAAAAGTCTGGCGGTTGTTGAGGAACCAGCGCTGAAGATCTTTAGAGGAGAGACTCGATGAAGGCGACAGAAAATAATGGTTACCACAGATCCGCAATGCACAGTCAAAATGCATCTGCCCGGCATGATGCATTTGCCTCACAGATAGCCTCCCCATCCATGGCGGAGGAGATATCAGATAGGGCTGCTGCTCAAGAGCCAAGCCTCAATCCAGAGGAGCGCCGCGCGCATCTCGAAGCATCCCTTCCGGTATCCCTTAAGTGCTTGTCGGCCGTCAGCAAATTGGATGAGGGCTTGTTGGTCGCGCTGCTGCAAGACGCGACCATTCATACTTTCAAGCAAAAAGAGATCGTGCTGCAGCCCGGCGATAATGATGATCGCATTTATATGGTAGTGGATGGGGTAGTCACCCTGCACACCTACACAGAAAACGGTCGGCAAATCATTAACGATTACCTCGGTCGCGGCTATTTCTTTGGTGAGACGGCCTTAACCGATCCTGAAGGATCAGATTTTTGGGCTAACTTAAAGGGGGGCTGCGCTGTAGCCTCCATTTCGAGAGAGCGCTTTATGGAGGTTGGCATGACGCATCCAGCGTTGTTGCGGGCACTGACCAACCAGCTTATACAGCGCCTGCACTCGGCAGATCACAAGGCTTGCGACCTAGCATTTTTGGATGTCAGCGGTCGTGTCGCCAATGCTCTGCAGCATCTAGCCAAGGGGCCATGTGCCATCACGCATCCAGATGGCATGCAGATTCGCATGACCCGTCAGGAAATTGGGCTCATTGTCGGTTGTTCGCGCGAAATGGTTGGCCGTGCGATCAAGGTTCTCGCTCATCAAGGCGACATAGAAGTGAATGGCAAGAACATTGTTGTTCGCGGTACCCGCTAACAACAGGGTCTGCGCCGATCAGTTAGTGCTGATCAAATAACGCTGACAGTGCGGCACCCGGACTGGGTTGCCGCATCAGCGCCTCCCCCACTAAGAAACAGTAGACGCCTTGGCTAAGCATGGCTTCGACATCTTGCCGCGTACCGATGCCACTTTCCGTCACCACTGTCGTACCCACGGGTATTTCGCTGAGCAGCTCCAGCGTGGTGTTGAGGGATGTTTCGAAGGTTTTTAAATTGCGGTTGTTGATGCCAATCAAATTGGGGTCGAGGGACAGCGCAATCTCAAGTTCCGCGCGATCGTGCACCTCAATCAACACGTCGAGACCTAGGTCTCTAGCCGTTCCATGCAAGGTAGCAAGTTCGGTTTTGGTTAGGGCGCTGGCGATGAGCAAGATGCAATCAGCATCCATCAGTCGCGCCTCATAAATCTGGTACGAATCGATGGTGAAGTCTTTACGGATAATTGGCAGATCCACCGCCCCGCGTACCTCGCGTAAGTAGGCGTCACTCCCCTGAAAGTATTCTTCGTCGGTTAAAACCGATAAGCAGCTCGCGCCGTTAGCTGCGTAGTCCTTAGCAATGGCTGCAGGATCAAAGTCGGCGCGAATAACGCCCTTACTTGGTGATGCTTTTTTGATCTCGGCAATGACGCCCGGTTGTTTCTGTTCAGCCTGTCGACGCAGCGCGGCAACAAAGCCTCGTGGATCGGTCATAGAGGCGTTAGCCAGCGCCGACTCGAGATCTGCTTGGCTCCGTTGAGCCTTGCGCTGCACCAGTTCGCCTGCCTTGGTCGCAAGGATGCGGTCGAGGATAGTGCTCATGATGATTCAGACATCAGTGACGTGATGCGCACCAGTTCTGCCAGTCGTTCCTTGGCTTGGCCGCTGGAGATGGCGTCTTGGGCCATCGCCACGCCGTTTGACAAGGAGTTGGCAACGCCGCTGACGTAAATCGCGGCGCCAGCGTTGAGCGCGACAATATCCGCCGCGGCACTGCTGTCATCTGTGAGTGACTGTCGCACCAGAGCAAGACTCGACGCCGCGGAGTCAGCGACGATGCCAGCAAGGTCGGCATCGGTTCGAGGCGCTAGCCCAAGATCGCCAGGCGAGATGTCGTATTCGGTGATGGCGCCATTCTTTAGTTCTACCACATGTGTGGGTGCATCTAGGCGAATTTCATCCAAGCCATCACTGTGCACGACCATGGCGTGTTCGGATCCTAGGAGCTGCAACACTTCCGCCATTTTGTGCTGCCAGGCTCTGGAAAATACGCCAATGACTTGACGCTTCGCGCCCGCAGGGTTGGTCATGGGTCCAAGCACATTCATCAGGGTGCGAATGCCAATCTCTTGTCGAATAGGGCCGGCAAAGCGCATGGCCGAGTGGTGGGCCTGAGCAAACATAAAACCCACGCCGATCTCGTCAATGCAGGTGGCAATCTGCTGGGGAGTCAGCGACAAAGAGACTCCGGCGGCTTCCAGGACGTCAGCGCTGCCGCTAAAACTGGTCATCTTTCTATTGCCGTGTTTGGCTACTTTGGCGCCGGCACTGGCAGCGACAAAGGCGGCTGCGGTGGAGACGTTGAACAGCTTGCTGCCACTTCCGCCGGTACCGCAGGTGTCTACCAAGGTTTCACTCACGGCAGGCACCTTGGTGGACAGCGCGCGCATGGTAAGCGCCGCCCCAGCGATCTCTTCAGCGGTCTCTCCTTTGACGCGAAGTGCGGCGAGCAGCGCTCCGATCTGCCCCGGGGTGGCCTCGCCAGACATGATTTGCTGAAAAACCGTCGCAGCATCAGCTTGGCTGAGATTATTGCCCTCGACGATTCGAGCGAGCGCCTCCGGTATATTCATGACTGCTTCCTATCGCTGGAGAAAATTGTTTAACAATTGGTGGCCATGCTCCGTGAGAATCGACTCGGGGTGAAATTGCACACCTTCGACATCGAGCTCTCGATGACGCAGCCCCATAATCGCATCCACTTCGCCATCCTCTTCCGTCCACGCCGTGACTTCCAAACAGTCGGGCAAAGTCTGCGGTGCGACGACTAGGGAGTGATAGCGCGTTGCCTCAAAGGGGTTCGCCAGCTCTGCGAACACGCCGCTACCGTTATGGTGAATCATGGAGGTTTTGCCGTGCATCACCGCTTTGGCTCGAACGATGTCACCGCCAAAGCTTTGGCCGATGCTTTGATGCCCTAGGCAAATGCCAAGCAGCGGTATTTTGCCGGCGAAATAAGCCACGGTATCTAGGGACACACCGGCTTCGTTGGGGGTACAGGGCCCTGGCGAGATGACAATTTTCTGCGGTGCCATGGCCTCGATGTCGGCTACGGTTACTTCATCGTTGCGCTTTACCGTCACCTCGGCGCCTAGCTCGAGCAGATACTGCACAACGTTGAAGGTGAACGAATCATAGTTGTCGATCATTAAAATCATGACTGACCTCCGGCGTTCTCAAGCTCGGGATGTACCATGCGGTTTTCGGCCATAGCCGCTGCGCGGAAGATGGCTCGGCCTTTATTCAGGCTTTCCTTCCACTCCAGCCTCGGCACCGAGTCATGGACGATGCCACCGCCTGCCTCGATGTAGAGGTAGCCGTCCTTAATGACCGCGGTGCGAATGGCGATGGCAGTATCCATGTTGCCATTCCAGGCCAGATATCCCACGGCGCCACCATAGATGCCGCGCTTCACCGGCTCTAACTCATCGATGATCTCCATGGCGCGAACCTTCGGGGCGCCAGATAGCGTGCCAACAGGCAGGGTCGCGCGCAGCACGTCCATGGCGGACTTGCCGGGCAGTAGCTTGCCTTCTACGGTGGAGGATAGATGCATGACATGGGAGTAGCGCTCAATGATAAAGCGTTCAACGACCTCTACTGACCCAGCCTGAGAAACTCGTCCGACATCGTTGCGCCCGAGATCAATCAGCATCAGATGCTCGGCGATTTCCTTAGGATCTGTGACCAGTTCTTGCTCTAGCGCCAGATCCTCCTCTTCGCTGTGACCGCGACGACGGGTGCCCGCTAGCGGTCGATTGGTGATTACACCATCTTCGACTCGGGCCAGAATTTCTGGCGAAGAACTGACAATTTGAAAATCGTCGAGATCCATAAAGTACATATAGGGCGATGGATTCAGGCTACGCAAAGCTCGGTACATATTGATCGAGGGCGCCTGAAATGGAATGTGCATGCGTTGGGCTAGCACCACCTGCATAACGTCACCGGCTCGCGTGTATTCCTTGATGGTTTCCACCGCTTCTTGGAAAGCCTCTTCGCCGAACTCAGAAACGAAGTCGCTCTCGCGCAGGGTTTGGTTGGCATTGCCGTGTTCAAGGCCGGTCACAGGAGCGGCTAGCGCGGCTTCGCGCTCCTGGAGACTGCGACGCATTTGATTTTGGGCGCTAACGTCGTCGGCATCGACCAAACTGATCATCTTCATGCGACCCTCAAGGTTGTCGAAGACCACAACCTCCTCACTCACCATCAGCACGATGTCTGGCGTATCTAAGCGGTCGCCAGCAATACTCGGCTGCAGACGTTGCTCAACGTAGCGCACGGTGTCGTAGCCAAAGTAACCCACCAGGCCACCAAAAAACCGGGGTAGCTGGTCGATATTGGCAACGTCGAAACGCGCCTGAAAGGCTTCGATAAAGGACAGCGGGTCGTCGGTCACTACCTCTTCGACCACCTCATGGTCAGTGATCACCTGAATGCGGTTTTGATTGACCTTGAGAATGGTCCGAGCGGGCAGACCAATGATCGAGTAACGGCCCCACTTTTCGCTGCCCTGGGAAGACTCCAACAAATAGCTGTAGGGGCCTCGAGCGAGTTTCAGATAAACCGAGAGCGGTGTATCGAGATCAGCGAGGGCTTCGTGGACGACTGGAATACGTCGATAGATAGGATTTGAATCAGTCATGTGTCATTCCGCAGAAAGAAAAAAGGGGATTACCCAAGGCTTTTGGACGCCATCACGCTAGTGTCGGCCGTCTGCCTCATACGCATTTAGCGTCGCCAGCCACCTCGCCAGCGTTTTTCATTTCTGTTCAAGTCCACACAAGACATAGCATTGATTCTGTCTGCAAATTCACGCGCAGGCTAACACGAGATTTCTATGATGTGGAGACTTGGCAGCATGCCTGTCTTGGCGGAATCCCTGTCTTGGCAGAATCCAAGGGCGCGCCAATGATCAAATGGTTGGCAGTATTTCGCGCATCCGATCAAAGACGAAGTTGGGTTCCATGGCATGCACATCCATACCGTGGTTGTAGCCATGGCGAAAACAGGCGACATCAACACCTGCGGCCTTGGCTGCGCCAACGTCAGCGCTGGAATCTCCCACCATCAATGCTTGGTCTATGCCAATGTTCAGTTCCTTTAAGCACAGCAGTATGGGGTCTGCGGCAGGCTTAGGCTGAGGGGCGGTATCGCCACTGATGACCGACTCGAAGTAGCCATCCAAAGATAGAGCGGACAGCAAAGGCAGCGTAAAGCGCGCGGGTTTGTTGGTAACCACAGCAAGCTTTGCGTCGGCATCGTGCAATGCGTCCAACGTGTCGATGACACTGTCATAGGGCGTGCTCGCGTCGGCGACATGCCCTGCATAGAAGTTTAGAAACTCTTCAAGCAGCTCATCTGTTGCAGATGTTGTGAGCACAAGTTGGTGGTGCTCAATGGCTTGGCTGAGTGAGTAGCGCGCGCCGAAGCCAATCCACTGTCTTGCCTGATCGGTGGTGACGCCGGGGAAACCGGCATTGCGCAAGCTGGCGTTAAGTGCCTGACCGAGATCTGGCGCGGTATCAACTAGGGTGCCGTCTAGATCGAAAAGATAGGCATCGTATTGGCGCAACATGAAGGCTAGGCGTCGGCTATTTCGTTGCGCATGGCGCTGATGGTGGCCGCATAGTTGTCCGCACCGAATATGGCGGTGCCCGCCACAAAGGCGTCCGCTCCCGCCGCTGCCGCTGCGCCAATGTTGTCGATCTTGATTCCGCCGTCGATCTGCAGCCGAATATCTCGACCACAGGCATCAATCATGCCTCGAGCTTGCCGAAGTTTTTCCAGACTCGACGGAATAAAGGCTTGGCCGCCGAACCCTGGGTTGACTGACATGATGAGCACCAGATCAACGAGGTCGATGACCGGTTCCAAGGCTTGTAGAGGTGTCGCCGGATTAAAGACCAATCCTGCCCTTGCACCGCCATCGCGGATCATCGAGAGCGTGCGATGTAGGTGTTCACTCGATTCGGGGTGCACGGTAATAAAGTCTGCACCGGCGGCCAGAAAATCCTCCACTAATCGGTCAACGGGTTTGACCATCAAGTGCACATCGATGCAGGCGTCGATGCCAGCTTTACGTAGGGCGCTGAGCACCAGTGGCCCAACGGATAGATTGGGTACGTAGTGGTTATCCATCACATCAAAATGAATGGTGTCGGCGCCAGCCGCCAGCACATCAGAGACTTCCTCGCCGAGGCGGGCAAAGTCTGCGGCCAATATGGACGGGCATATCCAAGGGGGTGTGGGAGGTGTCATAGCAATCTTTGCGACGAAAAACGTTATGTTAACTGAGCTTTATGCAGATGCGTGGCTTTTTCATCTGACACCGGGCGCTAGGGTGTTTGAGTTGGCCCCTTGATGCGCTGATAGTCATCTGGCGTGCCGATATCTGTCCACGCTCCTGAATGCACTTGCGCGGCGACCCTGTTCTGCGCCGTGGCTGCAAATAGTAGATCCCGCACTGAAAACGGGCCATCGGGTGAGCCTTTAAACAGATCTCGATGAAGCAGCGCGATGCCGGCATAGACGTAGTCGCCGTCTCGGGAAGTGATGCGTCCATCGGCATAGTCGAAATCGCCGGCATCCCGGCTGGCAGGTTTCGGCACCAGCACTAGGTGTGCAAGATCGTTTCCAAGTAGCTGTGTCGGCAAGGTGTTGAAATCAAAGTCGGAAAAGATGTCGGCATTGCATAACCAAAACATGGGTTGCTGCAGAATTGGCAGCGCTTTTTTGATGCCGCCGCCCGTTTCTAACAATTGGTTTTCGCGACTGAAGTGCACGCGTATGCCGGAAGGGTCGAGGCCGCCGAGGGCCTGCTCGATTTGCTCGCCAAGATGGTGGGTATTGATCACCACCTCGTTGACTCCCGCTTGCCGCAGCTGCGTCAGTAGATGAAAAATCAGTGGCTTGCCATCTACTGGCAGCAAGGGTTTGGGCGTTTTGTCGGTGAGCGGCGCTAGGCGCGTGCCCTTACCGGCGGCCAGTACCATGGTCTTCATGTGGCGGGACTCTTTGCCAGCAAAGGGTTGGTGGCCGCTTCTTCAGCCCAATGGATCAGCAATGGCGAGAGCCCCTGCGTTGCTTCGTGAGTTGCAGCAAGCGCCGCTGCTCGGGTGAGCACAGAAGGAATGTAATGTAGATGGCTGGATTTGCCGTCACGCAGATGCAGGCGCGCAAAAATACCCGCAGCTTTAATCTGACGTTGAATGGCGCAGGCATCATGCCACCACGCAATCTGCTCGGGTGCTATCGCGGTCAACAGCGGACTCTTTGACGCGAATCGATGCAGCGCAGCCGCGATCACTGTCTTATCGTGCAGCGCATAACAGTCCTGTAGCAGTGAAGCTACGTCGTAGAGCACTGGGCCAATAAGCGCATCCTGAAAATCCACAATGCCAATGCGGCGATTGCGAGCCTCGTCAGTCAATAACAAATTCCGGCAGTGGTAGTCCCTGTGAACGCACACTTGTGGCTGCTCGAGCATGGCGTCAATCAAAGTGGATCGAGTTGCTGCCAAGGTGGTCTCGTCTTGCACAGATGGCGGTAGCGACATGAGGCTAGCCGCAAACCATTCAGCGCATAGGTCAAATTCCATGATGAGCCGGTCTTCGGTATAGGGCGGTATTTGCGCGTCGGTGAATTGCTGCCACGGCTGCAGGGTGTCGAGTGCAAGATCGAGGATAGCTGTCAGCGCCTCCTGATTGCCGCCTACTCGCGCGTAGGCATCGGATAAGTGGTCTGAACCCAAATCTTCCATCAGGAAAAAACCGTGGTCGTGATCGCCGGCCAAAAGTCGTGGGGTGCCGAGGCCGTGAAATAGCTCGGCCAGGGCAACGAATTGCGCATTATTTTCGAGCTCGGGTGGGCTCGACATGGCGACCCAAGAGCTGTCCGTTGAGGTGTCCTCTAGGCGATAAAACGCGCGATGGCTGGCCTCCACTCGCAGCGGCTGCAGCGCAATCTGGTCAGAGGACGGCGACAGCGTGTGCAGCTGCCGGGCACACCAGTCGCGGAGTGAATGAGCTGTAGGTTTGAGTGATGACACGATTTGATTATATCCCTAGAGCCAATTCTTTTATCATGCCGTGATGAAATCCTCCCTTAGCCGTTGCAAACGGTCTATCTCGCTAGTACTCCTTCTGTGCACTGGAATTTCCGTAGCACAAGAACGCGAGACAAGTGCCGATCGCTCAGCAAGCACCATGCCGGCAACGCGGGCTGACGCGTCTGCGCGGGATCTCGCTAGTGACCTAGCGCTGCGTCTTTACCGACCCGCCTTGATGCCAAGTGCAGAGCATTTCGGTCAGTGCTTAGGGGGCTACATTGCGCCAGTTACCCCACCGGCCGCTAACGCAAAGACTGATAACGCTGGTGAACGCCTGATTACTGCCGAGCTCGATCGTTTGACAGGTCAACGCGACGGACAAGTTGCGCTGCAGGGCAACGTGTTGATTCGCGATGGCCAGCGATTGTTGCAGGCTGACAGTGCCTTGCTTGAGCAAGCAGACCAAAAAATACGCTTTCCCCAGGGCTTGTTGGTGACTGAGCCGAACTTGATCGTTCAAGGTCAGCGCGCAGAGATCGGCCTGCAGGGAGAGACATTGCAGCTTGGTGGTGTGCAGTGGTTGTTGCTGGAGCAGCAATTGCGTGGGTCGGCGGCATCCTTGGTACAGGGCGAGTCAGGCCAAGTGGTGCTGAAAGACGCGGAGCTGACTCGTTGCTCACCCGGCAATCAGGGTTGGTCGCTGGGTGTTGACCGACTGGAGATTAACCAGGGCGAGGGTTTCGCCCAGGCCAACGGCGCGGTGCTTAAAGTGAGGTCGATCCCGGTTGCCTATCTGCCGCGCATGCGGGTGTCGATGGACGGTAGTCGGACGACGGGATGGCAAATGCCAACGGGTGGTCTGAGCAGCCAAGACGGTTTGGAAGCCCAGTTTCCGTATTACTGGCAGCTTGATGACGCGCTCAGTGCCACGCTGGCACCTCGATGGGTCAGTCGACGAGGCGTCGGCATTGACGGGCAGCTGAGCTATGCCAAACAAAGCAACGTTGCAGAAGCCAACGTCTCGTTCCTTCCCTCGGATGATTTGTACAACGGTTATTTTGATCGCGACATCTACAAGGCTCTGGGCGGTGATCGCGTAGCTGGGCCGTTTGAACCTGCAGATCGTTGGTTGTTTGCTTTGCAGCAGCGGGGAGAGATGGGATCGCTGAGTACACGCGTAGATTTTGCCCGTAGCAGCGATCGAGATTTTTTCCGCGATCTAGACTCCTATGTGGGCCTAACCAACCCGAACGCGCTACAGCAGTTTGCCGAGGTTGCCTATGTAACCGACCATCTTGACTTAAGCCTATATGCCGTAGGCTTTCAGCGCCTGGATGAACTGAATATTTCAGACTACAAGGTTAGCCCGGCGCTGCAGCTGAACTACCGCAGCAATCCCATGGGTCGAGGTTTCGGCTGGGCTTTGCAAGCACAGGTCGCCGAGTTCGATCAACGGCAGGGCCGTTTGTCTGGATTTGCCAATGCATCACCCGGCGTTGAAGGTCGTAGAACCCACCTGCAACCGTCAATTGGCTATCGTCGAGATGGTAAAGGGGGTTATTGGTCGCTGCAGGGTGGGTATAAATTTACCCAGTACGATCTCGACCAATTGGTAGGCACCAGCCCATCGGGTGACCTCGCAAATACTGAACCAGATCGTGGCGTGGGATTTTTCAGTCTAGATACCGGCCTGATTTTCGAGCGCGATTTGAAGTGGGCTGATCGGCAATGGACGCAAACCCTAGAGCCTCGCGTGTTTTATCTCTACCAAGAGTATGAAGACCAAGATGACCTGCCGGGGTTTGATACCATTCCTCGAAGTCTGGCTTTCGATGCCCTATTTGCCGACAACCGATATGTGGGTCTCGACCGGATTGGCGATGCTGACCGCCTGACATTGGCCGCGACAACTCGTCTGCTGCAGAACAGTGGGCGCGAGCGCGCAGCGCTCAGTCTCGGCTACTTGCAGCATCTATCGAATCCTCGCGTGCAATTGTTTGGGCAAGCCGATATCGGCACAGGGGATCTAATCGCGGCGGAGCAAACCGTTGAGGTGTCGCCTAACATACAGCTGCGCGGCTGGCAGCTTTGGCATCGGGATCGAGGCGAATGGGAAGAGGTGCGTGCCTCATTACACCTGCGCGGGTCAGGTCGCAGGGTTTATAATATGGGTTTCAACCAGCGCGACGTGGTGAATATTAAGCAGGCCGAGTTGTCGACATATGCACCGCTCAGTCAGCATCTGGCGGTCACCGGCCGTTGGCACTACGATTTGGCAAGCCAGCGCACCCTAGAAGCCTTTGTCGGTGTGGAGTACGACGACTGCTGCATCAAGCTAAGGCTCATCGCTCGCCAGTATTTGGAAAACCCGAGCTATCGAGACTTTGGCTTACCGCAAGCGCTTTTGCCGGTAAACGAATTGCGCACCGATCGAGGGGTGTTGTTAGAGGTTGAGTTAAAGGGGCTTGCGGGTATCGGCAGTAAGGTAGAGACCTTGTTGCGTCGCAGCATCTACGGTTACGGTGCACCGATGGGAAGCCGTTAGCATCGATAGGCGGTTGCAGGCTCAGGTGTATCCGCCAACACACATCAGGAAAACTTAGATTATGCAAAAGCTGAAATTCTTCACGACGCGCTGTGCGATCGCCCAACTGCGTAACTGGGGTGCGATGGCACTGTTTTCATTGTTGTCATGTAACGTCGCCGCCGACTACCAGCGTCTCGAAGCCATTGTCGCGGTTGTGGACGATGACGTGGTGCTCGCAAGTGAATTGATGGCGCGACTCGACACGGTGCGTACCTCCATGATCGAAAATAACGTGCAGATGCCACCAAGCGATGTCCTGATCAACCAGATCATGGAGCGATTGATCATCGAGAATATCCAGCTGCAAGAAGCTGAAAAAAGAGGTGTAACCGTAGACGACGAAACCCTCGCCCGTGCTGTTAGCAGCTTTGCTAACAACAACAATATGAGCATGGAGGAATTCCGCCAAACCTTAGCGGCAGATGGCACCAACTACCGCCAGTTTCGCGAGGAGATCCGGTCGGAGCTGATTATCACGCGTTTGCAGCGAGCCATGATTAACCGGCGTATTTCCATCAGCGAGCAAGACGTGCAGGCGCTGCTGAACTCGCCCTTTTACCAACAAATGTTTTCAGATGAATATCGCGTGGGCCACATCATGCGCACGTTAGCCGACGATGCCTCCGATGCCGATGCGCAGGCCGCTGTGGCGCAGGCACAGGATCTTGTGCAAGAGCTGCGCGATGGCGCAGATTTCGCACAAATGGCGATTGCCAAGTCATCAGCCAGCACCGCACTAGAGGGCGGTGACCTAGGGTGGCGTCGTGCCGGTGAGTTACCCACACTGTTTGCTGATGCAGTACTTGATATGCAGGTGGACGACATTGTCGGTCCTATAGCGTCTGGTGCCACCATTCACATCATCAAGCTGCTCGATCAACGTGGCGCCGGTACCGAGCGTATGGCTCAAACCAATGTCAGTCACATACTGATTCGGCCTTCAGAAATCGTCACAAATGAGCAAGCGAAGGCCCAGGCACAAGCCGTCTATGAGCGTATTCAGGCGGGCGAGGATTTTGCCGAGCTGGCGCGGGAGTTTTCCGAGGATCCAGCCAGTGCGCTTAATGGCGGTACCCTAGGTTGGTCAACTCCAGATCAGTTCGTACCCCAATTTGCCCAAGTGATGATGGCGGCGGGTATCGGTGAAGTCAGCACACCGTTTGAGAGCGAGTTCGGCTGGCACCTGCTGCTGGTCGAGGACCGACGCGAACAAGACATGAGCGATGAGGCTCGACGTAACATGGCCATGGATTTGCTGTTTCGACGGCGATTCGAGGAAGAGCGTCAGGAGTGGCTCAAAGAAATTCGCGATGAAGCCTTCGTAGAACTGCGCCTTAACGAGAGTTAACGATGATCGCCATAACGCCGGGTGAACCTGCCGGGATCGGTCCGGACTTGGTCATTCAGGCGGCTCAGCGGGATAGAGCCCTTGCCGAGGTGGTCATCGCCGACGCCAACATGCTGCAGCAGCGCGCAGACCTGCTTGGATTGCCACTGGAAATTGATCAGCGCATCGACTCACCGAGTAACCGACCAGGGCAACTCACAGTGCAGCATATCCCGCTGGCTGAGAGCGTTGTCCCGGGTTGCCTGAGCATCGCAAATGCCGATGGCACGCTGCAGGCGCTGGATCGCGCCGTCCAAGGCTGCATGAATGGAGAGTTCGCGGCGCTAGTCACCGGGCCTATGCAAAAGTCCGTGATGATGGACGCAGGCTTCGACTTTTCTGGACACACTGAACACTTAGCCATGCGCGCAGGCGTTGAGGACGTGGTGATGATGCTGGCAAGCGATGCTATGCGCGTTGCCTTGGCGACCACTCATCTACCGCTGCAGGCAGTTTCAGCACAGCTGACTGAAACCCTTTTGGAGCGACGGTTGCGTATTCTCTATGCGGCACTGCAAGCTCAGTTTGGCTTGCCGAATCCGCGGATATTGGTCTGCGGCCTGAACCCTCATGCTGGCGAATCTGGCCACATGGGTCGCGAAGAGATCGATGTCATCGCACCAGTATGCGAACGCCTGCGCGCTATGGGTTGGGCGATACAGGGACCGCTGCCTGCGGATACGCTGTTTACGCCGCAGTATCTTGATGCCGCTGATGCGGTCATGGCCATGTTTCATGATCAAGGCTTGCCAGTACTGAAGTACTCTGGCTTTGGCAGCGCGGTGAACATCACGCTGGGTCTGCCCTTTATTCGCACCTCGGTGGACCATGGCACAGCGCTGGACCTTGCAGGTAGCGGCGGCGCCGATGCGGGTTCGTTCAGGGCCGCCATGGCCAATGCGGCTGAATTGATCAAGCGAAGCCATGCAGCCGCGTAAACGATTTGGTCAGCACTTTTTAAACGATGCATCGATCCTGCAGCGCATTGCTGACGCTGTGGCTTTGCAGCCAAAACACCATGTTTTTGAGATTGGTCCGGGCCAAGGGGCGCTCACCGAGTACTTGCATCAACCGTCGTTGGCTCGCTACCTCGCCGTGGAGATCGACCGTGACTTAGCGCCATTGCTGCCTGCAAGATTTCCCGGCATCGAAGTACTGCAACAAGATGTTCTGCGCATGGATTTGAATGCAGCGCTGGTGACGGGAGCCACGAACCCAGCGTGGCGAGTCGTAGGCAATCTTCCCTACAATATTTCCTCGCCATTGATCATGCGTCTGCTCGATCATGTACTTGCTCACCCCGGCAATGTTCAAGATATGCACTTCATGCTGCAGAAAGAAATGGCCGAACGTCTTAGCGCTCAGCCAGGCAGTAAGGCGTGGGGTCGGCTGAGCGTGATGACTCAGATAACCGTCCGTGCCGAGTATTTGTTCGATGTGCCACCACAGAGCTTTCATCCGCCGCCCAAGGTGGATTCCTCCATCCTGAGGTTAACACCACGTGCGCCTGCTGCTTTGACGGTACCGCGCAAGAGTCTGGATAAAGTGCTGCGGCTGGCCTTTGCGGGTCGTCGTAAACGCATGTCTAATGCACTCAAAACACTACAGCTGGATTGGACTGCTTTGGCCGTGGACCCAGGAAAACGAGCAGACGATGTGAGCATTGATGAGTTTCTAGCCATTGCCAAGCAGTCTCAGGCAATGCAACCCAGTATGGACAGCAAGGGCGAGGCGGGAGTAGCACATTGACCGATAAGGATCTGCAGCAAGCCATCGAGGTGTCGGTGCAAGTGCACTATTTGGAGAGTGAATCGTCCAGTGAAGAAGAGCGATATGCCTTCGCCTACACCATCACCGTCAGCAATCATGGCGCAGCGCCCAGCCAGCTGCTGAATCGACACTGGGTGATCACCGACGGCCGCGGTGAAGTGCAGGAAGTTGCCGGTCCCGGCGTAGTAGGCCAACAACCACGGCTCAGTCAGGGTGAGCAATTCACCTATACCAGCGGGGCTGTGCTGAAAACACCGGTTGGAACCATGCAAGGCAGCTATGAGTTTTGCACCGACAGCGGTGAGCTTTTTGACGTGCCCATACCCGTATTTTCGTTGCGGGTCGCCAACATGGTGCATTGAACCGATGGCGGTCTATGCAATAGGTGATGTCCAAGGCTGCTGGCGAGAGCTAAAGGCACTCCTGAAAAAGCTCCGGTTTAGAGACAGTGATGAGCTGTGGTTGGCTGGAGATCTGATTAATCGGGGTCCCGATTCACTTAAGGTACTGCGCAAGTTGCGTGCCATGGATCAGCAGATACATATCGTGCTGGGCAACCATGATCTGCACTTTTTGGCCATCGTGTTTGGTGGTCATAACGCCGGCGCCAAGGACACCTTTGCAGAGCTGCTGGGCGCTGACGATGTTGAGGATCTCGCCCATTGGCTGCGCACACAAAAGCTCTTCCATCGCAATTATGGCCATGTCATGACTCATGCTGGTTTACCCGGATGCTGGACCGTCGGGCAAGCCCAGGACTTGGCTCGGGAGGTTGAATCGGTTATCGGGCAGTCCGATAAAAAGGCAAAGACGGCAGAAATTTCTTATCGCAAGTTTTTCGCTGACATTTACGGTAACAAACCCGCTGCTTGGTCTGATGACCTAGTGGGCATGGATCGACTTCGCTGTGTCGTCAATTATTTGACGCGCATGCGCCTACTGGACAGTTCAGGGGCCATGGACTTTGCACAAAAAGGCGCGCTGCAGGATGCACCTGCCGGTCTAATGCCATGGTTTGACGATGCACGCATTCAGGCCTTTGATGAAACCCTGTTGTTTGGACATTGGGCATCGCTGGATGGCGAGACTGGCACAAGCAAATGCATCGCGCTGGATACCGGATGCGTTTGGGGCCGTCAGCTCACCGCCTATGAACTGGTGCAGCAGCGCAAAATCACTCAAGCCGCGCTTACTGAATCGTAGTGTGATGAACGACGAATTACAGGTCTATCTGGTCGGTGGTGCGGTGCGCGATGCGCTGATCGCTGAACAGCGCTTGGATCTCAAGGTCAGGGCCGCTGCAAGCGACCGTGACTGGGTAGTGGTCGGGTCAACCCCTCAACAGTTGCTGGACCTTGGTTACACCCCGGTGGGTAAGGATTTCCCTGTATTTTTGCACCCCGACAGCAAGGAGGAGTACGCGCTGGCCCGAACCGAGCGTAAGCAAGGCGCTGGCCACAAAGGTTTCAGCATTGACGCAAACCCATCGGTCACCCTGCACCAAGACCTGAGCCGCCGCGATCTGACCATTAATGCCATTGCCCAGGATGCCAACGGTCAGTTAATTGATCCGCACCAAGGTCAAGCCGACATCGCTGCTGGGTTGCTTAGGCATGTTTCGGCAGCGTTTACGGAGGACCCGCTGCGAGTGTTTCGCGTTGCCCGATTTGCGGCGCAGCTACCCGGGTTTAAGGTGGCTGACGAAACTCAAGTCCTGCTGATGCGCATGTGCGACGCTGGTGACCTTGAGACACTGTCCGCCGAGCGGGTCTGGCAGGAGTTTGTTAAGGCTCTTGCCGCGCCGAATCCCGGCCGGTTTTTTGCAGTGCTAGAGGCTTGCGGGGGTCTTGCGTATTGGCTGCCCGAGTGCGCGGACATGTCGTTGGATTCCTTACCCGCGTACCCCTTAGATCCAGCAGCTAGCTTTGCCTTACTGCCAATATCGGCGATGGGTTTAGCGGCCATACTCGCTCGTCTGCGCGGTCCAAGTCGTTTTGCTCAGTTGGCGGCGGATCGACACGCCTACCTGTCGATGCTTGAGCAGTGGCCCATGGTGGAGCCGTCAGAATGCTATCGGATGCTCGAGCAGTTGCGCGTCACCCACGCAGAAGAACGATTGCTGCAGCTTGTGGATCTCATTGCAGCGGCGGCAATTCGCCTGCGGCTTAGGGCGGAACTGCCAGAGCTGATTGCGCAGCTTCGGCAAATCAGTCTGTCTGCCGAAGAAGCAAAGGCATTGCGTGGAGCCGCTTATGGCGAGGCGTTGAGCGAGCGCAGGCAAGCGCACCTGGCACACTACCTATTGGACAGGCAAAAATAGGCTGCATCGGCTATTTCAGCTCTTGTTGGTGCGGTAAATTTCCACGCCAACCGCACCAGCTGCGGGCACTGCTTGGGGTTTTTCTACCCTCACTGAAACGCCCTCGACATGCGCTAGAGACAAAGATAGCGCAGCCAAATCCTCCACCAGGGTTTCGATCAACAGGTACTTACCATCGATTGTCAGCTTGGTGGCCGCATCTGCTAAGGCGGCATAGTTCACGGCATCGACAATATCTTTGCTGCGTGCAGCGCGCCTTGTATCCGTGAACACGGTGATGTTGATCAGTACCGGCTGCGGCGTGACGCGCTCCTGCGGCAGTATGCCAAGTATCGCCTCCACCTTTAGTTCGCGTATCAGCACTTTGTCTTGCCTTGCAGAATCAATGCTCATAGGGGTGTTAGCTCAGTCATAGGCCAGCGGGGCCGGGTATGAATACCCAAACTTTCTCGTGTCCCCGCCTGCAGTCGCAGGGCTCCAGCGTAGGCGATCATGGCGCCATTATCGGTACACAATTCCAGCGGCGCGTAGACCACTTCAGCCGCCAGTTTATCTTCGAGCTCTGTTCGTAAGCGTTTGTTGGCACTGACACCGCCGGCAATGATCAGCTGCGTTGCTCCGGTTTGTGCAATGGCTCGACGGCACTTAATCACCAAGGTGTCGACAGCGGCAATTTCAAAGGCGGCGGAGACATCGGCAATATCTTGTTGCGTCATTGGCGTCAGGCTTTGCACAGTGTTGAGCGCAAAGGTTTTGAGGCCGCTAAAGCTGAAATCCAATCCTGGTCGGTCTGTCATTGGACGAGGAAAGCGGAATCTGTTCGCATCGCCCCGTTCGGCCTCGGCGGCAATCTTAGGGCCACCGGGATATCCCAGCCCGAGTAGCTTGGCAGTTTTATCGAAGGCCTCTCCGGCGGCGTCATCAACGGATTCGCCGAGAATGTCGTAGTCACCCAAGCCTCTGACATGAACCAGTTGTGTATGCCCTCCCGAAACCAGCAGCGCGACGAGGGGTAAGCCTAGGTCGTGGGCGCCGCGGTTGATCAGCGGGGCCAGCAAATGGGCTTCCATATGGTGAATGCCAAGGGCGGGAATGTTTAAAGACCAGGCCAGGCTTTTGGCGAACGACGCTCCAACCAATAGCGCCCCCATCAGCCCCGGCCCAGCGGTGTAAGCGATAGCGTCTAGGTCTTGGAGTGTCTTGCCCGCATCGTCTAGCACCCGGTGAGTGAGAGGCGTGATTTTGCGGACATGATCTCGAGAGGCCAACTCGGGAACGACACCGCCATAGTCTGCGTGCACGGCGACCTGGCTATGCAGTGCTTGCGTGAGCAGGCCAAGGTCGCTGTCGTACAGCGCCAAACCGGTCTCGTCACAGGAGCTTTCGATGCCAAGAACTAACATCGGCGCATGATACAAAATTGCCGACCGCGCTGCTGCATCAGGGTGAGCTAACCCGGCAACGCGCTGCCAATAACAGGCCGTTGACGGGGTTGCTGCGCTATTGACCACTGTGTAGAATCCGCGCCCTCATTGGATACAAGTTGAAACATGCCTCACGTCAGAGTCAAAGAGAACGAGCCCTTCGACATCGCATTGCGACGCTTCAAGCGCTCCTGTGAAAAAGCCGGTGTGCTGAGTGAAGTCCGACGTCGGGAGTTTTACGAAAAGCCCACGGCGATGCGTAAGCGCAAGGCCGCGGCAGCGGTTAAGCGGCACATCAAAAAGCTGCAGCGCGAAGCGCGCAAGTTCGAGCGATCCTACTAGCAGGGCTGCGTTGTGTCGGCCTTGGCCGCAAGAATGGAAAAGCCCCTTACGCAGGGGCTTTTTTGTGGGCGGAGTATTTTGCCTGTCGATTTCAGTGCTATGGCCTAGAATAGAAGACGACCCACCACACGATTGGAGGCGGTATGTCCGCGCTGAAAGCAACACTGAATCAAGCCACCAAGGAAGCCATGAAGGCTCGAGACAAAGACCGGGTGGCCACCCTGCGAATGGTTAATGCCGAGCTCAAGCGCATAGAGGTTGATGAGCGACGTGACCTATGTGACGAAGATGTCTTTGTGGTCCTCAACAAAATGCTGAAACAGCGCAAGGATGCGATGACACAGTTTCGCGATGCTGATCGCGAAGACTTAGCAGCGGTAGAAGCCTACGAAATCAGCGTGATCGAAGCGTTTCTACCTGCGCAAATGGACGGCGACGAGTTGGCAGATTTCGTTGCTGCCCTCGTTACAAAGTCTGGCGCGCAGGGTATGCAGGATATGGGCAAGGTTATGGGATTGCTTAAAAGCGAAGGTCAGGGCCGGGTGGATATGGGTAAGGCCAGCGCCTTGGTGAAGGCTCAATTGGCGAATCTTTGATTCGCACCAAAAACGCTTGATCTGTGTTGGTCGACGCGGCAACTGGCAGCGCGGCCCAATCCCTGTGCTATGCTTTTTCTTAACACACTACGGATGATGTCGTGGCTGGCCTAATTCCACAGTCTTTTATAAACGACTTAATCGACCGTGCCGATATTGTCGATGTTGTCGGCAGCCGCGTTACCTTGAAAAAAAGCGGTAAGAACTACTCCGGTCTGTGCCCCTTCCACGATGAAAAATCACCCTCCTTCTCGGTCAGCCCTGACAAACAGTTCTTCCACTGTTTTGGCTGCCAGGAGAGTGGTAGCGCCCTGACCTTCCTGATGAAGTATGAGCGTATGGAGTTTGTCGAGGCAGTGGAGGCGCTGGCCAAGGATTTGGGATTAGCCGTGCCCAGAGAAAAATCCAATCGCAATTATGTGGAAGTCGATCAGCGCATTTTCCAAGCCCTCGAAAAGGCTGAGCGAGTCTACAAGCAGGAACTACGAACCATGCCCGCCGCCGTCGACTACCTGAAAGGGCGCAGTCTTACCGGCGTAACTGCCAGAGACTTTGGTATCGGTTACGCGCCAGAAGGCTGGCACTGCCTCAGTGAGATCCTGCAGGAGAAAGGCGTCAGCGCTGAGGTGATGCTTAAGGCGGGTCTGACCATAAAAAACGACAGCGGCAGAGTTTATGACCGCTTTCGGCATCGCATCATGTTTCCCATCCGTGACGTCAGAGGACGTGTGATCGGCTTTGGCGGACGCAAGCTGGGTGACGAAGAAGGACCCAAGTACCTCAACTCTCCAGAAACGCCTGTATTTGCAAAAAACCAAGAGTTGTACGGCCTTTATGAGGCGCGTAAAGCGTTGCGCAATATCGATCGTTTGCTCGTGGTTGAAGGTTACATGGATGTGGTCGCCTTGGCGCAGCGAGGATTCCCCAACGCTGTCGCCACCCTCGGCACGGCGACTGGTGAAGCGCACTATCAAAAACTCTATCGCTACACCGACGAGGTCGTTTGTTGTTTCGATGGCGATAAGGCCGGCCGAGCAGCAGCTTGGCGTGCGCTCGAAAGTGCCTTGCCGGTATTGAATGAGCATCGACAATTGAAATTCGTATTCCTCCCCGACGGCGAAGACCCAGACTCGCTGGTGCGGGATCAAGGCGCTGAGGCATTTGCCACGTTCCTGCAAAACGCCACACCGGGTATCGAATACTTGTTCAGCAAACTGGGTGAGGGGCTTGATCTGCAGAGCCTCGATGGCCGTGCGCGCTTTATGGGCTTGGCCAACCCTTATGTGGAGAAAATTCCTGCAGGCATCCTGCAAGACTTAGTGAAAAAGCGCGTACGGGAGATCGGTGGTATGGATTTTGGGTCGGTAAGGCCCGCACGAGTCGAATCAAGACCTCGGGCGAATAGCAGTAACGATGCTCAATTTGGCTCGGTATTGGCTCAGCGTTTGATCGCTATGCTGTTGAAGGCACCGAACCTATGGCAAACGCTCAACAGCGATGTGCAAAAGCAATTGTTGGCTCATCAGCAGGAACTCGGCGCGCTTGGGCGTTTGGTCAGTTTGCTCAACGCCCAGCCTCAGGCAGATACCAACGAGATACTCATCGCTTGGCCAGAAGAGGTCGAACAGCACAGGCTCATTGAGTTGGCGAAAAAGCCCATGGCATCCAATGCCCAAGCTTGGCAGCAGGAATTGCTTGACGGTTCGATGCACCTGCTGCGCCTGCGTGAACGCTCCGTGCGCCAGCAACGTATTGCCGAACTGAAGGCCTCTGGCGAAGAGGACAAATTGCGCGATCTTTTGCCCAGCAAGACGCGATCTGGCGATAGCGCAAGCGAGGTTTGAAACTGTTTGCTGCCAAAGTTATTGCTATGTTGCTGCGCCAATCTGCGCCGGTATGGGTGCACGGATGTGGCGCAGCCTTAATGCCGTTGTTATAATCCACGGCCGGCTCACGCAAATCGGACAATTCGACAGGCTTCGGACCAACCGCCAAGACGTTAAGTAAGGACTTTGGCGAGCTTCCCCGTCCACCTCACTCAGCCGCCATTTGCGTCAAAGCTCCTGCAATGCAAAGGAGCATAAACACATTGCGCATAAAGGCATGCGGAGAAAGTCGCGAAGCCTGATCACATTGAAACGCTCGAGGCGGGCTAGGTACGATCTAACGTTCGTGATCCAGTCCAAGGTCATCCCTCAAGCTAAGCAAACGTCGTTGCAAAAAGTTGGGAAGATATGAATAAACAAATCGCTACTGCGCAGCAGCAATCTCGTCTGAAAGAACTGATCGCCAAGGGTAAGGAGCAGGGTTATCTAACCTATGGTGAAGTCAACGATCACCTGCCTGACGACATTTCTGATCCCGAACAGATTGAAGACATCATCCGCATGATCAACGACATGGGCATCACGGTGTACGAAACCGCACCTGACGCCGATGACTTGTTGTCGAACGAAGAGAACACCGCCGACGAGTTAGCGGCAGAAGAGGCCGCCGCTGCGCTGGCCGCGGTTGAAACAGAGGCGGGTCGTACGACAGACCCGGTGCGCATGTACATGCGCGAAATGGGTACGGTGGAGTTGTTGACCCGCGAAGGCGAAATCGCCATCGCTAAGCGTATTGAAGAAGGCCTGCGCGACATGCTCACTGCGCTCGCGAGCTATCCCGGCACGGTCGAGTACTTGCTGGAAACCTATGCCGAGGTGGTGAAAGAGGAGAAGCTGGCAGACCTGTTGGTCGGATATTTAGACCCAACGGATCATGTACCAGCGGCAACGCAAATCGGCGCAGATGGCCCGATTAAGAACGATGACGACGACGAAGACGATGAGCCCAAGGGGCCAGATCCCGTCGAAGCGAAAAAACGCTTTTCACTGCTCAAGCGCCAGTTCAATAAGTTCAACAAACTGGTCGAGGAAAAGGGCAAGAACAGCAAAGAGGCACAAGCGCAGCAGATCAAGTTGGCGGAGGCCTACTGCTGCTTCAAGTTGGTACCTAAGCACTTCGACTACATGGTGTCGCTGGCAAGAGACTCACAGGAAGTCGTGCGGCATCAAGAGCGCTTGATCCAAAACGCCGTTGTGCGCCGCGCCCGAGTGCCCAGAGATATCTTCCGTAAGGAGTATATGGGTAGCGAGGTAAGCGTTACTTGGATCAACAAGATCGGCAAGCTGAAGAAGGAATATGCCACGGGTTTAGAGGCTCAGCGCGAAGATATTCTGCGCTGCCAAAAGAAGCTGAAAGCACTCAGTAAGATCACTGAACTGACGGTATCAGAGATCAAGGACATCAATCGCCGCGTCTCATTGGGCGAAGCCAAGGCGCGACGCGCGAAGAAAGATATGGTGGAAGCCAACCTACGTTTGGTTATCTCCATTGCCAAGAAGTACACCAACCGCGGTTTGCAGTTCCTCGATCTGATTCAAGAAGGCAACATTGGTTTGATGAAGGCGGTCGATAAATTTGAATACCGACGCGGCTACAAGTTCTCGACCTATGCGACATGGTGGATTCGCCAAGCAATTACCCGCTCCATCGCAGACCAAGCTCGAACCATTCGTATACCTGTGCACATGATCGAGACCATCAACAAGCTCAACCGTGTGTCGCGGCAAATGCTGCAGGAGATGGGCCGAGAGCCTACGCCTGAAGAGCTGGGCGAACGCATGGAAATGCCCGAAGAAAAAGTGCGTCGGGTGCTGAAAATCGCCAAAGAACCGATCTCCATGGAGACACCCATCGGTGACGACGAAGATTCGCATCTGGGTGATTTTATCGAGGACAACACCATCGGATCGCCCATC
>SHAE01000089.1 GCA_004213835.1 OM182 bacterium | reverse complement strand
CCATCGAACCCATGATCAATGCCGGCAAGCGCCATGTCAAGATTTTGCCGGATCAATGGACTGCGGTCACCAAGGATCACAAACTCTCGGCGCAATGGGAGCACACGCTCATGGTCACCGCAGATGGCTATGAGATTTTTACGCTGCGCGGAGAAGAGGACTTTGGCTAAGCGCCCAATGCGGTGGTATCTCTGCAGTCCGCCCCTCAGGCATGGCGCCCCGTCTAAGCGGCTCGTCTGATGGGCCTTGATGCAAAGACTCTACAGCGTCGCCAGAGCTTGACCGATGCAGTTGCAGCTCTGGAGGCGCGCTACTGGGACAATGAGCCCATTGAGACGCTGGTTGCGGAACTGGCCGGTTCTTTTGACCGTATCATTGCCGATTTGTGGCATCAGCACTTTGCCAACACCACAGGCTGCGCACTCTTCGCCGTTGGTGGTTACGGTCGTGCCGAGCTACACCCAGGCTCGGATATCGACATTCTCGTACTCGCGGAAAAATCTAAGGTGCACCGCGAGGCTATCGAGGCATTTTTACGTGACCTATTCGACCTCAATATCGAGGTTGGGCATAGCGTGCGCGACATCAAAACCTGCGTTCGCGAATGTCGCGCGGATATCACCGTCGCCACCGCGTTGTTTGAAAGGCGGTTTTTGTGCGGGGATGACTCCTTAACCGCTCCGCTAGCGAAAGCGCTCGGACACCCCAAGGTTTGGCCGGTCGAGGACTTTTTTGTTGCCAAACGCGATGAACAAGTGGCGCGCCACCGGCATTACGACCATGTGGACTACAAACTCGAACCCAACATTAAGACATCACCGGGCGGACTGCGTGATATTCAAACCACTCTCTGGGTTTGCAATCGCCGCTACGGCACAACAAATATCGACGAGTTGGTTACCCTAGGCGTGTTGACGGCAAACGAAGCACGTTGGCTAAAAGACGGTCGTCGTTTTTTGTGGTGGGTGCGTTATGGCCTACACGCCCTTGCGGGCCGCAAGGAAGATCAACTGCACTTCGCTCGACAGCGCGAGCTATCGCAGCGACTGGGTTTCATGGACACCGAAAACAAATCCGCTGTTGAGCTGTTTATGCAGCATTACTACCGCCATGTGTTAGCCCTCTCGGATGTCAACGACATTGTTCTGCAGCACTTTCAAGAGAGCAGCGCTGCAAAGAAGCGACCGAAGCTTGAGCGACTGAATGAGCGCTTTCAGCTCATCAATGGGCGCTTAGATATCCTTGAGCCAGACGTTTTCCTGCGTCAGCCCTCGGCCATGCTGGAAATGTTTTTGTTGATGGCGCAGCGCCAGGAGAACATTAGCGTGCGCGTCAGCGCCATTCGCGCCTTGCGCGATGCGGTGCATCTTATTGACGCTGACTTTCGCTGCAACGTTGAGAATTGCCGGCTGTTTTTGAGCATCCTCAAGTCACCCTATACCGTCGTGACCCAATTGACCCGAATGCGCCGATACGGCGTGTTGGGCCGATACTTACCAGCATTCGGCGATATCGTGGGCCAGATGCAACACGACCTGTTTCATATCTACACCGTCGATGCGCACACCATGATGGTGATTCGCAACATGCGCCGCTTTCGCTACGAACATGCCTTGGAAACCTTCCCCATTGCACACCGGTGCGTGAAAAGCATCCCCAAGGGCGAGCTTCTCTACATTGCCGGCTTGTTTCATGACATTGGCAAAGGCCGTGGAGGCGATCACTCTGAGCTGGGCGCGGAGGATGCCAAACTGTTTTGTCAGCAACATGGACTCAATGAGGCGGATACGGCATTGGTTTGCTGGCTGGTTCGTCAGCATCTATATATGTCTTCTGTCGCGCAAAACCGCGACATCTACGACCCTGAGGTGGTGGCAGACTTTGCTGCCGAGGTGAAATCGCAAATGCGCCTCGACTATCTCTATGCTCTGACTGTGGCTGACATCAACGCCACCAATCCTAATTTGTGGAATGGCTGGCGCGCCACACTGATGCGGCACTTGTACGCAGAAACTCGGCGAGTTCTGCGCGCTAACGACGAGCCTATGGATCGACAGGAGAGTGTCCGCGCGTTTCAAGAGAGCGCCATGGAGCAGCTGCACGCCCAATGCACTGACCTAGATGTTGCCCAGCTAGAAGCCATATGGCAGGACCTTGGAGAAGATTTTTTTCTTCGCCATACCACTCGAGAAATCGTGTCGATCAGCCAGGAATTACTCGCCCACCCTATCGATGGAGAGGCATTTGTCGCCATCTCCAAACCCGACACTGATTCCGTCGAAGAAGGCGCAACCAAGATCTACGTACTGGATCAGGACCGCTCGAATACCTTTGCTGCCATTGTCGTAACGCTCAGCCAGCTCGGCTTAACCGTGGTCGATGCCTACATCAATAAAGCTTCCGACAATCGTTATTTCGATATGTTCACGGTGCTCGATAGCGAAGGCGCGGAGGTTGTTGACCCAGCAGCTCGCAGAAGCATCCTCAGACGCGTCAAAGACACTTTGGCCGACCCAGAGCCGTCGACCAGTGGCGCCGGGCTACGCGTCTCCCGCCGACTCAAAGAACTGAAAATCCCTGCAAGCGTCACCCTCATTGCCGAACCACACGATCACGCAGCGGTGCTAAATATCACCGCATCAGATCGGCCTGGTCTTTTAGCAACCATCGCCTTAGTGCTGGTAGAAATGGGCCTAGAAATCATGTCGGCCCGCATAACGACACTTGGCGAGCGGGTGGAAGATGTTTTTGTGGTCGTGAGCAAAGACGGTGAGAGCCTGCACAGCGGGCAAAAATGTTATGACATTGAACAAACCATCCGCCAGCGTCTCGATCAGGCCATTTAGCCATCATCGAACATCGGCTGAGAATGAAAAGGAAAAGCCCTTACCCGTGCGCAACTCCAAATTAGAGCATCTGCAACCCTACCCCTTCGAAAGATTGCGAGAACTGCACAAGCACTGCGAACATCGCGGATCGCTAGACCACATACCGTTATCGTTAGGAGAGCCCAAACACCCACCACCAAGCTTTGTCGTCGAAGCGCTTGCCGATGCGCAGGCGCTGACGACGCAGCTCGGGATTTATCCCGCTACCAAGGGGACCGACGAACTGCGTCTGGCGATCAGCGACTGGCTGCAAGGTCGTTTTGGCATCAGTGCAGACCCAGCAACACATATCTTGCCCGTGTACGGCACGCGTGAGGCGCTCTTCAGCGTAGCCCAAGCCTTGCTCAGCGGTTGCGCAGGCTCGCTCGTGGGTATGCCTAATCCGTTCTATCAAATCTACGAAGGCGCCGCCCTGCTCGCTGGCGCGCGCCCGCTATACATCCCAAACCTTGCCGAGAACGATTACCGTGCAGATTTCACAGGCGTCACACCGGCTCAATGGCGGGCAACCGAGATGGTTTATATCTGCTCGCCCGGTAATCCGACGGGGCAGCTGATGTCGCTGGACGAGATGCTCGCGCTGATTGATCTGGCTCACCAATACGACTTTGTGATCATTAGCGACGAATGCTACAGCGAGCTTTATTACAAGGATGAGCTTGTGCCATGCAGCTTGCTTGAGGCAGCCGCCCAATACCGAGGAGGCTCGGCCCAGCGCCCCTTCGAGCGCTGTTTGAGCTTCCACAGCCTATCGAAGCGTTCGAACCTGCCTGGCCTTCGCAGCGGCTTTGTCGCCGGCGACGCTACGCTAATTCAGCAGTATTTGAGCTATCGCACGTATCACGGTTGCGCCATGTCTGCACACCACCAGTACGCCAGTGCTTTGGCTTGGGGCGATGAGGCTCATGTGTTGGAAAACCGCGCACTGTATCGAGACAAATTTGCGGCGGTGACGAAAATACTGGCTCCGCACTATGACCTGCGCCAACCCGAAGGCGGTTTCTATCATTGGCTGCGAACCCCAATAGATGACCTCAGTTTCAGTCAGCGGCTACTCGAGCAGCAGCATATTACGGTGATGCCCGGCACCTTCCTCGGTCGGCATCTGGACGAAGATGCAAACAGCGGTAATCCTGGCCAAGGCCATGTTCGAGTCGCTTGGGTCGCTGGCATGGAAGATTGCGTCACAGCGGCACAGCGACTTGCTGAATTCGCGCGCAGCCTCTAACCAAGCACAAAACTTGGTCGGCACGCGAGTAAGCTCGAATAGTCGAAACACCCACGGTAGACTGCCGCCTCTTTGACAGTGCGACAGGTTATTTAATGACAGCGACATTTGCTTTTGCGGTAGGCATACGCAACACCAATGGTGCAGGGTTGGTATTAGACTGCCTATATCCTGCACCAGTCATGCACCCCAAGGGTGCTGCCGCGGATGCTGCCGCCAGCTTCTCCGCAGGGACTCACGTCTTGAACGACACTCTGCTGCAAACGCTGATCTCTACTGCACCGGAACTCGTACCCGCTTCGTTGGTGGCAGCCCAACAAAGCTGCAACAACCAACACGAACTGATTGCTATTCGGCTGACCGCCGATGAAGACATCGGCAGCACAGAAGAGGCTTACCTCAAACTGCACTTGCTGTCTCACCGACTCGCGCTGCCCAATACCTTAAATTTAGGCGGGATCTTTGCTCATCTGCCAAATCTCGCGTGGACTTCGGCTGGGCCGATTGAAGTCACCGACCTTTCTCAAGCCTTGCTCAATGCCCGCGCCCAAGGCTTGAATCTGGAAGTGTTTTCAGTCGACAAATTTCCAAAGATGGTCAACTACGTGGTGCCCACCGGGGTCCGTATCGCAGACGCAAGTCGCATCCGACTCGGGGCCTATTTGGGCGATGGCACCACGGTCATGCACGAGGGTTTTGTGAACTTCAATGCAGCCGCCCTTGGACCCAACATGGTAGAAGGACGCATTTCCCAGGGTGTGATTATTGGCGCCGGTACCGACCTTGGCGGCAGTTCCAGTACCCAAGGCACCCTCTCCGGCGGCGGCGAGATTGTGATCAGCATAGGCGAACAGTGCTTGGTTGGAGCCAATGCAGGCACCGGCATACCGCTGGGCGATCGATGCACCATTGAGGCCGGTCTGTACATTACCGCGGGTACGCCGGTTATGGTGGTGGATGAGACCGGAACGCAAGTGCAGCAGGTCAAGGCGCGTGAACTTGCCGGACAGTCAGACATGCTGTTTATTCGCGATGCCAAGACAGGCCAGGTGCTGTGCAAGACCAATCGCAAGGCAATAGAACTTAACGACGCGCTACACAGCCACAACTAATGGCAGCGCAAGCATCAATCCTTGAACTGACCAAGGCGCTGATACGCCGGGTCTCCGTCACACCCGAGGACGCCGGCTGCCAAGAACTGATCGGCGGCATGCTGCAGGAACTTGGCTTTACCACCGAACAACTCAACGCCCACGGTGTGCATAATTTGTGGGCATGGCGCGGCCAAGATCCCGCAGGTGGGGTAGATACGCAGCCCCATCTGATGTTCGCAGGACACACCGACGTGGTGCCCTCTGGCCCACCGGAGCAGTGGCGTTCTCCGCCCTTTGAGCCAACGATTCGCGACGGCATGCTCTACGGCCGAGGGGCCGCGGACATGAAATCAAGTCTCGCCGCCATGATCGCTGCGGTGCGTGCATTCGTCGAAGAACATCCAGACCATCCGGGCACCATTAGCTTTTTAATCACCAGCGATGAAGAAGGCGAAGCCATCCACGGCACCCGCCACGCCATTGCTGAGCTCGCTCAGCGCGGCATCAAGCCAGACTATTGCGTCGTTGGAGAACCCAGTTCGAGTGACCAACTCGGCGATGTGGTTCGATGCGGGCGGCGCGGATCACTCAATGGTCGAGTGATCGTTAAGGGTGTGCAGGGCCACGTGGCATATCCTGAGATGGTGAGCAATCCCATACACATGGCTGCGCCCGCGCTGAATGCGCTGGCCCGAGAAGTTTGGGATCGTGGCAACGCCTATTACCCGCCATCAAGCCTACAAATTTCAAACATCCAGGCGGGCACCGGAGCGACCAATGTTGTACCGGGCGAACTCACGGCCTGGTTCAACATTCGATTCAATACCGAGCAAAGCGAGGTGGGTTTACGCGCCCGCATCGAGGAGATATTCCAACAGCACGGGCTAAACAGCGTTTTTCATTGGCAGCTCTCTGGACCGCCGTTTCTCACGGAACAGGGTGATCTGACCAAGGCGGTGCAAGACGCGATCATGGCGCAGACGGGTTTATCGACCGAGCTGTCGACCTCCGGCGGTACTTCTGATGGCCGGTTCATCTCACCCTGGGACGGCTCGGGCAGAGCCAAGGTCGAGGTTGTGGAGTTAGGACCAATCAACGCGACCATTCACAAGGTCGACGAATGCGTGCGAGTTGACGATTTGGCGCCACTGGCACGTATTTATCTGGACATTGCCCAACGTTTGCTTAAAAACTAAATCGCATGGGATACCGCGTTCTCTTTTTCGGGCTTGCTGCGGCCGTCTGGATCGTCATCAACCTACCCGCTAGCCTGGTGCGTCACTTGGTTGACCCATCTGCA
>SHAE01000088.1 GCA_004213835.1 OM182 bacterium | reverse complement strand
GAGTTCCCAGATCGACGGGCGCTGGCTCGCATCTCCTAGCTCAGCAGCGAGGTCTGCGTTGGCCGTTCGCTCTGGCCCTGTCGACGGTTCGGGATTGCTCACTGAGTATCAATGCCTTGTGTTGGCGTTACCTTGGGTTGGCGTTACCTTGGGTTGGCGTTACCTTGGGTTGGCGTCTTGCTGAATGTCCCCGCTGTTATAGCGCCCGGCCTGTCAGTTTAGCGTGATTGCCCATACCACGGCGGTACAAATCGCGAACTCACTAACAACGTTGTGAAGCGGCAGTCTCCTTATCGACTTTGGATTGAAGAGCCAAAGAAGTTAACCTATTACCTGTAGTGATCGTTTATTCGTACTTGTTAAGGGAGAGAGTTATGGAAGTAGGCAAGTTAGGCATCTGGTATTTTTTCGACAGTGCCAGCTCAGCTGATGCAGCGGCGTCGGCAAAACGCATGGAAGAACTCGGCTATGACACGCTTTGGTTGCCAGAGACCGTCGGCAAGAATCCATTTGTACTGGCTGCTTGGCTGCTTGCCAACACGACCAAGCTCAAGTTAGCGACGGGCATCGCCAACATTTACCACCGCGAGCCGACTGTCAGCCGAGCCCTGCAGTACACCCTTGGTGAGCAATCCGCAGATCGCTTCATGATGGCCATTGGGGTATCGCACAAGCCGTTGGTGGAAGGGGTGCGCAAGCTGGAGTACGGCCCGCCAGTCGCCACCATGCGCAACTATTTAGAACAAATGGATACCGCCCCCTATAACGCTGTGCGCGATGACAATGATCCGCTAACGCTGATCGCAGCTCTAGGGCCGAAGATGCTAGAGCTGGCCAAGACCCATACGCAAGGCGCTCACCCCTACTTTACCGGTCCATCGCATACCAAGATGGCGCGCGAGATTCTGGGCGAAGGGCCGCTGCTGTGTGTTGAGCAAAAAGTCATTCTAGAAACCAACGCAGAGAAGGCGCGCGAGCTTGCGCGACCGGTTGCCAAGATCTACAACCGTCTGCCCAACTACCGCAACAACTGGCTGCGTATGGGCTTAACCGAAGACGATATCGATAATCTCAGCGACCGCTTTATTGACGAAACCTTCGCTTGGGGTGATGTGGATGCCTTGCGTGAACGCATCAACGAGCACATGGAAGCTGGGGCAGATCATGTCTGCATACAGCCGGTCAACACCAATGGCGTATTCGGCGATATACATTGGGAATGTTTGGAAGCGCTGTCACCCGCGGGCTAACCGATGCACGATTGGGGCCGCAAGCACGGCCCCAGTTCCATTCAGCTTATCGCAGCAGATTCGTCGTACCCGACAACGCCTGCTGCGCACCGAATACCAATTCGTCGAAGATCTCCTTGGCAGGTCTCACTGCCTTGATCATGCCAATGCCCTGACCGGCGAAACCCGGATTTACATCGCCACGACCTTCTTTGTTGGCAGCCGCCATCACAGGACCAGAAATCATGCCTTGATAAGGCATTGGCAGTGGCTCAACGTCCTCACGTAGCCAGTGTTCAGTCCACTTCGAGCGAATGATCCGCGCGGGCTTGCCAGTGACCGTACGAGATACCGAGGTACCCTCTTCCGTGGCATCGACTATGGCCTGCTTTTGAAAATCGAAAATATTCGCCTCTTCCGATGCCAAAAAGGCCGAGCCAACCCAGACCCCTTCCGCGCCTAACATCAACGCTGCAGCGACGCCGCGTCCGTCGGAGATGCCGCCAGCCCCGAGCACTGGCGTGTCGCCAACCGCATCAACCACCTGAGGTATCAGCGCCATGGTGCCTACGGGTGAGTTATGGCCACCACCGTCATGGCCTTGCGCAACGATGATGTCGAGGCCAGAGGATTTCACCTGTATGGCGTGGCGCACCGCGCCGACCACGGCCATTACCTTGGTGCCGTTAGCGCGTAACTCCGTCATCCACGGACCGGGGTTACCCAAACCAGAGGCATAGACAGGTACCCGCTCCTGGATAATGACCTCCATTTGCGCCTCGAAGAACTCCTTGGTGAACAGCGCAGGTTCATCATCGTCTGGCCCACGCTGCAGTGAGCCGGGCTCTGGCGGCTCAAGGCCTTCCTTGCGCATAAATTCTTCGGCAAAGGCTTGGCGCTCAGGCACAAGATCCATGGGCGTTGGGCCATCGTTGTCTTCGTAGTTGGCCCGACGCACGGACGCGGGCAGCAGCGTATCGACACCAAAGGGCTTGTCGGTCATCTCGCGGGTTTGGCGAATCCACTCCCGCAACTGCCTTGGCCCGCAGGCCGCCGCACCGAGTACACCCAAACCACCGGCGTTGGATACCGCTGCGGCAAGAGCAGGACTGCTGGCCCCGCCCATACCCGCTAGCACGATGGGTTGTTCAATTTCCAGAATTTCGCAAACGCGGCTTTGTAGATTCATCTTCCCCTCCTAGGTCATTTGACTGTCGTTTTCACTGCGTGGTGTTACACGAACGATCCGTAAGCGCTTCGAAAATACAGCAGCGGCGCAGAATCGCTGTCAGCTCGGGTGCAATCCTGCACTCGACCAACCACGATCGTGTGATCTCCGGCGTCGTGCTCGTCCTCGATGCTGCATTCAATAAAGGCCAGCACGCCTTGTAGCTTGGGCGCGCCGGTGAGACCCGACTGCCACTGCACATTGGCGAATTTATCCGCACCCGATTGCGCCATACCAACGCATACGTCCCGTTGGTCTTCGCCCAAAATATTGATGCCAAAGTGCCCGCTCTCGCGAATCTTCGGCCAACTCGACGACGACTTGGCGGGGCTGAAGGCAACCAGCGGTGGATCCAGCGACAAAGAAACAAAGGATTGAGCGGCAAAGCCGATGGGCTGATCCGCCACCAGCCCAGTGACCACCACCACGCCAGTGGCAAAGTTGCCCATGGTCTGGCGATAAGTCGCTGAATCAAACGCCACAGCTTGCTCACTCATTCGGTTTCTCAACATCGTCTGCAATTGACTATATCTAACCATCTGGCGTTTCGATATGTCGTGAAAATAGCGCCAGTGCCAACGGTTTTTTACTTTTCCCTAACGACAACGCATCATGCCGACTCCAGAGCAAACGGGCGCTGCCCAAGGGTTTTCCATGGAAATGATCATTATTCTCGTCGTCTTGGCGCTGCTCGCTTTTTGGGTCGCACGCATCTACAACCAACTGGTTGAACTGCAAAATCGCCATGAAAACGGCTTTTCGCAAATCGAGGTACAGCTCAAGCGACGCTATGACCTCATTCCCAATCTTGTCGAAACGGCCAAGGCCTACATGAGCCACGAGCGTGAAACCTTGGAAGCCGTCATCAGTGCGCGCAACGATGCGGTTGCAGGCTTAGCCGCTGCGGCGGGCAAACCCGGCGACGCCGCGGCCATGAGCGAGCTTGCCGGCGCCGAAGGCATACTGGGCAGTGCGATGAGCCGCTTCAACGTCACCATGGAGGCCTATCCTGATCTCAAGGCCAGCGCCAACATGGCTCAGCTGTCCGAAGAACTCACCACCACCGAGAACAAAGTCGCCTTCGCGCGCCAAGCCTTTAACGATCAAGTAACCGAGTTCAACACTTACCGAAGTTCGTTTCCGCCAGTACTTTTTGCCAGCACTTTCGGCTTTGGCAATGACGCAGCGCTGCTGGAATTTGCAGACTCGGAAGAAATACAGGCAGCCCCCAAGGTCAGCTTTTAATGCATGGCCGCCGGGCGGGAGCTAAATAACTCGTGAATTTCTTTCAGGCACAAAATAAGGCCCGACATAACACCCGACTGCTCACGGCGCTGTTCATTGGAGCGGTGATTTCCTTAGTGGCCCTCACGAATCTGCTCGTGCTGGTATTTTTTGTCGACAGCGCACCCGGTATGTCGCTAGTGGATCAACTGCTTTACGCCCCGCGGGAGGTGTGGCTGTACACAAGCTTAGGCGTGGTTGGACTCATCGCTGTGGCCAGCGGATTTAAGTTTTTGGCCCTACGCGGTGGCGGCAAGGCGGTGGCGGAATCGCTTGGCGGCGTGCTGATCCACCAAAACACGCGTGACCCGCAACAGCGCCAACTGCTTAATGTGGTAGAGGAAATGGCCATTGCGGCGGGCATGCCGGTGCCGCCGGTGTATCTCATTCGTGAAGACAGTATTAATGCATTCGCCGCGGGCTTTGGCATTCACGACGCAGTGATTGGCATCAACCAGGGCACCATCGATTTGCTCAACCGACAGGAGCTTCAAGGCGTGGTGGCCCACGAGTTCAGCCATATTCTCAACGGTGATATGCGCATCAACCTGCGCATTATCGCGCTGCTCAACGGCATTTTGATTCTGGGCATCATCGGCGGCGCCTTGATGCGCGGCTCGATGTTCAGCCGCTCTCGAGAACGCGGCGGCCTTATCGCCCTTGGACTTGGCCTGCTGGTGATCGGCTATGGCGGTACGTTTTTTGGGCAGCTCATTAAGGCCGCGGTCAGCCGCCAGCGCGAATACTTGGCCGACGCCAGCGCTGTGCAGTTCACCCGCTCCTCGCAAGGTATTGCCAACGCGCTGAAGAAGATCGGTGCGCACAGCACCGGTTCACGTCTCGAATCGCCTCAAGCCGACGAAAACAGTCACCTGTTTTTTGGTGCCATTCGATCCTTCAGCAGCATGATGGCCACCCACCCGCCGCTGGAAGCGCGCATCAAGGCACTGGACCCGAACTGGGTACCTGCAGCGAACCCAAACTCAGCCGCATCAAGCAGCCGAGGCGGCTCTGGTGCCTCCGGCGCTGCAAGTTCTGCGGGCAATATGACCGGTGCGCCGGTAAGTCAGCTCAGTGGCAGCGCGAACTTACCTGCGGCTCAGCGCATGATCGAAACCGCCGACACCAACCTAAAGCAAGCCAGCCACGATACCTTTGAGGCCAGGGCCATGGTCTACGCGATGTTACTCAGTCAAGACCAGACCGTGCGCGCCAACCAAACCCAGCTTATTGCCCAGCTTGCGGAACCCGGCGTGCCGCAACTGGTGCCAAGCATGCACCAACAGCTCAGCGGGCAAGACCATCGGCACAAACTGCTGCATTTGGAGCAGGCGATGCCAACCCTAAAAGAGATGTCACGTGCACAATACCAGCGCTTCTACGACCTCACTGCCAAACTCATCGTCGCGGACAAAGCCGTCGATATATTCGAGTGGGTAGTGCACCGCATGATTACCCAAGAGCTGTATGCCCACTTCGTGAAGCCTTTTCGCGACGCCGGACGCATCACGCGACCGGGCAAAGTCACCCAGCAAGCGGGCTTGATTCTGTCGTTGTTGGCGACGGTGGGCACAGCGAACGCCGGTGAGCAACAGCGCGCCTATCAGCGGGGCCAAAAACTCTGGGGCGGTAACGCACCCATGGTGCAGCTGGAGTATTTCGACCACCAAGCACTCAATCAGGCACTGGAGCGGTTACGCCAGCTAAACGCCGATCTCAAGCAGCGCTTTATTGACGCGTGCTCGGGCGTCGTGAACGCTGATGGCAAGCTCACCAGCGAAGAATTTGCGCTGGTTAAGGGTATTGCCGTTACCCTGGGGTGTCCGCTGCCACCAGTGGACTGAACCAGACCAGAGAACGTATGACACGGCAACAACCTACGCTGTGCCGCAAGAGGAATTTCCATGGAAGATCGCGTCTTCGCCAAACCTCAGGATCGTATCGTCGACTTCGCCTTCAACAGCGATGTGGTCGACGTTTTCCCGGATATGATTCGTCGCTCGGTGCCGGGTTACGAATTGGTGATTCCCATGAGTGGCTTGATGGCCGCGCGGCATATGGGCGTGGCGGGTACAGCCTTTGATTTGGGTTGTTCATTGGGTGCAAGTTCGCTGGCGCTGCTCGCTCAGTGTGATAGTTCGAAGGTGCGAGTGGTTGGGGTAGATTCCTCTCCTGCCATGATCGCTCAAGCTGAGCAAAACATTAGCGATCCGCGCGTGAGCTTTCGCTGCGAAGATATACTAACCAGTGATATCAGCGGCGCTAGCGTAGTGATGCTGAACTTCGTGGTGCAGTTTTTAGCCCCAGCACATCGCTTGGCGCTGCTGACCCGGATCGCCGAGCAAATGGACCCCACTGGTCTGCTGATATTGTCGGAAAAAGTTCGCAACGCCGATCCGCAGCTACAAACGTTTTATGACACTACCCATATGGCTTGGAAGCGTGCCAACGGCTACAGCGAGCTAGAGGTGAGCCAGAAGCGCCAAGCGCTTGAGAACGTGATGCAGGTAGAAACCTTCGAGACCCATGCTGAGCGTTTGACCAAGGCGGGCTTTAAGCATGTAGTGCAGTGGTTTCACTGCATGAACTGGGTGTCCTTCGCCGCCTCGCCCACACAAGTGCTATGCGATGCGAGCGATGACCCAGGCGAGTGATTGGCCGAGCTGGCTGGAGGGCTGGCCCAAGGATCTGGCGCTGGCGCGCTTCAGCGCGGAACATCACGGCGATTTCGTGCGCTGGCAGGCCGCCGTGGCCGACATGCCTGCGCTTGTGCTTGGCGAGCTGAACTTAAACCAACCCGCCGTTGGCGGCTCGCTAGCCGCCAGCGCTGACGACATAGCGGCCATGGAAACCTCACTAAACGCCCTGCACCCTTGGCGCAAGGGCCCCTTTCAACTAGGCCCAATACACATCGATACCGAGTGGCGCTCCGACTGGAAGTGGGATCGCCTAGCGCCGGCCATGGGCAGCCTCGAGGGCCAACAGGTACTG
>SHAE01000087.1 GCA_004213835.1 OM182 bacterium | reverse complement strand
CGTTGGGCAAGGCGTGGGGCTTGATCATCTCCACGTCGACTACCAGCCAATCTTGGTCGTAACCAAGATCCCGCCAGCCAACGCCCAACGCTTTGCGGGTCGGAGAGTTCGCGCCATCGCAGGCTATGAGATAGTTGGCGCGCAGCGAAATTTCGCCCTCGTCTCCGGTCGCCTGAATCGCCACCTGCGCCGGGTCGTTGGAGAATCGAGTCATCTCGTAGCCGATGTAGGCGGTCACCTTGGGATGAGATGTGGCGGTTTCTCGCAAAAACGTTTCTAACTCCGGCTGATCGAACATGTTGGCTGGCTGCCAGCCATTGCTGCCCGTAGGGCGGGCAACGCCACCAAACAACCACTCGCGCTTGGAGTTAGCAAAGCCTGCACGTTCGCCTTCGCGCAGCGGCTGCATCATCTGCTGGATCGTTTCGGCAAGCCCCACGGGTTGCAGCGCGCGAATGATCTCGCCGTCCAAATTCACTGCTCTTGGCAGGGTGTAGACATCGGCTTCTTTTTCTACGGCGACGACATTTAGCCCTGCCTCGGCACACAGTATTGCGCCCAAACAGCCGACGGGGCCAAGCCCGACGATGGCTACATCGAATAGGGTGTGCTCGGCTGCTGGGCTCATAGAATGGTGGCGGTATCAGGCTCGGCGATGACCTCGTTCTCGATGTAGCCAAGACCTTCGATCGCCACTTTTACTGTGTCGCCCGGCTGCAGTGTCCCTTGTGGCTGCATGGCGGCCCCTACGCCACTGGGCGTACCGGTGGCGATGACATCGCCAGGCTCTAGGGTAAAGGCAGTGCTTAAGAACGCGATGATGTCGTAGCAGTTAAAGATCAGGTCGTCGGTATTGGTCTCTTGTCGCAGCTCACCGTTAACGAAGGTGCGTAGCATGAGATTGTGGGGGTCAACCTCGTCAGGGGTGACGATGGCAGGGCCGAAGGGATTATGCGTATCCCAAGACTTGCCCATGGTGAACTGGGGCGGCGTGGCCAAAAACTGCCACTCGCGAACGCTCACGTCGTTGAGTACACAAAAGCCTGCAATCACCTTGCTGGCGTCGTCTTTGCTGACGCGGCGGCAGCGTTTGCCAATCACTAAGCCAAGCTCGCCTTCGTAGTCGAGCATCTTGGTCTCTGTTGGCGAGTGAATGGGCGCGTAAGGGCCATTGGCCGACGTTGCCTGTTTGGTGAAAACCACGGGGTATTTAGGGATTTCCATGTTGCTTTCTTCGGCGTGGGCGCGGTAATTCAGGCCGATGGCCAGGATCTTCGGCGGCCGTTTCATGGGGGCTTCAATCACCACATCGGCTGCAGAAAAATGCGCTGATGCATCAATGTGCTTGGCCGCTTCCTGCATGGCGGCATCGCCTGCCTCTAAAAAGCTCAGCATGTCGTCGGGTAGGTCCGGGGCGACCTGTGCGAGATCGACGATCTGTTCGCCCTGCAGTAGGCCAACGCGTGTGCGTGAAGATTCGGTAAAGGTGATCAGTTTCATAGTGGCTTCCGTATCGATGTGAATAAGTTGGCGACGGCATCGGCGTGGGCGTCAACGGTTGCTGGGTCCTGGGGGTTTTTGCCGGACAGCGCCGTTGCCTCTGCAGCGTTTGAAAACATCAGCGTTGCCGCGCCGGTGAGCGCGTAATAAAAGTGATGCGCGTCCATCTGCGGTGCGATGCCAAGCTGCGTTGCGCGGTTAAACGCTCGGCATACCTGCGCATACCACGGGCGAACCGAGCGCTCTAGCAACCACGTCAGGCGCCAGTCCTGGGCCATGCCCTCCTGAATCATTAGCCGATTGAGCTCGGGGTGTTTGGCGCAAAACTTCACATAGGCGCGCACGAAGAAACGCAGTTGCTGCGCTTCGTCGATTTGATTCATATGACTTAAGGCGGTGCCAAGGTCGCGCTCGGTGATCGACATCAAATGCTCGGCGGCGGCTTGCCAAAGCGCTTTTTTCGAGCCGAAGTGGTAGTTGATCAGGCCCCGTTTAACGCCGGCCTTGGTCTCGATACTGCGAGTGGAGGAGGCGTCATAGCCTTGTGTGGAGAAGGCCAACAGGGCTGCATTGACCAATTTGAGCTTGGTGGCCTGGGCATCTCGAAGCCTGTGTTCGCAGTTCGCTGTGGTGATTTGCTTGGCAGTTTGCATGTTGTCGGCACATTAGAACTTGTTTCGCGTCAGAGCACTTTATATATTGCTTGTCGATTGGCAAGTTAAACGTGAGGGGACCATGGCAGCGATCAAAGACGTTCTATATGTCAGGTTTTGTGTCACAGATCTGCACGCCCAGCAGAAGTTTCTGGACGATTTCGGATTTCAAACCAAGATCGAAGACCGCCTGCTCATGGCCCGAGGCACGGATGGCAGTCCCTACATTTATCTGGCCGAGGAATCTAGCGAGCCCGCCTTCGTCAGCGTTGGTTTTGCCGCCGAGTCGGCAGCCGCGCTACGCGACATTGCGGCCATCGATGGCGCGCCGGTTGAACCCAACCCCTTGCCCGGCGGCGGCCTGATTGTCCGTCTCACCGACCCCAACGGTTTTTCGGTGGAAGTGGTTGCCGATATCGCCGATTCATCATCGCTTACCGTGGCCGGCCGCTCTGGCTTTAACGATGGCGTCGAGAAACAGCGCCTCGGCGAGCGCGTCGCCTTCGCGGCACCTGAATGTTTGGTCAAACGGTTGGGTCATGTGGTGCTCATGGTCAAAGATTTCAGCGCGACCTTTGCGTGGTATCAGCGTCGGCTTGGGCTGTTAATTTCTGATGAGATCGTCATGGACAAGGACGGTCAAGAACAAACCTTGGGGGCCTTTACGCGCTGTAATCGTGGCGAGGAATATGTGGACCACCACACGGTATTTTTCATCAACGCCGGTCATGCAGACTTCAACCATGCGGCATTTGAGGTGGCAAACTGGGATGTGTTGATGCAAAGCCACTATGAACTGAAGAAGGCAGGGCACCAGCATTCCTTTGGCGTAGGCAAGCATATTTTGGGCAGCCAGACCTTCGATTATTGGAAAGACCCCAATGGCTTCATGCTTGAACACTTCACCGACGGCGATCTGTTCAACGAATCCTTTGGCTCGCATAAACGCAGCCCCGCAGACCTTATGGGTACGCATTGGGGTCCAGATGGCATGCCCGGCCAGTAGGCGATGCCAGTGGCGCTAAGCACCGTGATTGCCGGGGGTGTTGTCACCTTAGTCCTGCTGGGGCTAACGCTTTTTTTGCGCGAACGCGCATTGCGACAAACCCGTCCGATGCCACCGGGATTACAGGCGGATATCAGCCTACCGTTTACGGCGCAGTGGACGCTCTACCACAACCCATTTTCACTTTGCTCGAAAAAGATACGGGTTTGTTTGGCGGAATACGGCGTGGACTACGACAGTGTGGCTATCGATCTTATCGAGACCGGTAGCTATCAAAACATCAGCCGTGAATTTCTCAAGGTCAATCCTGCTGCCACGGTGCCGGTATTACTGCATAACGCTCATCCGGTTTATGAATCTCACGAACAACTGAACTATGTGGCGTCAGTGGTTGATCAGACCGGCTTGCTGGTGCCGCAAGATGCACAGCTGCGGCAGGTGATGGATGTCTGGGTACACAAAACCTCCCTGCTGGGTGATGACCCCATCGACTCACCGGAAGCAACCGCGGGCAATGCAGTGCCGGGGCTAACCGTGCCAATCTTTGCGGCCATGTTGGTATCGATCCCGACAGCGAAAATTGTCGAAGGACTGCTCTTTCACCGTATCAAGAAGCGAGCATTGCTCTTTTTGCTTATGAAGCGCAGAGGACTGCAGAAAACCCTCACGCTAAAGCCTGTTGCCGGCGTCCTCAATCGATCCGCCAAAGCCATGACAGCGCATCTGCATGAGCTGGAGTTGCAGTTAGAGAGCAGCGGCGGGCCGTGGATCTGCGGTGATCAGTTCACGCTTGCCGACGTGGGCATGATGGTAATTTTTGATCGGCTGCGCGAGGGCGACTGGCTGCATCTGTTGGTACATCACCGGCCTGTGCTTGACGCTTACTGGACAGCGCTGCAGCAGCGGCCAAGTTATCAGGCCGGGTGTGCGGACTTCGTCCATCCCGCGGTTGCCGAAGCGACGGTGGAATTGGCAGCACTCAAGCAAGCGGATCATTGGCCGCCAGGCATTCCTCGCTAGTACCCTAACTTTCCATCTGCTGATAATGTTGGCAGCGGTTTTATCAGCGGCTAAGCCTCGTGACTTGGCAGGCGGCAAACGTCTGATGAAGCATGCTCGAGGGGCGCTGTAGCGAGGAATGAGATGTCAGACTATGTCGGCGGCTGTCACTGCGGGGCGGTCAGATTTACCGTCAAAATGGATTCGCCGCGCACCGGCCTATACCGCTGCAACTGCTCCCTTTGCCGCAAAAAGGGCATCATCATGAAACCCGTGCCGGTCGCAGATTTTGCGCTGCTTGCTGGCGCAGAGCATCTCAGTTTGTACCAATGGAACAAGCGTATCGCTGAACACTTCTTCTGCGCGAACTGCGGGGTTTATACCCACCATCGCCGTCGTCGTGATCCTGGCCAATACAGCATCAATATAGAATGTTTGGATGACCAGCCGATTCCAGAAAGTGCCTCCATCGGTTGGGTGAATGGCCTAGAGCACGAATAACCGTACGAATCGTTCCGCACAAAACCACCGCGCAGAAAAAAAGGGGCTAGCGCCCCTTTTCTTTTGGTCTGATTTTGCCTTGCCTTATTCGGGCTAGGTGCCAGTCCAGTTTGGCGCGCGCTTCTCGGCAAAGGCCACCGGGCCTTCCTTGGCATCGTTGGAAGCAAAGACCGATTTTTGCAGCGGCACCTGCATTTCCCAGAGCTTGTCTTCTTCAATACCCATGGCTGCGGAGCGCACCAGCGATTTGGAAGCCTTTACCGCCAGCGGTGCATTTTCGGCAATGCGTTCGGCCAGCGCGATGGCAGCATCCAGTGCCTTGCCAGGTTCGGTCATCTCGCTCAGCAGGCCGGCATCTAGCGCTTCTTGGGCCGTGATCGGCTCACCGGTTAAGGCCATTTCCATGGCCTTGGCGTAGCCCACCCGCGATGGCAGTCGAAAGACGCCGCCAGCGGCGGCAAAAAGACCAACCTTAACTTCACGAATGCCAATCTTCGCGTCGCTGGCGGCCACAATAAGGTCGCAGGTCAGCATGACTTCGCAACCACCGGCGAGCGCAAAGCCGTTGACCGCAGCGATCAGGGGCTTTTCTGCCCCGGAGCGGACAAATTGATTGAGTGGGCCGATGTCTTCGCCGCGGGCGAAGGCTTTGAGGTCCATACCAGCGCAAAAAGCGCGACCGTTGCCGGTAATCACACCGGCGACCAAGGAGTTGTCCGCATCCAGTTCTTGGATAGCCGTCCATAACCCATTCGACAATGCCCCGTTAATGGCGTTCATGGCTTCGGGACGGTTTAGGGTGATCACCATGACGCCGCCATGGCGCTCAACGATGACTGCTTGTTCTTCGCTCACGTATCTCTCCCTTAAGTAATGTTGGGGCGAAGCATGGCATGAAGTGTCGTTGGAGCAAACTGTCTGCAAGCGCTTGAAATCACGTGGTGTAGTATGCGGCCTCGACGGCTAATACCGCATATCGGGACGTAACCATGGTGACACTGGAAGGCACGATACAGGTGCCGCAAGATCAGCTTGAGGCCACCCAAGCCGCCTTGGTGGCGCATATTGCTCTGACCCGTGCAGAAACCGGCTGCCTGTCCTTCGAGGTATGGCCGAGTGCTGACAACCCGCTAACCTTTCACGTCAAAGAAGCCTTCATCGACGGCGAAGCCTTCGCGCATCATCAAGCTCGCGCTGGGGCCAGCCCGTGGGGCCAATTGACCCAGGGGTTTGCTCGTCAATACCAAACGTCCGGCTTAGATCAGCCTGCCAGCCCAGACGAGACCTTTATGCATCAAGCCCTGCAACTGGCTGATCAGGCCGGCGAAGCTGGCGAGGTGCCGGTGGGCGCGGTGCTGGTACGTGATGAACAGGTAATCGGCCAGGGCTTTAACCAGCCGATCAGTAAGTTCGATCCCACCGCGCATGCGGAGATCGTGGCGCTACGACAAGCCGCCCAGTCCCAGAGCAACTACCGGTTACCGGCGAGCACACTCTATGTGACCATTGAGCCATGCTTGATGTGTGTCGGGGCGCTGGTGCATGCGCGAGTAGCGCGCGTGGTGTTTGGTGCGCTGGAACCTAAGGCCGGCGCCGTACTAAGCCACCCCTGTTTGGAGTCCCACCCGAGCAACCATCGATTTGCGTTGACCCACGGGGTGTTGGGCGAGATTTGCGGGCAGCGAATGAGTCGATTCTTTGCGGCTAAGCGTTAAAGATCTGCGGCATTGCTTTATGATGGGCCGCTTCTTTTTCAGCTACAGGCGGCCACTTTGAACGCGACCTCCGACTCTGCGCCACCCTCGCTTCCCCCTTTGTTACTCAATGGCCCAGCAGCCCTGTCAGTGTTCGCCCTCGCCAAGATACAAGCCGATATCCCGACGGTGGTTTACGCGGAATTTGTGCACCTACTGCAGCTGGGTGGGGAGCTGAGTCAGGACGATCTCAACCAAGTAAACACACTGCTGACATATGGGCCGACCCTTGAGCGGCCCGTGAGGCAGGGCAAACGACTGACCACAGTGCTGCCTCGCAGCGGCACCATTTCGCCATGGTCGAGCAAGGCCAGCGATATATTTGCGCGCTGTGGTTTGCACAATGTGGCGCGGGTGGAGCGCGGAGTGCGCTGGTTTGTCGCGCAGGACGCTGACCCAAGTATGGTCGAGCTAGAGCGGCTGCACGATCGTATG
>SHAE01000086.1 GCA_004213835.1 OM182 bacterium | reverse complement strand
TGACACCGCTGTTTTGCGAGGTGGACGGTAACTTCCCGAATCATCACCCGGACCCGGCTGAACCAGAAAATCTGCAGGATCTCATCACCAAGGTGAAAGAGACCGGCGCCGACGTAGGCCTGGCATTCGATGGCGATGGCGACCGCTTAGGCGTGGTCACGCCTCAGGGAGAGATCATCTGGCCAGACAAGCTGATGATGTTTTTTGCCGAAGACATATGCCCTCGACATCTCGGCGAGACCATCATTTTCGACGTAAAGTGTAGCCGCTATCTGCCCAAGGTCATTCGCGAGGCAGGCGGTGAACCGCTGATGTGGAAAACCGGGCATTCCCATATCAAGGCCAAGATCAAAGAAACCCAGTCACCGCTGGCAGGTGAATTCAGTGGCCACCTGTGCATTGTTGAGCACTGGTATGGCTTTGATGACGCGATCTTCTCGGCGGGTCGACTGCTGCAGTTGCTCAGTCAAACCACCGCTACCGCCGATGCATGCTTTGCCAAGTATCCGGTCACCGTGACAACGCCTGAAATCAAAATTCAAACCAGCGAAGAACACAAATTCGCGGTCATGCAACAGCTCGCACAGGTGGGCGATTTCGGCAGCGGCGAGATCACCCTAATCGACGGCATCCGGGTGGACTTCGACAACGGTTGGGGGCTGATTCGTCCTTCTAACACGAGCCCAGTGCTATCACTGCGCTTTGAGGCGGACACCGAGGCGGATCTACAGCAGATTCAAACCCTCTTCCAAACCCAGCTACAAAGAGTAGACAGTTCATTAGCATTTTTATGAGCGTGCCAAGCGCCTGCATCCTAGGTGCAGGTTCATTTGAGATCGAAGGAGCATGGAGCGCGCTATGACCGCATCCAAGGACAACATCACCAGCCAGGTACTGACCGAAGCGCTGCCCTACATTCGCCGCTTTCATGGCACGACTGTGGTCATCAAATACGGCGGTAACGCCATGACCGAGGCTGCGCTCAAAGACAGCTTCGCAGCCGATGTCGTGCTGATGAAATTGGTGGGTATCAACGTCGTCGTCGTGCACGGCGGTGGGCCTCAAATCGGTGAGCTGTTGTCGCGCCTGAATATCGAATCGGAATTCGTAAACGGTATGCGTGTGACCGATTCCGCCACCATGGACGTGGTGCAAATGGTGCTCGGCGGGCTGGTCAATCCCGACATCGTCTCGCTCATCAATACGCATGGCGGTCGCGCAGTTGGTGTCACCGGCAAGGATGGCAACCTCATTCAGGCAGAAAAAATGCCCATGACCATCGCCTCGAACGATGCCGGTGCCAGCGCACCGGAGATTATTGATATTGGCCATGTTGGCAGTATTACTAACATTCACGTGGACGTGCTCAACACCTTGGTACAGTCCGAGTTCATTCCGGTCATCGCGCCGGTGGGGGTGGGCAAAGACGGTGAGTCCTACAACATCAACGCTGACATTGTAGCCGGCGCCATTGCTGGGGCCCTGAACGCCGAGAAGCTGGTACTGCTCACCAACACTCCAGGCATTCTCGACGCAGACAACGCCACCCTCTCCTCACTGAATAAAGCCGAGGTTGAAGCGCTGATTGCGGACGGCACCATCAGCGAAGGCATGCTGCCTAAGGTGGAGTGCGCCTTGGATGCCGTGTCTGGTGGGGTCAACAGCGTCACCATTGTCGATGGTCGAGTGCCACATGCCCTGTTGCTCGAAGTCTTTACCGATTCCGGTGTCGGCACGCAAATTCTCAGCGCCCAGTCAGACCATGCCTAGAGCCAGCCGAAAACCTGAAATTCTGCAGGCGCTGGCGCGCATGCTGGAGTCCAACCCCGGCGGCAAAATCACCACCGCCAAACTCGCTCAAGAGGTTGGTCTGTCTGAGGCCGCCCTGTATCGACACTTCCCCAGCAAGGCGAAGATGATCGAAGGCCTGATTGAGTTCATCGAGGACACGTTGTTCTCGCGCATGTCGGTAATCGCCAAGGAGCCCCGCACTCACGAGGCTAAATGTCACGACATCGCGCTCTTGGTTTTAACCTTTGTGGAACGCAACCCAGGCTTTGCTCGACTCTTCGTCGGCGATGTACTACAGGGTGAAACCGATCGTCTGCGCGGTCGCATGCGACAGCTCCTGCATCGCATCGAAACGCAGCTACGGACAATTTTACGCGAGCTAACCCTTGAGACGGATCCCTTGCCGGGTAACCAACCGACGATATTGGCCAGAGTTTTGATGACCTTGGTGGAAGGCCAAATCGTTCAATTTGTGCGCAGTGACTTCAAACAAAGCCCGACTGCTGATTGGCAGGCGAGTTGGCTTGTTATCCGCAAAGGCGTATTCGGCGACGCAAACGAAACGACAGACGAAGCACCCAGCGAGTCTTAAAGGGCGCAGTGCTGTTGGGTATAGGCACTCATGGCCTGCAAGGCTTCTGAATGAGCGTCTATACGCTGTAGATAGTCAAGCACATCACTGACGTGAGCAATACTGACCACTGGTGACCCCAGCTCGTTGGCCAAACCCGCCACCGCAGTTTGACCCGCATCTGCCATGACTTCCGCACGGTCCAGCGCAATCACCACGCCCGCAATGTCAGCGTCCTGTGCGCGAATTAACGCCGCTGCACCGCGTATGGCCTTGCCTGAGGTAAGCACGTCATCGAGCATTAACACCCGACCTGCGACCGGTGCTCCCACCAGCAAGCCGCCCTCGCCATGGTCCTTGGCTTCCTTGCGGTTATAGGCCACCCCCACATCGACACCGCGTTCCGCGAGGGCCAGCGAGGTGGCAACGGCAATGGGAATGCCTTTGTAGGCGGGCCCGAAAATCAGGTCGAATTCAATACCCGACTGCAGCACCGCGTCAGCGTATGCAGCTCCAAGCCGCGCATAGGCCGCGCCGGAGGAGACCGAGCCGAGATTGAAGAAGTACGGGCTTTGGCGCCCAGAATTTAACGTAAACGTGCCAAACTTCAGCACATCTTGGCTGACGAGGAACTCGATAAAGTTCTGCTTGTCTGTCATGTAAATTGCTCTCGATCTCTGCGCCGGGCATGGCCAGCATTCATTTGCCTAACGGTCTGCTGTCAGGTTGCTTGCTGTCAGGGCCGCCTGCTGCAGCTGCAGCAGCTCTTCGGTGCCTTTTTCTGCCAACTCAATCAGCGACGCCAGTTCTGTTTTGGTAAAGGGCGCAGCTTCGCCAGTGCCCTGCAGCTCGATAAAACCACCACCAAGGCGCACCACATTCATATCCGTTTCAGCGTTCGAATCTTCGGCATAATCGAGATCTAATACTGGCGTGCCCTTATAGATCCCCACACTCACCGACGACACGAACCCGATCAAGGCGTCTGCGGCGGGAATTTTGCCGAGCGCATCGGCCAAGGCCACAGCGCCGCCGGTAATGGATGCGGTACGCGTGCCACCATCTGCCTGAATTACATCGCAATCGATGCGTATGGTGCGTTCGCCAAGTTTTTTCATATCAACCATGGCGCGCAGAGACCGGCCAATAAGCCGCTGAATTTCTACTGTCCGCCCATTCTGTTTGCCTCGAGCCGCTTCGCGATCGTTACGGGTATTCGTCGCGCCAGGTAGCATGCCGTATTCTGCGGTGACCCATCCTTCGCCACGGCCGCGCAAAAACCCCGGCACTGAATTCTCTACTGAAGCGGTGCAAATCACCTTGGTATCGCCAAACTCCACCAGCACCGAACCCGCCGCATGCTTGGTGAACTGTCGGGTGAAGCGAATCTCTCTCAGCTCGTTGTTGGCTCGGCCGCTAGGTCGCATAGGGTCTTCCTTGTTTTTGCATACTTGTTGTTGCATGCCGCGTCGGTAAAAAGTCACTGCTGCTGGCAGCCGGGGAACGCTAAGTGAGTTCGCCGGATGACACAATAGATGCGCCGCAGATATTTGCGCAGGCAAGGCCTGAGCCACCCAGCGAATGCGTTAGTATGGCCGCTGCAACGATCATTTTTTGACGAGCACTTTTTTAGCGAAGTTTTTTTCACCGTGCTGGGGGCGCCATGAGTAATGTTTTTAGTATGACTGGCTTTGCCACCGTTGAGCATAAGTCACCGGAGTTTCTGTTGGTGTGGGAGCTGCGCACGGTCAACCAACGATTCTTAGAAACCACATTTCGGCTACCTGAGGCGCTTAGGAGCATTGAGCAGTCACTGCGCGACTCGGCAAGGCAGGCACTGACCCGCGGCAAGCTCGACGCCAGCCTTAAACTCGAATCTCAGGTGACCGACGGCACCTTGGCGGTGAACGAGTCCTTGCTTGAAGCGGTGCTGACCAGCGCTCAGGTGATTGCGCAAAAAGCACCTCAAGCCACACCGTTATCGCAAAACGAGCTACTGGCTTGGCCGGGGGTGTTGAGTCAATCCGGCGCAGCCATAAACGATCTGGCCCAAGCCGCCACTGCACTCTTTGAGCAGGGCTTAGAACAACTCATCGCCGCCCGTGCTGAGGAAGGTAGCAAGCTGCAGAGCATTGTGCGGCGCGCGTTGCAGGAGGTAAGTGCCCAGCTTGAGCAACTCGAACCCCTCGCCCAGTCGCTACCCGCCTTGCAGCGCCAGAAACTACAGGAGCGCGTTGACGAGCTGACGACGAAGATCGAGCCAGAGCGGCTCGCTCAAGAGGTGGTGCTGCTGGCGCAAAAGGCGGACATACGCGAGGAACTGGATCGACTGCGCATTCATGTCACTCAGAGTTTGGAACTGATCAATGGCCAAGGCCCCCACGGGCGTCGACTGGATTTCTTAACCCAAGAGCTTAATCGCGAAGCCAATACCTTGGGTGCAAAGTCGGTTTGCGCCGAGACCTCTGCCGCCTCGATTGAGCTAAAAGTGATCATTGAGCAAATCCGCGAACAGGTGCAAAACATGGAGTGAGCCCCTCAGCCGCTTGCCCGACCGCAGCGCTGCGACTGGGCATTGGGCGCCTACCTCGATTACACTGAACCCAACAATAATCTCACGCTCTCGTCGCCATTGATCTGAGTAAGAACTTGGGGATGGCGCCGACACGGAGCGCAAAGGTGAGAAAGAAAAATACATAAGATCACTATGCATACTGGCAACCTTTTCCTCGTATCAGCGCCCTCAGGGGCGGGCAAAACGTCAATCGTCAATGCAGCACTCGCCGCCGATGCACAGCTTGTTGTTGCTGTCAGTCATACCACGCGGCCTGCACGAGGCGGTGAGGTAGACGGCAAAAACTACCACTTCGTCAGCGACGACGGATTTTCGCAAATGATCGACGATGCAGCGTTTCTCGAACACGCCAATGTGTTCGGTAAGCGCTACGGCACATCCAAGGCCGAGGTGGCCAACAAGCGCGAGCAAGGCCAAGACGTCATTCTGGAGATTGATTGGCAGGGCGCGCAGCAGGTTAGGCAGGCCATGCCTCAAGCCATCAGCATCTTTATTTTGCCACCCTCAGTCGAAGCTCTGGCGCAGCGCCTGACCTCGCGAGGTGAAGATACTCAGGAAAGCATCGCCAAACGGCTCAGCGAAGCCAGACTCGACATGTCCCAAGCCAAGCACTTTGACTACTTAGTGGTTAATGAAGACTTCGATACCGCAGTGCAGGATTTTGTCGCCATCGTGCGCACCATGCGACTGCAAAAAGACGTGCAGCTGCAGCACCAGGCCGTGCAGACACTGGTGCATTTTGATGGATAAACCCCTGCGATCTTGTACTTATATAGGGCAGTATGTATTCTCGCTGCCCGTTTCAGGCACCTAATACGAGATTTTTCATGGCCCGAATTACCGTCGAAGATTGTTTAGATCATGTTGATAACCGATTTGACTTGGTCATGCTTGCGAGCCGGCGCGCCAGAGCGCTGCGCAACTACAATACCGAGGCACTTGTCGATGAAGAGAACGACAAGCCAACGGTCATCGCACTGCGTGAGATTGCCAAGGGCGTCATGAGCCACGAACTGTTGGATAGCCAAGAAATCTCACCCGATGATGAAGAGGTCAATACAGACTTCAGCGTCTCAAACTTGAGCGCGGGCCCGCTGGGAGACGATGAGCCTGCAGCAGACTGAGGCTCACCAAGAGTCATACTTTGTCGCCCAGCTGGCGGCTGAGGCCAAACGACCTGATGTCGCGGCCCCAGCCACCATTGATTCTCTTGTTGCCAAGCTTACCTACCTAAAAGACGAGGAAATCGACCTCGTCAAAGCCGCCCACGACTACGCGCGCAAAGCCCACGAAGGACAAACTCGCCGTACTGGGCACGAGTACATTACCCACCCCATGGCCGTCGCCCAAATCTTGGCCGATATGAATATGGACCATCAGTCATTGATGGCCGCCTTACTCCACGACGTCATCGAAGACAGCGAAATCAACCGGTCAGGCTTAAGTGAGCTGTTCGGTGCTTCTGTGGCTGATATGGTGGATGGCGTTTCCAAGCTAAGCAAAATATTCGCCAGCCGCGACGAAGCCCAAGCCGAGAATTTTCAGAAGATGGCCATGGCCATGGCCAAGGACATTCGCGTCATCATGGTCAAGATGGCAGATCGGCTGCACAACATGCGCACCATTGGGGTGATGTCTGATGCCCAGCGCAAGCGCATCGCCCGGGAGACCATTGAATTTTATGCCCCCATCGCCAACCGCCTTGGGGTGCAGATGATCAAAAGCGAACTGGAGGAGCTGGCCTTTCGTGCACTTTATCCGCTGCGATCCCAGCGCATCGCGCAGGCTGTGGTGGACGCGCGAGGCAACCGCAAGGCCATGGTGGACGAAGTGCAAACCGCCATTGCCGCTGCCTTGAATCGCGAAGGTATCGTGGCAGAGGTCATTGGCCGACAGAAAAACATCTACTCGATTTATCGCAAGATGAAGACCCAACATAAGTCTTTCGCGGAGATCA
>SHAE01000085.1 GCA_004213835.1 OM182 bacterium | reverse complement strand
CTTTCCAGATCGATGCCGTCGATAAAATCTAAAGGGTCGAGGCCATTACCCTTGGTTTTCGACATCTTCTGGCCTTCAGCGTCCTTGATCAGGCCGTGAATGTAGACGGTCTGAAAAGGAATTTTGCCGGTGAAATGCAGGGTCATCATGATCATGCGTGCGACCCAAAAGAAGATGATGTCATGGCCGGTGATCAGCGTATTTGTCGGCAAAAAGCGTGCGAGCTCAGGGGTCTCCTCCGGCCACCCCAGGGTGGCAAAAGGCCATAGGGCAGAGGAAAACCACGTCTCTAACACGTCGTCGTCTTCGCTCAGCACCAAATCGTCGGCCAAGTCGTATTTGCTGCGTGCGCTGGCCTCGTCTTCTGCAACGTAGACGTTACCTGCCTCATCGTAAAACGCCGGTACGCGATGGCCCCACCATTGCTGGCGGCTAATGCACCAGTCTTTGATGTCGCGCATCCATGCGAAGTAAGTGTTCTCGTACTGCTTGGGCACAAATTGAATGTCGCCGTTTTCAACCACTGCGATGGCGGGTTCCGCCAAGGGTGCAATCTTCACAAACCACTGGTCGGTCAGTAGCGGCTCGATGACGGCGTTAGAGCGGTCGCCCCGAGGCACCATGAGTTTGTGATCCTTGATTTCATCCAGCAGCCCAAGGGCATCCAGGTCTTTGACGATTTGTTTGCGGGCAACGCTGCGGTCCATACCCTGATAGGCCTCGGGAGCGGCATCGTTAATCGCCGCTTCTGCGGTGAAAATGTTAATCAGCGGCAGATCATGGCGGGCGCCCATTTCGTTGTCGTTGAAGTCATGGGCGGGTGTGATCTTGACGCAGCCGGTGCCGAATTCGCGGTCGACGTAGTCGTCGGCAATCACGGGAATTTTGCGGCCAACCAAGGGCAGCATGATGTGCTGGCCTACCAAGTGCGCATAGCGCTCGTCCTCAGGATGTACCGCGACGGCGGTATCGCCGAGCATGGTCTCAGGCCGGGTGGTGGCAACCACCAGGTAGTCTTTGTCATCCAGGGTCTTCGCGCCGTCGGCCAGCGGATAGCGAAAGTGCCACAGATGGCCTTGTTCTTCGTTGTTCTCCACCTCCAGATCGGAAATGGCCGTGCCCAGTGCCGGGTCCCAATTCACCAGCCGCTTGCCGCGGTAAATAAGGCCTTCATCGAATAGCCTGATAAATACCTGCTGCACCGCATTGGCGTAGCCATCGTCCATGGTGAAGCGCTCGCGGGACCAGTCGATGCTGGCCCCCATGCGACGAATTTGCTTGGAGATTGTGCCGCCGGATTCTTCCTTCCACGCCCAAACCCGGTCGATGAATTTGTCTCGCCCCAGAGCGTGCCGATTAAGGTTTTCGTCAGCCAGTTGGCGCTCCACCAGCATTTGTGTCGCGATACCCGCATGGTCGGTGCCCATTTGCCACAGCGCGCCGGCGCCCTGCATGCGCTGATAGCGAATCAGGGTGTCCATGAGGGTCTGATTAAAGGCGTGGCCCATGTGCAACGTGCCAGTGACGTTAGGAGGCGGAATCAAGATGCAGTAACCCTCGCCACTGTCATTCGCTTTGAAAAAGGCCTCTTTCTCCCAGTGCGCGTAAAGGCTCTGTTCGATGGCTTGGGGATTAAAGTTGTTGTCCATGGTGACTCTGATAGTGCGTAACGGTCTATTGATCCCAATCTTCGAGGGCGTGGTGGTGCAAGGGGTAGCCGCGTTCGCGATAAAACTTGTAGTGCTCCCGCCGCAAGGTTTTGCTTTCTTCGACGATGATTTCCGCGACGCGATCAAAGCGACCAAAGAAGCTTGGCACGTCGTTGCCCAAGTTGATCAGCAGGCCTGTATCGTGAGCGGGCTCTTGCCAGCCAATATGCACCGGATGGTTGCTCCGCGCTGCATCATGAGCCTTGGGGTCTGCGTCGCCGTCGATGATCGCATGGGGTACCAAACGATGTTTTGGGTAATCCCACATCAGATCGTCCACGGCTTGCGCCTGCGGCTGGTCATCGACCCGTATGTGCACAGGCATATTACTGCCCAGCGCTTTCAAACAGAGCCGGCAGGCGAAGCGCAAGCTAGCATCCAGATCTTTGTCCGGTAGCTGATAAAAATCGACCCGAGTCATATGCCCTAGCGGCCCTTACTTCAGGCCGCTTTGCGCGACGAGGTAGGTAAACAGCTGGGCCACGGGACGCCCACTTGATCCCTTGGCCCCGCCTTGGTGAAAGGAGCTGCCGGCGATATCCATATGCGCCCATTTTTGGCCTTTGACAAAGCGCGACAAAAAACACGCCGCGGTGACACTGCCAGCGCCGCGTCCGCCAACGTTGGCCATGTCGGCAAAATTGGTGTTCAGGCCGGTTTGATACTCGTCCCATAACGGCAAGCGCCAGCTCCGGTCGCCACTGGCTTCGCCAGCTTCGGTAATAGCATCGGCCAGTTCATCATCGTTGGCGAATAAACCGCTGGCGTGGCTGCCCAGCGCCATGATGCAGGCACCGGTCAGGGTGGCAACGTCGATAATGGCCTTGGGTTTGTAGTTTTGTACGTGGGTCAGCGCATCGCAGAGAACCAAGCGACCCTCGGCATCGGTATTGAGAATCTCAATGGTCTGCCCCGAAGCGGACGTGACGATATCGCCTGGCCGAGTGGCGCGAGCGCTGGGCATATTCTCTGCCGCCGCAACCACGGTGACGATGTTGATGGGTAGCTTGGCTTCGATGGCCGCCTTGGTAGCACCCAACACAGCGGCTGCACCGCACATGTCGAATTTCATTTCGTCCATGCCTGGTGGTGTCTTGAGTGAGATGCCGCCGGTGTCGAAGGTAATGCCCTTACCCACCAAGGCGATGGGCGCCTCATCTTTTTTGCCACCGTTGTAGCGCAGAATGATCATCTTGCCCGGTTGATCGCTGCCTTGAGAAACCGACATAAAGGCACCCATGCCGAGACTGAGCATTTTTTTCTCATCGAGGGCGGTCAGCGTGACTTCTTTCGAGCGCGCCATTTTGCGCGCCTGATTGAGTAGGTAGGTCGGCGTGCAAACATTGGAAGGTTCGTTGCCCAAATCCTTTGCCAACGTCAAACCTTCATCCAGCGCAGCGCCGAGCTTGATCGCCGCGCGTAGGGCTTTTTGGTCGCTCTGTGATGCCAACAACCGAACACGCTTTACGCTCACCGGCTGCTTGGGTTTGCTCTTGTAGTTGTTGAATCGGTAACTGGCGTGGCTGAGGGCCTGCATCAGCGCCTGTGCTTTCCATGCAATGTTATGGCCCTTGACCTTGGTGCCAAGCAGATGAACAGCAGCCTGAGCGATGTTCATGGCGGTGAGTTTTTGCGCGAGCTGCGTGGCCATTTTGCGATATTGAGCCGGGCTGCATTCCTCTGCACCGCCGAGAATGATCACGCGGGCAACCGGGCCGTCGAGATTAACCGTCAGGGTTTCACCGCTTTGATCTTTGAAGTCCGTGATGGCGCGGTTCAGCGTGGCAGTATTGCCCGTGGCCCTCGCCAATCGTTTGGCCATAGCCAGACTGGTGCCAAGGCATGGGGTGCGCAGAGCGGCAAGATCACTGTTAGCGGCGGCGTAATTCATGGTGGTTCTTTTCCCGAATGGATCGATGTCTGGTTCAGTGCGTTAGGCTTTGATTGGCTGCTATCGGCACAGTTTGAGGGGCGCAAGATTACCTTGATCGTGGTTATGGATCTATTGTGTCGCAGACTTGAGAAGGTTGCGGGGCAAGCTGGTGGTGAGCGTTATTCGCGGTCCGGTAGGTGCACGACAAAGGTGCCGCTGAGCTTGTCATGCCAAGTTTGTTTGTTGTCGCCGAGGTATAGCCAAGCATAGCCGATGCCGACGGCAGCCAACGACGCTGGCGCCACGAGCAATCGCAGCAGGATCTGTTGCCAGCTTGGTAGCTCGCCAGCTCCATCGACCACGCGTATTTTCCACGCGCGCATGCCCAGTGTTTCACCTTGTTTGCGCCAGAAGTAGCCAAAGAAGGCGACAATCTCCGCCACTAGGGTGAGCTGAAACAGCGGTCCGGTAGCGACATCTCCGCTTAGGGGAACCCAGATAAAGCCGGTCAAAAAAAACAGCGCAAGAATCAGCAGACTGTCATACAGCATGGCGCCCAGACGGCGCCCTAATCCGGCGGGATAACCCTTGATCGGTGCTGAACGCTGCGGCTCGGTCACGGCCTAAAAGGTTGCCACGTGATCGGCAAGACTTACCTCGCGCCCGCAATACTCTTCTTCCGTCATGCTCTGCAGCAAGCCAGCGTCCTCGGATATGCCCCATGCACGGCGACCGTCGTCAAGGCGCGTGGCGACAAAGCCCTTGGTGACGCCTTGTGGGCCGTACATGACGCTATAGCTTTCAACCACGCCCTTGCCTTGATGACCGATGACCACCTCGCGTTTGGGCGTGGCGTCTACTTGCTCCTGCAGGTCGGCGTGTTGGAAAGGCTGCGCCGGTGCCTCGCTTGAGTAGATGCCAAAGGCATGCTTGGTGATGTAGCCACCGTTCGCGGTGATCATGCCGCGCTTGCCGGGATTGTCGCGCAGCAGTTGGGCCATACGCGCGATGGAGTGCATGACATAGTTATTCAGCGGACCACCGGCAAATGTCAGACCGCCAGTAACAGTCAGTTGGCGATTGGTATCAATGCCCAGTTCTTGGCAAGCGATCTGCACGGCGCTCGGAAAGCAGCTGTAGACATCGACCAAGTCGAGATCATCGGCGCTCATACTGCAGAGTTCCAAACACTTGCCCCCAGCGAAGCGAATGGCCGGAGAGCTGTGGAAGTTATCGCGATGGGAAAAGTAGTAGTGATCTTGTGCGTCAGTGCCTGCCCAAGGATAAATCCATTTCTCCCGCGGGATGCCTAGCGCCTTGGCTTTTTCCTCAGACACCAAAATTAGCGCTGCTGCTTGGTCTACGCCGTTATTGGAGTTCATCAATTTGGGGTAGGGGAAGGATACCGGCCGGTTGATGTTGGAGATGGTGCGAATCTCTTCAGCACTCTTTGCCTCACGTATCCACGCATTGGGGTTGCTGGCAGCAACGCTGCTAAAGCCCGCCCAGATATTCGAAATACGCTCAAGGTGCGCATCAACCGATAGACCCGCCGCATGGCGCAGTGCCACTTCCATGATGGGATAGATTTGAATCGGTCGGCCCAGCCGTATGGCAATCTCGGCGTCGTGGCGCATGTCTTTGTCCACGCCAATCAGTCGGTCTGGCGTGCCGGGCAGCTCCGCCCAGCCCAAATCGTGACCAGCCTTGGCGGCCTTGGCTTGGGAGTTGCCGCATTCTGCGCCAGTCAAAACGATGATGTCGTGCTGACCCGATTGAATGTCTAGGGCACTTTGATTCATCACGGCTTGCACAAAATTGCCGCCGAAGGGTGACATCACCGACTCGGCATTGGCGCAACCGATGGCCTCGGCCACCGCGCGAGCCGGATCTTGATACGGCCAAATACCCTTGATGACCCGCACGGAAGAAGCATCAAGCAGTGCGCTGGACCCTGCATCCTGCGCGGCCTGTTTGACCGCCTCAATCATCAGCTCAATGGGTTCTTTGGCGCTGTCAAAATCGGTAAAACGTTGCTCAAGGTGGCTCACGCCAACCAGTACAGGGGTTTGCTGGGTCATATTTCTCTCCAAGATTCTGGCTGGGCAGATCACTTACATGCAGCAAGTGGCCGCCAGCTCCGCGCACGCATCATACATCAGTGCGAGGGTGGGAGGGCTCCTGGCCCCCTATGATGGCGCCTTATGTTGACGCCTTACCAGCTGTTGAGCAGTACGGTTCCCTTAGGCGTTTCAAGTTCCGCGGTAAAGGCATTTGCTCCGGCTGTAACGGTGATGGGCAGCGCGAGATCTGCCAGAAAATCCTGATAGGTTTCAGCCTCTGTAGCGCTGATGTGAAAGGATTTGAGTTGGCATCCGGTGGGTGTAGAGAGTGCCGGATGCGGCGATTTCAGCCAGTCGATAAAAAATGGCATATGCGGGTCGGTTAAAAACAACAGCTGCCAAGCGAGCTTGATGCCATCGGGGGTGGTGCGACTCATGTCGATGATGTCGCTGGTAGTGATATTTCTTGCCGCGGCCAAGGTTGCGACCTTTGTCAGCGAATCGCAGGCAATCGCCCAGCTGCGAATGCCGTTGCCGCCATGATCGAGCAGCAGTTGCCCCGTGGTGCCCTCAAGGTCTTGCGCCGGGTCTGGTGCGATAATCTCCAGATACTGATGGTTGTCCAGAGAGAGTAGCGCGTTACAGGTGCCAACACCGGGGTGGGAACCGCCCATGGCTGGCATGACCCCGGTGAGTGCGTAAATCTCGTCGATGCCTGCCTGTAAATCTGGGCAGGCGTACATGATGTGGTCGAGTTGGGTCATAGGCCGCGCAGATCGATGCAGGCTATTGGTTTGTGAGCGTGATACGCGCCGGTGTGTCCGGTGCGATCAAAGCGTTGAGCACATCAAAGGTCAGCGTGATCGGGGCATTGGGGTTTGCACCATTCATGGTGATACCGGTGGTGGCGTTCGCAGCAATCTCAATCAACCCAGTTTGACCGGTAAGCGGCGCACCAGATCGCTCTACCAGCTTAAATGGCGCATCTGACACGTTGCGAATGTTCACTCGGATCGCCCAAGGCGTTCTCTCAACCGACTCGATGCTCAGCGATGCCTTGAGCAGCGCGTCAAGGTGGGGCTGCCGTCCAATCAGCACATCTTTCCACCAGACAATGGTGCGGCGGGCGAAAAGGGCTTCTTTCATGCCTTCCGCCGAGCTTTCTGTGGCGAGCACTAGGGTTACCGGGCGATGGCCGGGGTTATGTTCTGCGTCGGGTCGATAGTCCCAAGCGATCAGCTCGTGGACGTCAGACACTCCGATTAAGGCGAGGT
>SHAE01000084.1 GCA_004213835.1 OM182 bacterium | reverse complement strand
ACGGCATTAGAGCAAGTACTGCTGTTATCTCTGCTGAGCTTGTTTGCCATCTTTTTGGCCTTGATCGCGTTCGCAGGGCGACTTGCTTGGCGTATTCGCAACCTGCGTCGAGAGGCCTCTGCGGCTATCGATGTACGAGGAAGGCTGCGTCGCGGCGGCTTGTTGAATGAGATGAATGCGGGCGATGAAATCGGCGACCTCGCCCGAAGCGTTTCCAACATGCTGGAGAAGCTAAAGCAGCACAACGGCTTTTTAGAGAATATGCCGCGAACCCTGCGACACGAGATCAATAACCCGCTGAACACATTGAGTACCTCGCTGCAAAACTTGGCGGAGGAACACCCAGATATCGACGACAGCAAGTACCTAGAAAGTGCCAAGCGCGGTGTTAATCGGATCGGTTCCATCGTTCAGAATTTGGCTGATGCGGCCAACCTAGAAGAAGCGTTAGAGGCAGAAGAACTTGAGAATATTGATCTTAATGAATTATTGGCAAGTTATGTCGCCAACTGTGGGTCTACGCATGTCGGCGTAACGTTTCAGTACAAGGGCAGCCCTGCCCCGGCACATGCCCTGGTATCAGACTTTCGCATCGAGCAAATGCTCGACAAACTCATCGACAACGCCGTCGACTTTCACCGTGCCGGTACGCCTATTCGCGTACAGCTAGAATGTTATGGCGACTTGCTACAGATCGTCGTCGCCAATCGTGGCGCTGCATTGTCCGAAGAGCGGCTGAACTCCATTTTCGATTCAATGGTTAGCCATCGTGGACCAGACAATCGTCTGCACTTTGGACTCGGCCTGCATGTCGTGCGCATTATCGCCGAGCATCATGGCGGCACGGTGTCTGCTGTGAACTTGGCCGATGCCAGTGGTGTCGCCTTCGTCATTCGCCTGCCCCTGGCTAACGAAGGCGACAATCACACTGATCGACAGGAGCCGATTTTGACCGCCGAGCGCTAAGCAAGATCGTAGGCGCTATCCATGCCCATGGAAGTCCCATCACCCTCACCTCCCACGCGCACCTGCTGATTTCGCACCAGGTTTTCCATCGCCGCCAAAACGCTCCGCGCAGCAGCCGGATACATAAATTCTGGTGTGTCTTTGTACATCAGCGGCACCATTTCACGGATGTGATGGGTACCCTGCTTGATGCACTCTATGATCTGCCGCTCGCGATCAAGGCGGTGGTCGATGTAAGCCTGAACATGCGTCTTCGGGTCAATGATGGAAGGCCCGTGGGTTGGCCAGTAAACCTCATCATCTCGATCCAACAGCAGCTGCAGGCTATCCATGTAGGCCGCCATGTCGCCGTCTGGTGGCGATATGATGCTGGTAGACCAGCCCATCACATGGTCACCAGTGAATAGGGCTTTTTGTTCCTGTAACGCAAAGCATAGGTGATTCGACGTATGGCCTGGGGTATAGACGCACTCGACAGTCCAGTCCTTACCGCGAATGATGTCGCCATGTTTGACGAGATGGTCGGGGTCAAAGTCCATGTCGCCACCCTCTTCGACCTGCACACCCTGTTCCATTTTGCCGGCGCCATGAGGTCCATAGGCGTAGGTCGGCGCGCCGGTTTTTGCCTGTAACAAGCGGCACCCGGGAGAATGATCCATGTGGGTGTGGGTGACCAAAATATGGCTTACCTCTTCACCGTCTAGGGCATTGAGAATGGCGTCGATATGAGCCTCGTCGTCCGGACCCGGATCGATCACCGCAACTTGCCCAGTGCCAAGGATGTATGTGCCTGTGCCGTGAAAGGTAAAGGGTCCGGGATTGTTGGCAATCACCCGACGAATGCCTGGCGCAATATGCGCAACGGTTCCGTAGCTGAATTCCAGCTCGCGGCGATAGGGAATGTCTACCATATGTCGTGCCTCAATTATTTGTGCCTAGCTCCATTTCGGCTCGCAGGGCTAGCGCCGCCGGAATATAGAATTGGGTTAGCGTAAATGCAACGAACCAGCGAGCTACCACGCTTGCTCCCACGCCTGCCATTGCGCGACCTCTGGTCGTATAGACAGCGCCAACGCGAGATAGGCGCGAGCCTGAATCAGCATGCCGACTTCCTTAGCCTGAGCTGCCACTTGCGCAAGACGATTCGCGCACTGGCGTAACTGGGCATTGGCTTGTTCATTGCCTGGGTCAAGCCGCAGCACATCGCGCAGTAGTGATACCGCATTGTTCTCCTCGGGTGCAGTGATAAAACCTTGGTCAAACAAAACGCTTGCCTGCTCAAGGCCAACAGCAATTTGGCGCCGACGTGTAATTTCGCTATCAATTCGTTCTCGCATGCTGGCGATTGGTGTTGCGTTCAAGCCCTCGGCTTCGGCTAAATCCAGCATGGCTTGGGCGCTACCGATGGCTCCCTGCTCGAGCAATTGCTGTGCTTGCGCAATCACTGTTGTGGTGATTTGCAGCAAACCCTGCATGGCGCCGTCATTATCTGGATCCGTTGCGAGCACCTGTAAGAAGAGTTGCGCGGCGCTACCATCGCCTTCGGCCATCAACCGGCCATTGGCGATTTGCGAATCCGCGCGCGCCAAAAGGTCGGCAATGGCGCTTTGAATCGATGTGGCCTGTGAAATCAGTGTCCGCACCTGATCGTGTTCCCGCAAATCACTGCGCGCTGCTGTTGCCCGCTGTAGCAGGCGGATCGCCTCGGCAACCTCACCGTCCTGTGCAGCCGAGGCAGCGAGTTCCCCGTAGTGCTTGCTGATTTCGGTAAGACCCGCAGCAGCTGCTGCATGATCTGGGGAAATACGCAGTATTTCCTCGAAGGCCTGCACAGCTGCTGCGGCACTGGCCTCATCGGACAATCCGCTGCTGCGCAGCAAGGATTGGGTGCTGAGCAACAGTCGTTCGGCGCGAAAACGATTTTGTAGTCGCAGCGAGAGCACGGTGAGTTCCGGGTCAGAACCAAATACGTTCTCCGCTTCCAGCAATCTTGCTTCCGCCCGCTCTAAGTTGTTGTCGCTCATCGCCTGATTAATCGACTGCTTCCAAGCTTGGGTAGTCGCGTCCAGGGCCTGCGTGGCCTGAGAGAACCCTGGCGCTATGTCGATGACCCGTCGGTAGGCGGCGACAATCGTGCCTAAACCCTGATTTGGATCCTGCGCCAACGACTGAGCCTCGCGCCATGCCGCCGTCAGCTCTGGGTTCTCGATAATGCCAAGCGCCGCCGCAGCTTCCTCGACAACGGGCAGGAGCTCTTCGCGAAACGAAAATAAGCCCGCCAGTATCGATCCACTGAGAATGATCACCACGGAGCTTTGTAGCGCGATACGCCTCTGTCGCTTGCGTCGTAATCGTTTATCGCGCTTCGCAAGCTCGTCAGGCCGCAGACGGAGGTCAGCGAATAAAGAGGAGAGTTCTTGCGTACCAATCGCAGCGCTTCTAACGACTCGGCGGGTCAGCTGCGAATCGTCGTTGATTGCGCCAAGGACCTCGCGAACCTCCGCTAGGCTGGCGATACGTTGGTCTGCATCTTTTCGCAGCAAACCATCTACAAGGCGCTGAAAGGCTTGGAGGTGGTTCGGTAATTTCGGGGTGTGGTCATGCAGGTGGGACTGAACCAGCAGTTCAGGCGTGTCATCGGCAAAGGGCAACTCGCCATTGAGCAATTGAAAAACGGCGATGCCTAAACTGTAGTAATCGCTTGCGCCGGTGCGTGCTAAGGTCTCGTCAAGCAGTTCTGCGCGAATTCGTTCTGGGCTTAAATATGCAAGGGATGCGCCGTCGTATGGGATATCGTGGGTTTGCCCGGCAAGGCGATGAGCGCAGTGCAAATCGATCAAGACCGCTTGCTGATTGGGCGTAATAAGTATGTGCTCTGGGCGTATGTCGCCGTGGGCAAATCCGGTGGCATGCAGCGCATCGAGCGCCGCGGCAATCTGCAGCAACACATCGATAAATGTTTTGATGGCGATACCCTGCTCAACATAATTTTGCAGGGTGCGCTGGCCGTAGTTGCTCAAGAGCAAATAGGGGTTGGCCGAATCACCGCCGTGACCGAGCAGTTGACACACACCGGAATGCGAAACCTGTTGCAGCACCTCGGCCTCACGGCTTTGAGGTCTGCTCAGTTTCAGAACGATGTCTTCGGCATTGAGCGAGCGACGAACCAAAAAAGTGCGGCTGGGCAGTCCGGTATCCAGCACCCGAACCACCGTGAAGCCATCGATAACGTCTCCTACCGCAAGAGGCAACGCGGCTTCAGTCATTTGCGAGAGCCTTTGAGACAGACATCGGTGAATTATCCAATGGCAGGAAGGCTGTATCGAGCGCTTGGGCGGGAAGCGCGATAACAACACCCTGCACAAGCTTACCTAGAACCCAATTCCCACCTTCTACAAGTGCCAAGCCATTTAAACTCACGGCGTTGCCCGAGCCATGTGCGAGGCCGTTTATGCAGGCATCTGCCCGCACCATCCAGTCGCCGTCCAAGGTACTAAACTGGCAGCGTGAATCGGCAGCGATGCGCAAGGATTCAACCAGCGTACCCGCGCTGTATACCTCGAAAAAGCGTTCGCCGTTGCTGAGCTGTTTCACAACTAAGCCATGGCGCTGGTCATCGGCAAAGAAGCCGCGAAACAATGTGCCGTCTGTCGCTGCAAATATGCCTACTCCCGTGCGCCGACCGCCAATGAAGGAGCCTTTGAAAAGACGTCCGTCAGGCCATCGATAAATCCCCTGTCCGTGCATGGTGTCGTCTGCAAAATCGCCTTCGTAGCGTTGCCCACCTCGCCACAACATCGAACCTGCGCCATACCGTTGGTTGGCGATAAAGTCGCCCTGGTAGCGGTCTCCATTGCCCCACAAAAACGTTCCTTCGCCATGCATTTGGTTGGCCAAAAATGCGCCCTCGTAGCGGTCGCCATTAACCCACGTCAAGGAGCCATAACCCTGACGCTTGCCAGCAACAAATTCGCCGTCATAGCGCCGGCCATCCGCCCAGAAATATGTTCCAGTGCCACTGGGCAGATCATTGCTGAATTGGCCCTCGTAGCGGTCACCATCAGCCCACTCGTAAACCCCGCTGCCGCTGAGTACTCCGTCGACAAAATCGCCTTCATAGCGATCCCCATTGGGCAGTGTGAAGGCTTCGCGCTCGGCATGTAGCGTATTGCTCAGGCATAGCAAACATAGAATCAAGGCGATGCGATATTGCATATGTAAAAACTCCGATACACTCATGAGTGTCAAAGCAAACCCGTCTGGAAAGCAAATTATATTCACGATCGTACTTTATCTTGTCGTCGGTCTGGGCAGCGGTTTCGTCGGTGGATTGCTCGGGGTTGGCGGCGGCATCATCATCGTACCCGTGCTCTTTCTGCTGTTTTCACAAAGTGGTCAGTATCCCAGTGAGCTCGTTCTGTTGGTTGCTGTAGCGACGAGTCTCGCCTGCATCGTCTTCACGTCGGCCTCTGCCGCCTATGCCCAGATCAAGGGTCGACGAGTGCTCTGGAGCGTCGTCAAACGCCTATTACCAACGGTGCTGGTGGGCAGCATATTGGCCGGCTACCTTGCGCCCATGCTGCAGCCTGAGTTGTTACGAATTGGTTTTGCCGTATTCATAACCCTTGTGGCATTGATTATGTACTTTGACTGGAAACCCTCTCCAAACCGTCAATTACCCGAGGGCATTCGCGCTGCTCCCATCGGCTTCGGTGCGGGCCTAATCGCCGGATTGGCTGGTATCGCCGGCGGTAATGTGATCGTGCCAACCCTCGTGTTTTTCAACGTACCTGCGCATCAAGCCACGGCAACGGCCAGCACCCTGGGGGTGCCTATCGCTGCTGCTGGCGCGTTGAGCTACATGTTGCTGGCGCCTGCGCTTGCGCCGACATACCCAGGGTTGTTGGGCTATGTCGACTTACAGGCATTTGTCTTTATCGTCGTAGGCTCGGTACTGGCGGCTCCGTTAGGTGTCAAATTCGCACAGCGGCTGCCGGCAGCGACGCTTAAGCGCGTCTTTTCCTTGATGTTGGTATTGGTAGCGATACGTATGGTGGTCTAGCGCATTCATCAGCGCAGCTGTGCATCGGTTGGCTAATGCAGGCGCCGAATTTGAATGGCTTCCGTGGGTTGATCTGCCAGCACGTCTGAGATCAGAACGAGCTTGGCATCGAGTGCCACACCCTCTTTTTTCAGCACCTCGAAAGCGCGTTGCAGCGTCTTCTCTGGGTCACTGCTGAAGGCGATACGATGCGCATAGACCGAGCGATTCATCGCCAAACGACGACGGGTTTGGCTGTCATTGGTGAACGCAAAAATGGGTACATGTTGGGGTCGTGCTGCAGTGACATAGTCCGCGGTAATTCCGCGTCTGGTAATGACGATGATGCCCGCAGCTTCCACAGCCTCCGCAAGCGCGACAGCATGCACGGCGACATGCTGTTTATCGCCCTCAATCTCCAGAGCTTTCTCGTACCCAAGGCCCGGAAAACGCTCGGTTCGATTGGCGATATTCGACAGTTGCTCAACGCAGCGGCTGGGATACTGCCCTACGCTGGTTTCTCCTGAAAGCATCACCGCATCCACACCCTCGTAGATGGCGTTAGCGACGTCGGTCACCTCTGCGCGGGTTGGGATTGGGTTGTCGATCATTGATTCAAGCAGGTGGGTCGCCACGATGCAGCGTTTGCCCTGGCGCGCGCAGGCATGGACGATGCGCCGCTGCACATTCGGCAGGTCCGCGATATCGGTTTCGATGCCTAGGTCGCCACGGGCCACCATGACGCCATCCGCCGCCGCGACGATTTGATGGATATTATTCACACCCTCTTGGTCTTCGATTTTTGCCACGATCTTGGTGGTCTGGCGTTTTGATCCAAGAAACTCCTGTAACTCCTTGACATCGTCTGGGCTGCGAACGAAGGAGAGCGCGATAAAGTCAACATCGTTCTCCATACCAAAGGTAATGTCTTCGCGATCCTTCGCCGTAATCGCGGGTAGGTTCACGCGCACGCCGGGTAGGTTGACATGCTTGCGGCTGCCTAGCGTGCCACCGTCGATAACCTCGCAGGTTAACTGGTGATCTTTCTTTTGCAGCACTTTGAAGTTCATCAGGCCGTTATCAA
>SHAE01000083.1 GCA_004213835.1 OM182 bacterium | reverse complement strand
ACACTCGAGTGGCACATTTTGAACAGCCCGAATTTGCCTGGCGTTAAGTTGACCGGCTCCGGATGCCAGCCCACAATTCAGCCGCCCGACAGGGCAAGATCTTTTTAGTCAATACAGGAACGACATCATGGCGATTGAAACCGGCGCAAAGCTGCCTGACGCAACCCTACACACCATGCAGGACGGGAAACCCACACCGGTTTCCACAACTGACCTTTTCGCGGGTAAGAAAGTTGCCATGTTCGCGGTTCCAGGCGCGTTCACACCCACATGCTCCATGGCACACCTACCGGGCTATGTGGTTCACGCAGATGCGCTGAAAGCCAAGGGCGTTGATAGCATCGTCTGCCTGTCTGTGAACGATGCCTTCGTCATGGACGCCTGGGGTAAGAGCGCAAACGCAGAAGAACTGGTCATGGTTGGAGACGGCAACGGCGACTTCACAGAAGCACTGGGTCTGCAAATGGACGGTTCTGGTTTTGGTTTGGGCACGCGGTCTCAGCGTTACGCCATGATTGTCGACGATGGCACGGTTACTCATCTTGCAGTTGAGGCACCGGGCAAGCTGGAAGTCAGCGCCGCGGAAGCGATTCTAGAAGCCCTCTAGCAAGTTGCTTAGCTTGCCTTCTTCTTTTGCTCGACTTCTTTTCAAGCAATAGCGATGCCGCTCTTACGCTAGGGCAGTGTCGCTCGCTGCGGACTCGGTTGCGTTGTGCAGCACCGCCCGCTTAAGGAGTGGTCGCCGTCGTGGCGACCGCTGCCTTGGCCTCCAGAGTGACGCGCGCCTCTCCCACCGGTCGGATCAGACACTCTTGCGCTGCAGTCGCCACCATCTCACCGGCCCGATTGAAGAAATGCCCGCGCACAAAGCCCCGCGCACCTCCCGCGTTCGGAGACTCCTTAGCAAATAGCAGCCACTCGTCCGCGCGAAAAGGTCGATGAAACCAAATCGCGTGGTCTAGGCTCGCGCCGAGAATGGTGCGTTCGCCATTGGCGTCAGCGGTGAGCGGGCCATGGGGCAGCATGGACGTTGACATAAAGTCTAGATCAGACATGTAGGCCAGCAGGGCCAGATGCACTTCCGGATTATCTGGCAGGGCGTCCCTCGCCTTGAGCCATGTATGTTTGTACGGCGGGTGCTCACCGCGATTCATCATGGTGATGCGCTCTACGGCGCGAGAATCGATGGCATCAAAACGGAAGGTGAAGCGAGCCATTTCTGGCTGGGTTTTCGCCAGCTCGGTATAGGTTTCCAGATCACCGCGTAGCGATTCCGGTGGCGGCACATCCGGCATGGGTAGCGTGTGATCTAGACCCTCCTCAGGTTTTTGCCAAGAGCATGCCAAGGTAAAGATCGTGCGGCCATTTTGTATGGCAGCAACCCGTCTGGTGCTAAAGCTGCGCCCGTCTCTGATGCGATCAACCTCGTAGAGTATGGGCCTTGTCCAGTCACCGGCGCGCAAAAAATAGCTGTGCAACGAATGTAGCTGCTGGCTGTTGTCCACGGTGCGAAAGGCTGACGCCAAGGCCTGGGCTAATACCTGTCCGCCGAACACATGCTCGGTGTTGTGGTTTTGCCCGCGAAAGAGATTTTCATCGATGGGTTCAACATCGAGCAGGTCAATAATTTCTTGCAGAACTTTGTTCATTTCGCGCTGGTTGGTGGTTGGCCGCCTAGGATAAACCAAAACTGCTCATGGCATGGCGGGTTCAGCATTGCGGCGATTGGTCTTCTGTTTGGGCGCTCGCAGATCTGCGATACTGCGTCAGCGAAAACCACACCTAGGAGCTGTCATGAGCATCGAAGTAAAACAAATCCCCTGTTTGGACGATAACTATGGGTTTCTCGTGCATGACGTTGAATCCGGCGCGACGGCCAGTATTGATACACCAGAGGCTGAAGCAATTAACGCGGCGCTGGCTGAGACAGGCTGGCAGCTAACGCATATTTTCAATACCCATCATCACTTTGATCATGCCGGTGGGAATGAGGCGCTCAAGGCGCAATGGGGATGTCAGATTATCGGCGCCGCCAATGATGCGCATCGGATACCTGGCATCGATCACCAAGTTGCTGACGGTGATGTCGTGAAGCTGGGCGAGACTCAGGTGCGCGTACTGGAGGTGCCCGGGCACACACTAGGCCACATTGCCTATTACTTTGAAGACGATCAGAGCGCCTTTGTGGGCGATACCCTGTTCGCACTGGGTTGTGGACGCATGTTTGAAGGCACCGCCGAGCAAATGTGGCACAGCCTTGAAAAGCTCATGAATCTGCCCGACGAGACCACGGTGTATTGTGCCCACGAATACACCCAAGCTAACGCAGCCTTTGCACTGACGGTGGAGCCTAATAACGAAGCATTGCAAGCCCGAGTTGAAGAGATCGAGCGTCTGCGCGCTCAAGGTGTTCCCACGGTGCCCACCAGTATTGGTTTGGAGCGACAAACCAACCCATTCGTGCGGCCAGCGAGCAGTAATCTGCAAGAAACCATCAACTTGATTGGGGCAGATCCTGTGGCGATTTTTGCTGAGACACGTAAACGTAAAGACCACTTTTGAGCGCAGATGGCCAGTTTGGTGCTGACGATGAAGCATCTCAGCGCCAAGGCCTGCTCTATGCCCTTGTGGCTTACGGCATCTGGGGCGTGGCGCCCATCTACTTCGTTTGGGTAGGCTTTGCTGGCCCGCTAGAAATTCTCATGCATCGCGCTCTGTGGTCGGTGCCATTGCTCATACTGCTCATCTCGGTCACCGGGCAATGGGCGGTAGCGCGAGGCCTGTCGCGTCGCGAATTGCTTTTTCTGCTGGCCACCGCGCTGTGCCTAAGTATTAACTGGCTAACCTTTATCTGGGCCATTCAGGCCCAGCGCATTGCCGATGCCAGCTTGGGTTATTTCATTAATCCCCTGATCAACATTTTGCTGGGTTGGCTGTTCTTGCGCGAGCGCATGCGGGCGCTGCAGTGGTTTGCGGTTTTTGTAGCCTTTGCTGGGGTGTCGATCGAACTTTGGCTGCAGCGCAGCATGCCATGGTTGGGCCTAACGCTCGCGTTGAGTTTTGGGTTTTATGGATTGCTGCGTAAGCAGGTGAAGGTATCAGCGGCGGTAGGGTTGTGGGTTGAGACAACCTTCATGCTGCCCATTGCGCTGTTGTTTTTGCTTTGGCTTATAAGTGCTGAGGGCCTACGACCTGCCGCGCAGGTGATGCAGCTTGCGCTAGGCGGTCTCATCAGCGTTGTGCCCCTGGTGTTTTTTGCCGCTGCTGCGCTGCGATTACCGCTAGCTACCCTAGGTTTTGTGCAGTACTTGGCGCCCAGCTGCGCGCTGCTGCTCGCGGTTTTTTTGTTCAACGAACCTGTGCAGGAAGTGCGGTGGATGACCTTTGGATTTATCTGGTCGGCGTTGCTTATTTTCACCGCAGAAAATGTCTATCACTTAAGAAAGCGGCGACGGATTTCAGGCCATAGTGCTGCTTGATCTAGCGTGGCACATCGGCAAGATGCAGGCCTTCGTCGCCCACACTAAGTCGCTTTGAACCCGACCACGGCATGGACTAGGGCGTGTCGACGGCGATCATGGCGGCCTGCAGCGAGGCGACACTGCGAATATATGGCTCGTATCGCTGCAATGCCGCAGGTCGCTGGGCTGCCGCCCGCTCTGCCAAATCACGATTTTCAAAAACACCCAACAGCGCGACATACCAAGTTCGGCCATTCACGTTAATCATGGCGCCGGTAAGTTCGTCCAGCTGCGTGCTTTGCATAAAGTCTCGCAGCTCTGCTTGAGAATTTAGCGCGATGAGTTGCACCGCCCAGTAGTCGCCGGGCAAATCCTCCAGTGACGCAGGCTCTGCTGCTGGCGTTACGGGTGGTCTTTGCTCAGCCGTGCTTGTAGCGGGCGTTATGGATACGACCGGCGGTTGCGGATCAACTGGTTCGGGTTTTGCTTGGGCTGACTCGGTCTGTGCAGAGGTCTGCTTCGTCGCGGGCAAGGACCAGTCGAAGCGCTTGCTACGGCGTTCAGCCTCTCGCTGCTGGATTTCCGCAATGGTGCGGCGTTTACACGACCAGGTGCTGATGCCTTGCTCGCAATGCCAACTGGTCTCTTCGCCAGTTTCGCTGCGCTGCTGCCCTTCACTTGGACTTGTGGTCTTACCGGCGCAGCCCGCTAGCACAAGGGAGAGTGTCAGAACGATGTAACGTGGATCTTTCAACATGGACTATGGCTCAGATTGAGAGTGGCAAAAGGGCCAACCGGCACGACAACAGTGTAGAAATGCAGACGCCGATGTCCAGCCATTCGTCCAATTTCAAAGACGATTGGGCAGCTTGCGGAAGACAGATTTTTGCCCTAGTTTTTAGTGCCGTATAGCCGGTAAAAACCACTTGCGGATTGCTGGGTATGACATGCTTAGCATCACCCTAGTGATGCTCGCGAGTTTAAGTAAGGAAGCCGTCATGCTAACGACCTTGGCCGATTTTGACCGTGTACCACGAATTCTTCGTCTGAATATTGCTGGCCAGCCTGTTGAGTGGGTGGCTTGGCAGGACGCGGTTTGCCTGTACGCAAGAGATCTCGTGGTTTGGACTGTTGGAGATCCGCTGGTAACGATCCGCGGCGGTCGTTCCAAGGACAGTGGTGAGATGAGCGCCCAAGAAATACACAGCATCATCGCCTGTGACGGGCGAGTGGTGTCTCGCAACTCTCAGACTCCGCCGCTGACGAACCCGGCGCTGTTCAAGCGGGATGGCAATATGTGTCTGTACTGTGCCAAGCAGTTGAGCGACGCGGACCTTACCCGCGATCATGTTGTGCCAGTATCTCGTGGCGGCATGGATCTGTGGGACAACGTGGTGGCTAGCTGCCGCCGCTGCAATCATTTTAAGGGCAACCGGTTGCTGGAGGAGACCAGTCTCGAGCTGATGGCCTTGCCCTACGTTCCTAACTATTCCGAGTACCTCGCGTTGATTAACTCAGGCAGGATCTTGGGCGACCAAATGGCCTTTCTTAGGAAGAGTTTTGGCGCCAATAGCCGCCTGGTCGCGCACTAGGCATGGGGTCTGTCCCTAGCGGAAACCCTTGATAACGTCGTGCTCGTAGAGCCAATCTTGTTGCGCAAGTGCAATTTCGGGCAGCAGGCGGTTTTGTAGCGCCATACCGACATGCTGTAAGGCACGTTTGCTGACCGAAGGCTCGGTGAAACGGAGCAGATGATCGCGCATGTTCAGCGCGACCTTGCGATGCCTCGGGCGCCGAAAACGCTCAAACGCAGCCAGACCGTCACCAATGTCCTCTTCGTAGTTCTCCATCATTCGAGACAGCACCCAGGCATCTTCCAGCGCGGTATTATTGGCGTCGACTCTGGCAGCCAGCGGCGGCGCTACGGCACTGTGCAAGAGGGCGACGCGGCCAGCGAACAATCTGTCGCTGGCGGTGAAATTCTGCGTTGAGACCGCGCCCACAGCCTCTTTCGCTGCCAATGCCGGTTGCAGGCTCTCGTGCCACTGCGCTGGTTCGAAGGGTCTGTCCGCTCGTGTGACAAAGCGAAAATGCACATCTGTCTGATCGGATAGCTGTTCCACATATTGACCATCGCCTCGCCACAGTACGTTGGCTTTGCGCAGTGGATGGTCTGGCAGACGGGCGTGATAGATCAAAAACGAAGCATCTTCATGTTGCTGCGTTGGCGGGCTTTCGGGAGTTGTCAGCACCGTTAGATCATGGTTCGATTCGATGTCATTAAGGGCTGTGGCCGCTGCTATCGGCATGCCGAGCTGTTCTTCTAAGTAGGCTGCTAGGGCAGGGGCTGCAAAGTTGATCAAGGGCGCGCCATAGCGCTGCTGATAGAACTCGCCCAGAGGAAGCTCCGCAAGCAAGTAGGCGCTCTTGGCGAAACGTACTTGGTATCTGTCCGGCTGAAATCCTGCCTGTTCAAGGGCTTCGGGTGCCAGAGCACGCAGCAATCGGCTGGCGTTGGCGCCGAGGCTGTGAATTGTCGGCAGAAGATCGTGGGTTTGCTCGCCGTAAAAGCGACCAATGTCTTGGAAACCGCTGGCCTTACAGGCTAGTGCAGCAACTTGCGCGCCTAGAGACTGACCGATAATGGCAACGCGATACATGCCGACGGGGTCTTACAGCCTGCGCCAACGGGTTCCCTCACGGGAGTCCTCTAGCTCGATTCCCGCTGCCAGAAGATCATCGCGTATGCGATCTGCACCCGCATAATCGCCGCTGGCGCGGGCCGCCTTTCGCTTTTCGAGCAATTGTTCAATGGCGTCAGCAGACAGAGAATCTTTTGCACCGGGCTGTCCTTGGGTGAAATAGCTTTCAGGGGCATGCACGAGCAGACCCAACAGCCAACCGCCGGCTAACAACTGATTTACGGCATGTTTTTCGGCGTCGCCATCTGGCGCTCGCCTAACTTGGTTCGCCAGTTCGTGCATGGCGGCTAGGGCCTTGGGTGTGTTCAGGTCATCGCAAAGCGCCGCTACCACGGCACTGGGGTAGTCTTGGAGCGCCAACCCCTGCCTATCGAGACTGGTCAGGGAGCTCGCGTCGTCGGCGTCGCGAAGGCCTTGATAAAGGCCATCTAGACTTGCCCGAGCCTGTACAAGCAGTTCATCTGACCAAGTCAGTGAGGATCGATATTGGCCTGACAGCAAGGCGTAGCGCAGCACTTCGCTGCTGTGTTGCTCCAGCAACGCGCGAATGGTCAGCACATTGCCCAGTGACTTGGACATTTTTTCCGTGCCTAGATTGAGCATGCCGTTGTGCAGCCAGTAGCGCACGTAGGTTGAGTGATCGTTGGCACAGCGACTCTGGGCAGCTTCGTTTTCGTGATGGGGGAAGGTCAGGTCCGAACCGCCACCATGAATGTCTATGGTGTCACCGAGGTGTTTTTTCACCATGGCGGAGCATTCGATATGCCAACCCGGCCGACCTCGACCCCATGGGCTATCCCAGCCGGGCTGGTCTGCGGTGGAGGGCTTCCAAAGCACGAAATCCTTCGGATCTTTTTTGTAATCGGCGACCTCGACTCTGGCGCCATCGATCATGTCCTCCAGTGAGCGCTTGGCCAGCGATCCGTATTAGGGATCTGATGGTACGTAAAATAGCACATG
>SHAE01000082.1 GCA_004213835.1 OM182 bacterium | reverse complement strand
GGGCATATCCAGTTTGTAACCGCGTGCAACGATAGGGTCTGGACCCGCCATTAAATTGATAGAGGTGCGCAGGTCGGTAGCGGAACGGGCTAGTGGGCCAATGACGGAAATATCGGGCATGGCGCGCACGCTCGGCAAGGCAGAGTGGCCTTTCATCCACAGTAAATTGTGGGTTGGCTTGTGGCCGAACACACCACAAAAGTGCGCAGGATTGCGGATTGAGCCGCCGATATCTGAGCCGATTTCCAGTCCGGTCAGGCCCGCAGCCAAGGCTGCTGCGGAACCGCCAGAAGAGCCGCCAGAGCCTTTTGAGTGATCGAAGGGGTTGTTGGTGGTGCCGTATACGTTGTTATAGCTTTGAAAATCAGCCAATGAGATTGGCACGTTGGTTTTGCCAAAGACATTGGCGCCTGCAGCTTTCAGCCTTCTGATGGCTTCGGCGTCTTCATGAAAGACATTGTCTTTCAGCGCGGGGTTACCCCAAGTGGAGGCGGTACCGGCGAGGTGAAACGATTCTTTGACCGTCATGGGTACGCCGTGCAGTGGCCCTTGCACATGACCCTTGGCCAGGTCTGCGTCGGCCTGCTGGGCGTCGGCGAGCGCTTGCTCTCGAGTGTCCACGACGATGGCGTTGAGTTCGCTGTTGTGCTCGTCTGTTCGAGCCAAATAAAAGTTGAGTAACTCAACAGCAGAAATGTCTTTGTTTTGGATTTTTGCCGCTAACGTAGTGGCAGACGAAAAGGCTAGCTCGCTCATGGTGTTCCCTCGTCCTCAGTCCCAACGGCCCAATGGTTATGGAGCCTGCCAAGTCAGCTGATGCTTGGCAACCGATCTTAATGCCCTGCCTAGGTATCTAGATCTTCTTTGAGGCGCTCTATCCAGCGTTCAATGGATTTGCGTGTCGGAGGCAGATCGAGGGCGATTAGGGCAAGCCCGAGGGGCAGCATCCAAAAGCCCAGAATGGGCAAAAAGCCAAAAACGCCGCCAACCATGAAAAGCAGACCGACGATACTGCGACCACCTGGCGGCAGTTTTGTTTTTGCCCACATCAGTACGCGATAGGAAAACGCCTTGGCTTGGCGCTGCAGGTTTGATTGTTCCTTTGGCACAAGGCTAGCTCTTCACTGCGAGCTGCTCAGACATAGGCGGGCTGGTCGTCTGGTGCTTCGTGATCGTTCGGATGGGCGCGTCGCGACAGCGTTGGGTCTACTGAGCGAAAGCGAAACACGCCATCGTCAGATTCCATGCGCTGCAAGCGGTTGCGATGTATGAGCAAGTGAATATGGGCAATTGCCTCACCCAAGGCCATCATCATCTGCCGTGAATCGAGCTTGCGCGCAAACAGCACAGGCAGTAGATCCTTAGCAATTTGCGGTTCTACGCAGGCTTCTTCGATGGCCAGCATGCGATCTTCATGATGATTAATCAGATCACGCAGCCGCGGCTTCACACCAAAAAACGGTAGGTTGTGGGCGGGCAAAATAAACGTGTCTTCGGGGATTACCTCTAAGAAGTGATCGTGGGACTCCATCCAGTTTTTCAGCGGATTCGCATTAGGCTCCGTGGGGTGCACGCTCACGTTTGAGGTGATGATGGGTAAAATCTGGTCGCCGGATATCAGCACCTTGAGCGCCGAACTGTAGAGGCAGGCGTGCTCCGGGGAGTGGCCTGATCCCACGACAATTTGCCAGTCGGTGTCGCCGATACGCAGAATTTGTCCATCCTGCAGGCGCTCGAAACCCTGCACCATGGTCGGCATGCTCATGCCTTCCGATGCTCGCGACGCCCACATTTTGGCTAACTGCTCCAAGTAATCCTTTGGCATGCCGGCCTGTACGTAGAACTGCTCGCCGATCCAGCCTGACTGAGAATTGCCGCCGCCGTTGGCGAATGCTCTGGCCTGGAAGTACTCGCCTTGGGTCATATAGAGCGGACAACGAAACCGATCGGTGATGTGTTTGGCTTGGCCAATATGATCGGGATGCATGTGGGTGCAAATGACACCGACGACGGGCTTACCGCCCAGCGCATTGGCGAAAACGTCCTCCCACACGTCGGTGGTTTGCGAGTTCGACAAACCCGTATCGACAATCCACCACCCATTGTGGTCTTCCAGCAAATACAGATTGATGAAGGCAAGGGAACCGCTCATGGGCATGGCCAGCCAATAAACGCCCGGGGCTACTGCTTGAAGTTCACCCTTGGCGGGGCGCTCGCTCAGCGGGTAGGTAATGTCGTCGAAAGACGCAGGTCTTGAAATGCTCATGCGACAGAGTATAGCCGCTAGGCTTTTGTAGCGCCGCTTGTGTTTTCTGCTGCGCTGCGGCAAGGCTTGCCAAGCCTGCGACTTTGGTAGATTTTGCTTGCAGGGGATTCAAGGAGAGATGTCTGTGCAGTCAGTCTTAGCAGGCCTAACGGTGGTGGAAGTAAGCCAAAGCCCAGCAGCCGGTCTGGCCACCATGGTGATGGCGGACTTCGGCGCTCAGGTCGTGTGGTTTGAATATGGCGGCGAGGGCGAGGGCGAGGGCGACGATTACCGCGTCTGGCATCGCGGCAAAAAACGCGTGCCCGTGGAGCTCGCGCCAGACAGTGAACCCGCACAATCTCATGCTGATGCGATTCGCGCGCATATTCTTGCCAGCGCGGATGTTTTTGTAACCGATTTGAGTGCCCAGCGTCTTGCCCAGCTGGGTTTGGATTGGCCCACCCTGGGCGCGGCACGTCCTGATCTGGTGCACGCCGAGGTCAGCGCCTTTGGTGATGACAATCCGTTTTCACCCCTCGCCGCCGATGGTGAGCGCGGTATGCCCGAAGAAAGTCTGGTTGCCGCCGCCATTGGTCGCATGATGTTGTTTGAGGGAGTCGCTAAGCGACCTGGCCCTGTCTATGCCGCTGTCAGTGTGGGCACTCACGGAGCGGCGCAGGCCACCTTGGCGGGTGTGCTTGCTCAGCTCATTGCAAGGTGCCATGGCAGTTTAGGTCAGCGCCAACAAAGCACTATTTTGCGTGCGCTAACTTCCTACGATTTGGTGGCGCTGGGTGTAAGCCAGCTTGATGAATCACCGTTTCCCCTCATCAGCCCTTTGGCGGTGAAGCCCATCTTGAATTTTCAGCCGGTGCAGTGTGCGGATGGACGTTGGCTGCAGCTTGGCAATTTGCTCCCGCACCTACAGGTTAATTTTCTTCAGGCTGCAGGCCTCGCCGACATACTCGATGACCCGTTATTCGGACAAGATCCACCGGATGAGGCTGCGGTTGAGCGTTTTCGCAAACGTGTCTGTGAGCATATGGCGACCCGCACGCTGGACGAGTGGATGCGCGAGTTTGAGGCTGACGGCGGCGTGGCCTCGCACCCTTATCAAAGCACCCAGCAGGCGCTACAGGATCCGGACATTGTGGCTAACGGTCATAGCGACACCAGCCACGGGTTTCGTCAGCTCGGGGTGTTAGGGAATTTCGAGCGGACGCCGGGGGTTGTCGCCGCACCGCCGGTCGATGTGGCGCTGGCTGATCTTGGGCTGGCGAAAAAATTCTCGCCCCAGTCTGCGGATACAGGGGCCGCGCACACAGTCCCTCGCTCGTTACCGCTTACCGGTATTACCGTAGTGGAGGCAGCGGCCATCATAGCTTCACCCTTGGGGGCCTCGATGCTCGCAGACCTGGGTGCTCGCGTGATCAAGCTCGAGCCACTGGATGGTGACCCGTTTAGGCTGATGGTCTTTGGCATTGGCGCAGATCGCTGTAATACCGACAAAGAGAGCATTGCGCTAAATCTCAAGAGTGCAGAGGGGCAGAAGATTGCCCAAGACCTCGTGGCGGGCGCCGATGTGTTTATTCACAACTACCGCCCTGGTGTACCCGAACGCCTAGGGCTCGATTATACGACCCTGTCAAAACGCAATCCGCGCTTAGTACACTTGTCAGCAACCGGTTACGGCACCCAAGGCCCGGGCAAAATTCGACCTTCCACCCACCCAGTGCCCGGCGCGGCCTTGGGCGGGGTGCTGTATCAATTTGGTGAGCTGCCAAGCACACCCCTTGCCTATGACGAAATGCTTGATGTGAGCCGACGGTTATTTCGAGCCAACGAGCTGAATCCCGACCCCAATACCTCGTTCGTCGTAGCCAGTGCCGCGGTGATGGGACTGCTGGCGGCTGCACAAACAGGACAGGGGCAAATGGTGCAGCTTGATATGTTCGGCGCCAATGCCTATGCGAATTTTGATGACTTCGCTGATGTTGGCAGCGGTAGCATGAGAGCCCCGCTGGACGATGATCATCGAGGTAAGGGGCCGTTTGAGCAGCTGTATCCCTGCCGCGAGGGCTGGCTGATGATCAGCGTTGGCAATGAGTTGGATCAGCAGCGTCTGCTTGCAGAGATCGGCAGTTTCGACAATTTGCTCACTGAAGATGCCAGTCATTGGCAGGATCGATTGCTGCCCGTGGGGTTGGGCGCGGTACGTGCCGATGGCACCGTGACGGGCCTGCGTATTCAAGAGCCGCAGTTTGCTCATAGTGATTTGGCAGTGGCCTTTGAGCATCCGATTCACGGTGCGGGCATGCGACATGGGGCTATGTCGGCTTGGCCAATGAGCGATAGGACCTTGCAGGGGCCTTGCCGAACGGGAGACGCGACGCAAGCGCTGCTGCATGAACTGGGACTTTCCGAAGCGCAAATGAGCGCGCTGCAAAGCGGTGAAGTTGTCAACGTTTATGACGTTGGCTAGGCGACCTACCGGCGCTATCATCCGCCTAACCGGTTTGCAGGCTCAAAGGCTCAGAGCGAGCGACAAAGAGTGAAGATCATGAACAAAGAAGACGCATCAACAACCGCCCTGCAGCGGCCTACGGATTTTTTTACCGCGGACGAAATCGCCTATTTGCGCGAAGTCGATTCCCGGCGCAGTTGGCTTGCCATTGCGCACTGCTGGGCTGTCATTGTCGGCACGTGGATCGTGGTCTCGTTATTTCCCAACCCCATCACCATTACGCTGGGTGTGATGATCATTGGTGCACGGCAACTGGGTCTGTTCGTGCTCACCCACGATGGGGCCCACGGCTCGTTGTTCAAAAACCGCAAGCTTAATGATTGGGTCTGCGAGTGGATTTTGAATCGGCCCTTTACCGACGAGAAGATTGATAACTATCGAAAATACCATGTGGTGCATCACGCCAATACACAACAAGAGAACGATCCAGACTTAGTGCTTTCCAAGCCCTTTCCCATCACCAAGAGTTCCTTTCGGCGCAAAGTAATCCGCGACCTCACCGGACAAACCGGCTGGGATCAGTATGGACGTATCGTCAAGGCTGCCTTTAAAGGCGATACGCTGGCAGCAAAACTCAAGCATGCGTGGCCGAGGATTGGCCCTAATGTATTGATCAACCTGGCATTTCTGGCGGCCTTCGCCGCTGCAGGGGTTTGGTACATGTATTTTGTGCTATGGATTTTGCCAGCGTTTACGTGGAATCGTTTCGTTGTGCGCTTACGCAACATTGGCGAGCACGCCGTGGTGCCGGATAACGATGACCGCCTGCGCAATACGCGTACGACCTTGGCAAGCTGGTGGGAGCGGGCGCTGATCGCACCCTATAACGTGCATTATCACTTGGAGCACCATTTGGTGGTGAATTGCCCGCACTACAAGCTGGCAGATGCGCATCAAATGCTGCTCGACAAGGGTTATGGCGAGCAAATGGAGATTCAGCCCAGCTACAAGGCCGTGCTGAATCTCGCGCTAAAGGCTGGTTAGCCAGCCGGACTATCGCTTCAAGCTGTTCAAGTACTTGATCAGCGTTAATGTCTCCGCCGGATCCATTCGTCCCACCGGTGAGTTACTGTAGGTCGAAAACATCACCTTGCCTTGTGGGTTCAAGACGAACTCGCTGGGTTGAATGAAATCTCGCCGCTCTTCCCACCACGAACCCAGCGCATTGCCGATCTCACGGTTGACGCCATAGGCCACCGGAAAGTTCAGCGGCTCAGCCACTTCCTGTGTTTTTTCTAGCGAGTCCACTGTGCCAGCAATAATGCTGACGCCTTCTGCTGCGAACGCTTCACGGCGCTCTTCATAGCCCGCTAACAGCCGGCGACAATAGGGTCACCAATGGCCGCGGTAAAACAGCACGATGGTGTACGGAGTTTCCAAATCAGCGGGTAGCGATAGGGTGTCGCCTGTCACGCTGGTAAGGCTGATGTCCGGAAATTGATCACCGGACGTAAGCATGGTTGTCATAGGGGTCTCCTCGGGAGTTTTTCTGATGTTTTTCTTCGGCGGTAAATGCTGCCCGCTCACTAGCCAAACAGGCTGTTGAATTGGCGTCCTTCGTTGCTGCCTCGACAGCTTTTGATGCAGCGCGCCAAAATCGGTAGCCCGTCGCGTATCTGCTCCAGGGTTAGGTGGCCAAAGGCCAAGCGCAGATACGGCACGCGATCGCGCTGATAATGAAAACTCTGGCCGGGCAAGAAATTCACGCCTTGCTCCAACGCCATGGGTCGCAGGGCCTTGGTATCAACGTCGTCGGGTAGACGAACCCAAATGAACAGCCCACCGACAGGCTCAGACCATACGCAAATGTCTCCTAACTCGGTTGCCAATCCGTCTAGGGTGAGGTCGCGTTTTTCTTTCAGCACCGGGTTAGTGGCCTTAGCGTGCTTTTGAATACCGTCTTGATAGAACTCGGCGGCGATGGCGGCAGCGAGGTAGTTGCTGCCCGCGTCATGGCGACGGCCAAGTATTTTTTCCAGCATGGGAGGTCGAGCATAGATGTAACCCAGTCGGAGCCCCGGCGCCAAAATTTTGGAGAGCGAACACAGGTAGATTTGATTGGGATCGTCATCCAACGCGTAAAACGCCGGCTCTAATGGGCCGTCGTAATGCACATCGGCGTAGCAGTTATCTTCAACAATGGGCACGCCATAGTGCTTGGCCATTTCAATAATCTGCAGCCTGCGGGCCTTGGGCATAACGAAGCCCGTAGGATTTTGATAGGTAGAAATCGTATAGATAAACTTTGGTAGACGCTTTTCTTTGTGTAGGCGGTCTAGCTCACGTTCCACTGCATCAGGACACATGCCGCCTTCGTCTAACGGAATGCCCACCATGTCGTATTTTAAAGAGCGATAGGCGCTCAGCGTGCCGGGATAGCAGTACTCTTCCACCAGCACGGTATCGCCGTGATTTTCTTGCAGCGCCTCGGCGGTGAGTGTTACGCCCTGCATGGAGCCATTGGTCAGCAGCAGATGGTTTGGATCGATGCGGATGCCTTCACGGTCTTCTTCCCGCTGGGCCATGGCAGCGCGCATGCCC
>SHAE01000081.1 GCA_004213835.1 OM182 bacterium | reverse complement strand
ATTCGATCACAATAATCGGATCGTCTGCCCCAACGGCGTCGCCCACGGCGACACAGATCTCTGTGACTTCCACCTCTTCGATGTCACCCAAACTTGGTAGGACAATGTTCAAAGCGCCTCCTCTGCTCCTTTTGATCTTTGCGGTATTCGCCGTAAGTATCGCCCGAGCACTAATGCTCTCGCGGATTAGGCTTGTCTGTCGGAATTTCTAACTGCGCTCGCAGGTCCTGCAAGTTCAACTGCATATGACCGGCAGCCACCAATTCACTCAGGGCACTGTACTGAATAAACCGGCTATCAACCTCGAAAAACGCCCGCAGCTGTTCACGCGTATCGCTGCGACCGAACCCGTCGGTTCCTAGCACACGAAGCGGTGCGTTAATGGCAGCGCGCAGCTGCTCGGGCAGTGCTTTCACGTAGTCAGAAACCGCTATCACCGGAGCGTCACCCCACTCCCCTGTGTTGAGTAGCGTGCTGACATGACAGCTTGTTGCTTGCGCCTGAGTCTGGGCTTGAATCAGCGTTTCACGCTGATGATCTTGGATGTTGCGAGCAAGCTCGGTGTAACTGGTGACGCTGTACACCTGCACCTGTAGACCCTGACTGTCTACCAACTGCTGTGCGGCGCGCCTCGCTTCGGGCAAAAGCGCACCACTGCCCAATATTCTGACCCGGGGCGCGTTGCTATTGCCCAGCGTTTCGAGCAGATACATGCCTTTGACGATGTCGTCTTCCACCCCCTTGGGCATTGCTGGGTGCTGGTAGGCCTCGTTCATTAGGGTGAGGTAGTAGTAGACAGGCGCTTGCTCGACATACATATGCTCGAGCCCGCGGCGAATAATCACCGCCAGTTCAAAGGCATAGGCCGGGTCGTAACTGATGCAGTTTGGCACGGTGGATGCCAGCAGGTGGGAATGACCGTCTTGGTGTTGCAGGCCCTCGCCATTCAGCGTGGTTCGACCTGCGGTACCCCCAAGCAGAAAGCCTTTAGCCTGCAAATCGCCAGCTGCCCAAGCCAAGTCGCCAACACGCTGGAAGCCGAACATGGAGTAGTAGATGTAGAAAGGCAGCAGCGTGTATTGGTGAGTGGAATACGACGTGGCGGCAGCGATCCAGGCAGCGAAGGCGCCTGCTTCGTTAATGCCCTCTTCTAAAACTTGGCCAGACTTCGATTCTTTGTATGCCGCAAGCTCGTCAGAATCTTCGGGCTCGTAGAGCTGGCCTTCTGACGAGTAGATGCCCAGCTGCCTAAACATGCCTTCCATACCGAAGGTTCGGGCTTCGTCAGGGACAATGGGGACGACGCGTTTGCCAAGCACTTTGTCTCGCAGCAAGGTAGCCAGTATGCGCACAAAGGCCATGGTAGAACTGATTTCTCGTTTGCCGCTGCCTTCAAGCTGTGCCTTGAAAGCTGACAGCGCTGGAATCGCCAGGGTTTGCTGATCAACCAAGCGCCGCGGCATCGCTCCACCCAGTCGCTCTCGGCACTGATGCATATATTGCATCTCGGAACTGTCAGCTGCCGGGCGGTAATAGGGCACATCTTCAAGCGCGTCGTCACGCAGGGGCACGTCGAATCGATCACGGAAATACTTAAGCTCATCAAGGCTGAGCTTTTTAACTTGGTGGGTGGTGTTTTCAGACTCGCCAGCGTCGCCCATGCCATAGCCTTTAACGGTTTTGGCGAGAATCACCGTGGGCTGACCGGTGTGATTAACCGCTGCATGGTAGGCCGCATAAACCTTATACGGGTCATGACCGCCGCGGTTAAGCCGATAGATGTCGTCATCGCTGAGATGCTCGACCATTTGCAGCAACTCAGGATCCTTGGCGAAAAAGTTATCTCGAACGTATTTGCCGCCCTTGGCTTTGAAGTTCTGATATTCGCCATCCACCGTTGAGTCCATGGCACGCTGCATCAGGCCCTTTTTGTCATTGGCAAACAGCGGGTCCCAATGCCGACCCCAAACCACCTTGATGACATTCCAGCCTGCACCTCGAAAATAACCTTCGAGCTCCTGAATGATTTTGCCGTTGCCGCGCACGGGGCCATCCAAACGCTGCAGGTTGCAATTGACGACAAAGATCAGGTTGTCGAGTTTTTCCCGGCCAGCAAGGGAGAGAGCGCCGAGAGATTCTGGTTCATCGCACTCACCATCGCCCAAGAATGCCCAGACTTTGCGGTCGCCCATTTCGACCAAGTCACGGGAATCGAGATACTTCATGACGTGAGCTTGGTAGATGGCCTGCAGCGGCCCGAGTCCCATGGATACCGTGGGAAACTGCCAATAGTCCGGCATCAACCAAGGGTGTGGGTAGGACGACAATCCTTCGTCGCCGGCTTCGCGACGAAAGTTGTCCATTTGTGCCTCGCTGATGCGGCCTTCCAAAAAAGATCGCGCGTAAATACCCGGGGATGCATGGCCTTGAAAGTAGACCAAATCGCCAGAGCGCGAATGATCGTCGTGCGATGACGCTGGTCGCGGCGCACGAAAAAAATAGTTGAACCCCACGTCGTATAGCGTGGCCGACGAAGCAAAACTGGAGATATGGCCGCCCAAGTCGCCGGGACGCCTGTTCGCACGCACCACCATGGCCAACGCATTCCAGCGAATCAGGCTGCGTATACGCCGCTCCATAAATAAGTCGCCTGGCATCGGGGTCTCATCAACAACCGGGATGGTGTTGCGATATGGCGTCGACACGGAAAACGGCAAGCTAGCACCGGTTTGGGTCAGGCGCCCCGCGAGGCTTTGCAGAAGCGCAGACGCAGCAGCTACCCCTTCGCGTTTAAGCACACCATCAAGGGCATCCAACCATTCTTGTTGCTCTTCAGCATCAAATCCCTGCAAATCAGGGTGTTTCACTCGATTACTCCTGGGTCAGGTTGGTATTGTTCTGGTCGCTGTCTCGCATTAGCCGGCGATGCAGCGGTACAAGTAAGCGCGGCCATTCAAAATAGGGACCCGGGTCTCGCTTGCGGCCGGGGGCTATTTCTTGGTGCCCGACAATGGCGTTCGGGCCAAGACCGGGATAGCGCTGACAAAGCGCAGTGCATACTTCGAGCAGCGCATCGTACTGAGCTTCAGCAAAGGGAGACTCCCAAGTGCCTTCTAGCTCGATACCTAAACTAAATCGGTTGCAGCCTTCGCGGTTCATCCACTGTGATGCACCCGCATGCCAAGCAGGCCTATCAAAAGGAACAAATTGCTCAACTTGGCCATTACGGTCGATAAACACATGGGGTGCGACCCGCACTTCGGCGAGACTCGAGAAACTCTCGTGAACAGTGGGATCTAGCGTGCCGGTGAAAAGCCGACTTGGGGCGCCAGTGCCATATTCTCCGGCAGGTAGAGACACGCAGTGCACGACAATGAGCTCGCACTGAAAAACGCCCTGTTGACCCACGTCACACCCAACATTTATCTGGGGCAGATCGCAATGCTGACTCGCTCGCCACTGAATGTTGCGCAGACAATGAGCCGAATCGATAACCATGTCATTATTGTGGCACGTTTAGATGACCACTGTGTTGCTCGCAGTGAATTTTTGCGGCGAAACGGTCGACAGACACAACAAAACGCACATTTGTCGGTCTCGAAGTCGAGCATCCCGACCCAAGGAAACCGAAGCTCTATGGAATCTCAACTGCACTTCCACCCGATTGATGCTGCCGCCCTAGACGATGCCGTTAGAGCAAATGTCGAACGGGCACTCGCCGAAGATCTTGGTGGCGGTGATATCTCAGCCAGCCTCATAGACGCTCACACCCTCGCCAGCGCACGTGTGATTACCCGGGAACACGGCATTTTTTGCGGCGCGCCATGGGTAGACGAAACGCTTAAACAAATCGACAGTGCTGCGCAGATTCATTGGCGGGTTGCAGATGGAGAGCGGGTGGCGCCCAACCAAGAACTGTTCGTGCTGCAAGGTAAGGCACGCAGCTTGCTCAGCGCAGAGCGCACCATGCTGAACTTTGTCCAGCTGTTATCAGGCACCGCTACGAGAACGGCTAAATACATGGAACTTATCGCTGGAACCAATTCCCAGCTGTTGGATACACGCAAAACTGTTCCGGGTCTGCGGCTGGCACAAAAATATGCGGTGACGTGCGGCGGCGGCAGCAATCATCGCATCGGACTTTTTGATGCTTTTTTGCTGAAGGAAAATCACATTGTCGCGGCTGGCGGCATAGGCGCAGCGGTGAACGCGGCGAAACTTACGGCGCCAAATAAGCCCGTGGAAGTTGAGGTCGAAAATTTGCAGGAGCTGCAACAAGCCATGGATGCTGGCGCCGACATCGCCTTAATCGACAACTTTTCTATTGCTGATAGCAAAGCAGCGGTCGCCATGACCCGCGGCACCATGGTGCTGGAGGCATCTGGCGGCATCACGCAAGCAAGCATTGCCGCCATCGCGGCAACAGGAGTGGATTACATTTCATGCGGTGATCTGACCAAGGGCGTAGAGCCCTTGGACTTGTCCATGCGCTTTCTGCTCGACGAGTAGTCGACCTAGTCAGTCCCTGAGGTAGGGCACCAGTACCGATGGATCCCCATCGATTGCAGACTGGTTTTCGATGTTGAGCAAATCCAGCACCAGCGGATAGATGTGCACATTCTCGATGGCAGCAAGTCTTGTTTGCGCAGGAATTCTTGGCCCGCTGGCATAGAAAATACCCTTCATGGTGGGCGTATTCTGTGGCAAGTAGCCATGGGCTCCGCGAGGTGGCTTGCGGTCTTGCCCGCGCTTAAAGCCGATATATTTCGGCGCATCGGCCACAGCAACTAAATTCGGGATGCGCGAGCCTCGTTGCGGAAAATTCAGTAGCGCATCGAAGTTCTGCGGATCGATGACGGCCAGTCCGCTAACGGCGGCAAGAGCTTCACGGGTGCGCGCAACCAGAGAGTCATCGGCGCTGTAAAAAAAGGCGTAAGCGCCGCCGGGTACGATGCGGTGCTCGCCGCGCCACTGATCCAACGCTATATGTTCCTCAAGGAAAATGGTTTGGCTAGCGTCGACCTCGTGCATGCCGTGATCTGAGGAAATGAGCAGATAGACCGGATGCTGAATCTTTGCCAGCCCATCCAGCAAACGGCCGACTTGTTTATCAGCGCTGGCAATGGCTTGGGCTGCCTCTTTGCTTTCAGGCCCATAGCGATGACCCGCTGTGTCAACGAGAGAAAAATACAGCGTCACCAGATTGGGCCGCTCACCCCACGGCAAGGCCAGCCAATCTAGCACTTGATTGACGCGGACGCCGTTCGGCACGCCGCCGTCGTAAATTTTGTAATAACTCGGCCTGATGTCTTGAATATCAGCCTCGCTGCCCACCCAAAAAAAACTTGCCGAGCGCAGACCTGCTTTTTCTGCCGCCACCCACAGCGGTTCACCGCCGTACCAAGAACCATCTTCAACGGCGTCGCGATTACCCAGTCGGTAGATCGCGTCACGTGAGCGGTCAAAAAAGCTGTTACCGATGATGCCGTGCTTGCCGGGATGCAGACCCGTGACGATGCTGTAGTGGCTGGGAAATGTGCTGCTGGGAAAGCCGGGAATCAGGCCTGCAACCTGCAAACCGCTATTGGCCATGCGCCGGAGGTTTTTGGTCTGCTGGGGATACTGCTCAAGGTAGTCGTAGCGAAAACCATCCAGCGACAGCATCACGACGATGGGTGTTCGCGCTTGGCGTTCGACATCAGTGATGCCTGCTGCGGCATAAATCAGTAATCCAACGACCAACAACGCATTGGCTAACTGCCGTGTTGTCGCTGGCGCTCGCTTGGCGCTAAGTAATATCGAATCGACGACGAACATCCTCTCCTAAAGCCTCCTTTAGTGGACCCAGCCAAGGCTCATAGTTTTGCCAAGCGTCAAGCGCCGTTCGAAAAATTGGCTGCCGAACCTGCTCAGAACTAGGCGTGCGCACATTGCGCTTGGTCTTATGAAAGTCGATGCACCTTTGCTCAAAAGGTAGCTCGCAAAAATCCAGCATGCGACGTACCTGAGTTTCAAGGTCATCTACCACATCCTCGTGTTGAACCCGCAATACATAGCCTGGCAGTACCTCATCCCAATGATCCATCAAATCTACATAGTCGCGGTAATAGGTGCCTATCTCTGATAACCCGTAGGTAAACTCTTGGCCCTCAAAAAAAAGCTGCTTAAACCCACTGAAGCAGCAGGACATCGGATGACGGCGTGCATCAATGACTTTTGCATTGGGCAGGATCATTTTGATTAAGCCGACATCGCGAAAGTTATTTGGCATCTTATCGATAAAGAATTGGCCCCCTTCTCTGTGGATCTGCGTCTCATCAATGTAGGTCTGCCCCAATTTTTGCGCCATGTCAGGAGTCAATTGATTCAATATCATGGGGTATCTTGGCTCTTCGTTGACCATACGCCGGCCATTGAGGCGGTGAGCGATGGCAGGAATATTATTAAGCTCCAATGTGCCATCTACCATCGAGTGCGATGCCAAAATCTGCTCGAGCAATGTAGAACCCGCCCGAGGCAGGCCAACAATAAAAATTGGGTCTGGCGCTGAACAACCCGCGTCACCAAAACTCTCGAACATTTGCGCTGAGCACACCGTTCTTTGCTGCGCCAACTTAAAAGTCATCCTATCTTTGTCGTACTGGGTCTGAGCGTTTTTCAGCTGGTTCCCAAGCAAATAGTGCTCCGCCGCCGATTGATAATCCTGCGCGTCCTCCATCGCCTTGCCTAAAGCGAAACAAAGATGGATCTTGTCGTCTACGGAAGTGCTCTCAGCCTGTTGTTTTTCGCGCATTTGGGCAATTTCTGCGTCCTCAAACCTATAGGTTTTTAGATTTGCCAAACTCCAAAAGGCATCACCAAAATCTGACTTGGCTCGATAGACAGCTCGATAAGCTGCAACCGCCTCGTCAAGGCGGCCTACCGTTTTTAACGCATGTCCTCGAAGCAGGTGGGCAGGCGCGGCATTCGGGTCAAGTTCGACGAACTCATCGTAAAGAGCTAGCGCTTCGTCGAAGCGACCCACTGCTACGCACTGATTCGCGTAGGCAAAACGATATTTGTTATTGTCGGGCTCGGCCTCTAGCAATATTTCGGCTTGCGCCATACACAGCTCAAATTTTTGTCGCTTGTAAAGCACATTCATATAGTCAAAACGCACCAGCTTGTTGTTAGGCTCGTAAACTAAGGCGCTTTCAAGAATAAACTCCGCATCATCCAGGACGTGAGTTTTGACGCCCAAATCGGCCAATAGGCGCATCCCTTCAATATTTTTCGGATGCTTTTGCAAAAAGCCTCGGCATAACTGCTCAGCCTTG
>SHAE01000080.1 GCA_004213835.1 OM182 bacterium | reverse complement strand
CTTGCCCAAGGCCTTTAACCGCCGGTAGTTGTAGGGCAGGGGCGCCAGAAAGCCTGCTAACAGCATCAACGGTATCACCTGTAGCGTCAGCATGGCGCCGCCGGTGACTGCTACATCCACCAAATTCATCGCCAGTTCCATGCCGATCATGGAGATCAGCGACATGCCGATAGCGGTCTTGAAGGCCTCTTTAAAAGGCATTTGGCGCAGCAAGATCACAGTCTCTAATGCGATAGAGGTGAGCAAGCCGTTGCAGATCGCTAGGGCCATGATCGCCCAGACCGGCCAAGCAATACCCATGTACTGGAAATAGGCAATGGTGCCTAAATCTCCAATGGAACAGCCCAGCAGGCACCACAGAGTATTGGTTGATGCCTGCCGCCAAGTGTGACGGCAGCGCCAATGAAACTCACCGGCTGCATCCTGATTGTCTAACGCGTTGTCCATGTCGCAATCTAACCGCCTAGGTGCAATAAAGGTCAAGTTAGGTTGTGGCAAAAGCATGCAACTGTCGCTGCGGGTGCTAACATCAAGAGCCAACAGCGAAGAGGAAGAGATGATGAAAACACGCCCCTTTTTGGCTCCACTGTTGCTCGTAACATCACTAATGGTCGCTGGCTGTGCGTCATTCGCGCCCAGCGCCTACCTAAACAGCAGCGCCCTAGCGGCTATCGACACCAGCCGAGGGTTTTGCGTACACGAACCCAGTCTTGACGCCAAGCGCATCAATGCCAGCAAGGCGATTACCCAGCGCTTCGCCGAAGCAGGGTTCGATACCTCATGCAGCGAGCAAAACTACGCGGTGGAGTGGTGGTTTGAGTCCACCGACCAACGCGTCGATCATTCGCACTTTCCAACTTTTTGCTCTGGATACGGTTACTGGCGCAGTTGTACCGGTGGTTATGGCGCTACGCTAATTACCTATCAGCGCACCTTTCAGCTGGTGGTTCGCGAGGAGCCCACTGCGGGCTATGAAGACGCGGATCTCGGCTCTGCTGAGGACTTGGCAGATGACATGGCTGAGGAAATGGCAGAGGAGATGTTTGCAGATCCGCGCGACGGCGCGGTGTGGGTGGCTCGCCTCGACAGTCGAGGCTCAAATACCGATTACTCTCGGCTGATCCCGGAACTCATGCAGCCGATCCTTACAACCTTGGGCCAAGATCGAGAAAACGAACTGATGCGATTGGTTCGTCCCGAGGAAGCAGTCGCCGTATCGGACTAAGACACTCACACACCGCCTGCAACCTTGTTCAGGCTGCAGGTCGGCTGTTGCCCAAAATCGAAACCCGTTCGCCGTAGCGACTTTCAGGGAAGTAATCCCAGACCGCATGGTGCTGCGTACAGCGGTTGTCCCATAGCGTTAGCGTATTTGGCTGCCAAGCCACTCGGCATGTCAGCCTGTGGGTTCTGCCGATGTGATCAAAAAGCATCTGCAGCAAGGCCTTGCTCTCGAATGGGTGCATGCCCTTGATATGCGACGTAAAGCCGCTGTTCACAAACAGTACTTTTCTAGTGGTTTCCGGGTGCGTGACGATAACCGGGTGCTCATTCTTCGGATAAGCGTCGCCCTCGGGGGGAGCTACTTTGTAGTTGCCAAGATAGGGCAGGGCGCCGTCATGCACCGCAGTCAAATTCTCCAATAGCGATTTCATGGTGTCGCTCAGCAGGTCATAGGCAAGGTACATGTTGGCGAATAACGTGTCGCCGCCGCCGTGCTCAGGTGTCTCCTTGATATAGAGCGCCGACGCCATGGGCGGAATCTCGTCACAGGTCACATCGGTGTGCCAACCATTACCCGCAGTGTACTTCGAGTCCTTGGTGGTCCTTACCCGTAGAATTTCTGGGTCGCCACCGTAGCTGTGCTGCATGGGGTGTACATGAAGTGTGCCGAAGCGTCTGGCAAAGGCCTTATGCTGTTCGGCATCCAGATGCTGGTCGCGGAAAACAAGAACCTTCCAATCTAGCCAAGCCTGATAGAGCTCGCTGAACTGTTCGTTGGAAAGTTCCTTGTCAAGATTAACGCCACTGACTTGGGCGCCAATGTGTGGGGTCAAGCTATCGACCTGAATGGATGCATAGCCGTTAACATGCGTCATAACGTTCTCTCCCTTTTGAGTACTTGGTTTTAGACGTCGATGACAACCGGGTCAAGTAAGGCTCGATCTCGTAGACTTGCAAACTTTTGTGAACAACGCGCTCGAGGGGACGATATGCGGACGACGGTTGAGGTTGCAGAACGGTTTCAAGGTCCACCGGGTACAGGCAATGGCGGCTACGTGAGCGGCATGCTGGCGAGCTACTTGCCCGACCCGATTGCCGCGAGGGGCGTTGAGGCTACCCTGCGAGCGCCCACCCCACTTGATGTTTCTCTTGAACTCGCGAGAGAGGCCTCGCGCATCGCTGCATATTCGGGCGAGGTGCTCATTGGCGAGGCGATACCGGCTGCGTTAGATCTGCATGTGCCAACTCCACCGTCCTATGCCCAGGCGTTGGCGGCCCAGCCACACAGTGCAGCGCTCAACCCGCATATTGAGAATGTCGTGCCCGGGGGTATGGGATTTCACCCAGTTTGTTTTTGCTGCGGGGCTGATGTTCCCGAAGGAATTGGCTTACGAGTGTTCGCAGCTCCGGTCGCCGGGTTCGAGGGGGTTGCGGCAGCTTGGCGCCCGCATAGGGCATTTCGCGATGACGCCGGTGCTATACCCACGCCGATGGTTTGGGCAGCATTGGACTGTCCGGGCCAGTTCGCCTACCTCGCCGCGAATATTCGTACCGGTCTGCTCGGCCGCATGACCGCTAAAATCCTTGCGCCTGTCGTCGGTGATGCGTTCGTCATTACGGGTTGGCGTATTGCTGTCGAGGGCAAAAAGTACTTCGCGGGAACCGCGCTCTTCAATGCCGACGGTGAATGCTGCGCATACTCCAAACAGGTGTGGATCGGTCGGCGCGATTAGCCATTCGCCCTAACCCGCCTGTCTCGTTGTTTTACGAGGTTGAACGGCCGGGTGCCTGATACCTTTATATCGATAAAAAGTGCTGCAGATCGCCGCAGTTGATGAGTGCACAGCAACGCATTTTCTGCGAATATTTTGACGTGAAATTCACATACGTAAAGGAGAGGGGACGATGAGATACGCAACACCTGCATCCGCTAAAGAAGCAGCCGGTATGCTCAGCAAAGAGAAGGGCGCGGCCTTTCTACTCGCCGGTGGGACAGACCTATTGGTCAAGTTGAAAATGGGCATGGTCGAACCAGACTTGGTTGTCGACATCAAACGTATTCCGAAAATCGATCAAATCCAAACGTCCGCCAAGGGCTTTACTATTGGTGCGGCGGTTTCCGGTTCTGTCATCGGTCAGCACAAAGGGCTTAAGGCCGCTTGGCCTGGCGTAGTAGAAGCTGCCAACCTCATTGGCTCGGATCAAATTCAAGGCCGCGCGACGTTAGCGGGTAATCTGTGTAACGCCTCACCAGCGGCTGACAGCGTACCAGCCATGATCGCTGCAGGGGCCAAGGCGGTCATCGTCGGCCCGCAGAAGAAACGCACGGTACCGGTAGAGAAAGTGGTTCAAGGGCCGGGGAAGACCTGTCTCGCCAAGGGCGAAGTGATTGAGGCCATTACCCTGCCCAAGCCTGAAGCAAAAACTGGCGATGCTTATTTGCGTTTCATACCTCGCACTGAAATGGATATCGCCGTGGTTGGCGTGGCGATCAGCTTGAAGCTAGAGCGCGGCGTCGTGAAAAAAGCCAAGGTGGCCCTAGGTGCGGTAGCGCCGACTGCCGTCGTGGTACCTGCGGCAGCGCGAGCCTTGGTTGGTAGCAAGCTCGATGATGCGGCGCTGGAAAAATTGGCGGCAGCCTGCAGTGCTGCTTGTAATCCTATCGACGATAAGCGCGGAACGGTGGAATACCGAACTCGCGTTGCCGGCGTGTTAGCCAAGCGCGCGGCCAAAATTGCCTTTCAACGAGCCGGAGGTGCGCTGTGAGTAACGCAACATTAGTTTCAACCACGGTGAACGGCGACCCTGTGCAGTTTGCCTGCCCAACCGATGAGAGCTTAATGACCGCCCTGCGCAATCGAGTCGGCCTGACCGGCGTTAAGGAAGGTTGTGGTACCGGTGATTGCGGCGCCTGCACCGTCACCGTAGACGGCAGCTTGGTCTGCTCGTGTTTAGTGCTGGGTGTGGAGGCCGAGGGCCGCGAAGTCACCACAGTGGAAGGACTGTCCCAAGACGGTGAGTTGCATGTGCTGCAACAAAAGTTCATCGATCATGCGGCCCTGCAGTGTGGTATCTGCACACCGGGGTTCTTGGTAGCGGCCAAAACGCTGCTGGACCGTAATCCGAATCCTAATGAAACCGAAATCCGTTACGCCCTGGCGGGCAATCTTTGTCGCTGCACCGGTTACGACAAGATCGTACGCGCTGTGCAAGATGCGGCAAAAGACATGCGCAAAGCCAGCAAAAAACGCCGTTAGGCACGTTTAAGCGTCAACAAGGCATATAGGGAGAAAGAACAATGGGTCACGAACAAAAATACGTAGACAAAAAATATGAAGTGGTAGGAACGCGCTTCAATCGTCCCGACGGTATCGACAAGGTCACCGGTAAGGCACGCTATGGCGCTGACGCCAGCGCGCCGGGACAGTTAGTCGGACGGGTACTGCGTTCGCCACATGCGCACGCGAGCATCGTCAAAATCAACACCAGCAAGGCAGAAAAACTGCCCGGTGTGAAAGCCATTATCACCAGCGCCGATCTGCCGGATGTTACTGGCGGGGATCAGGGTCTGGCGGATATCTTGGAAAACTGCATGGCCCGCGGGCGTGCACTGTATGACGGACACGCGGTGGCAGCGGTTGCCGCAGTAGACGAGCAGACAGCTGCTCAGGCTTTGAAGCTGATCGACGTGAAGTATAAGAAGCTTCCCCACGTTACCGATGTCGATGAAGCCATGTGCGAATCGGCGCCGGTGATTCATGATCGCATCATCACGCGAGGCGTTGAGCCTAAGCCAACGAAGCCCTCCAATGTTGCTGCTCGTACGCAAATGGGTCATGGCGACATTGAAGCAGGCTTTGCCGAAGCCGATGTGGTCATTGAAAAGTCCTATAAGACCGAACAAACCCACCAAGGCTACATTGAGCCCCATGCCTGCTTGGCGTCGGTGAACCCCGATGGCACTGCAGAACTCTGGGTAACGACGCAAGGGCACTTCGTGTTCCGCAATGTGTGTGCCTCTTTATTGGGTCTGGACATTGCCAAGCTAAAGGTCACTTCCTCAGAAATCGGCGGTGGCTTCGGCGGTAAGACCCATGTTTGGGTGGAGCCTGTGGCGCTCGCGCTGTCGCGCAAAGCCAATCGCCCAGTAAAACTGGTGATGGGCCGCGATGAAGTATTTCGGGCAACCGGCCCAACCTCATCAACCTCTATCGACGTCAAGATGGGTGCCAAAAAAGACGGCACCATCACGGCGGCGGTTGCAGAGATGCGCTACCAAGGCGGCGCATTTCCAGGAAACTGGGCCATGCTTGGCTGTATGACCGCCTTCGCTTGCTACGACATCAAGAACAACCAATCGATTGGTTGGGACGTGGTGGTCAACCGGCCTAAGGTGGCGGCCTATCGCGCACCTTCTGCGCCGATGGCAGCGTTCGCGGTGGAAAGCACCATTGACGAGCTGGCCAAGGAGATAGGTATCGCTCCCATCGATATGCGCCTGAAGAACGTGGCGCGTGAAGGAACCTTGGCACCCTATGGCCCAACGTATGGACCGATTGGTATCGAGCACACGCTCAAGGCCGTGAAGGACCATCCACACATGCGCGCGAAGCTGAAGAAAAATCAAGGTCGTGGTGTTGCCTGTGGTTTCTGGTTCAACATTGGTGGCCAGACCTGTACGGATCTCAACATCAGTGTCGATGGCACCGTGAACTTAACTCTGGGGACTGTCGACGTCGGGGGCTCGCGCTCTTCCATGGCCATGATCGCCGCAGAAGAACTGGGTATTCCCTATGAACAGGTACGAGCCAATATCGCCGACACCACGTCGCTAGGCCACAACGACATGACCGAAGGTAGCCGTGGCACCTTCTCGTCTGGCATGGCGACAATTTTTGCCGCCCGGGACGCGATCAGCGTGCTCAAGCAGCGCGCAGCAAAAATGTGGGGCATCACCGAAGAAGACGTGATTTGGGAAAATGGCCAGGCTCTCGCCACCGGCGACAGCCACAGCAACCTGCCGCCCTTATCGCTGAAAGAGATTGCAGCCAAGTCTGGCCGCACTGGCGGCCCAATTGCGGGGCATAACGAGGTGGTTGCCGACGGCGCCGGCATGGGCTTTGCCAGCCACATATGCGATGTTGAGGTCGATCCAGAAACCGGTCGCTCGACCATCGTGCGTTATACCGTTGTGCAAGATGCTGGTAAGGCAATCAACCCTGACTATGTCGAAGGCCAATTCCAGGGTGGCGCCACCCAAGGTATTGGTTGGGCACTGAATGAGGAATACATCTACGGCGATGATGGTTGTCTGCAAAATGCCGGATTCTTGGATTACCGAATTCCGGTCTGTTCAGACTTGCCCTTCATCGACACTCAGATCCTTGAAGTGCCGAACCCACTGCACCCTTACGGCGTTCGTGGTGTGGGCGAGACGTCTATCGTGCCACCATTGGCGGCCGTGGGTAACGCCATCGCCAATGCCACCGGTGTTCGCATGACCCATGCACCGATGTCGCCACCAAGAGTCTTGGCGGGCATCGATACCTTGGAACATGCGAGTTAGCCTGAGTAGCACGTTCGATTTGGACGGTGGTCTCGGCGGTAGCGTAGACATGCATGCCGAGACCATTGCCGACATCATGGCGACGTTGATTGACCGTTACCCTAGCTTTCAGCAGCTGCTGGATCGCGGGGTAGCGGTGTCCATTAACGGTCAAATCTATCGTGATGATTGGACCCAACCCATACCAGCGGATGCGCAGGTATTTCTCATTCCTCGCATCGAAGGTGGATAACGCCTAGGGAGAGAGTCGTGCGTAAACGATATATCGCACTTGGCTTATTCGTTATCGCGGTCGCGGTGTTAGCGATTTGGCTGCCTCAGCGCGCTGAGCGCACCAACGCCTCGGTAATCGCTGAAATTCAAACGAACCCCGGCGGCGAACGTGCTGCGCGTTCCATGGTCATCACACTGGCAGATGGTCGCGTCTACCCCGTGAACTACTTACGAGAGGGCAACCTTGTGTTCATGGGTATCGACGGACGCTGGTGGCGGGCCTTTCAAGGCGCAGGTCAGCAGGTAGAGATGTTGATCCAAGGTCAGCGTCTTACCGGTTTG
>SHAE01000008.1 GCA_004213835.1 OM182 bacterium | reverse complement strand
TGCGGGTTCTCAAAAGCTTCTTTAATGGTGTTGATCGGGCCACAGGGCACACCGGCTTCGTTCAAGCGCTGCACCAGTTCAGCGACGCTGAACGTTTCGGTAATCGCGTTCATATCCGCCTTAATCTGGTCTCGATGGCGGGTGCGCGAACCGATGCTCTGGTAGTCCGGGTGTTGCAGCAGCGCCTGCGCATGCAGGGCATCGCAAAAGCGCTGCCACATCTGACCGCCAAAGGCCGCGATGTTCACGTGGCCGTCCTTGGCATTGAACATGCCCATGGGCACTTGCGTGGGGTGGTCGTTGCCCTGCTGGGTCGGCTCTTCGCCGTTCATGGTGTAGCGCGCGCCCTGAAAATCGAGCTTGGACATCATGGCTTCGAGCAGTGAGGTATGCACCCATTGGCCTTCCCCCGTGCGCTCGCGATGTAGCAAGGCGAGCAAAATACCTTGGCCCAGAAACATGCCCGCGGATGTATCAGATATGGCAATTCCCACCCGCATGGGGCCCTGCTCGGGTTCACCGGTAATCGACATGAGGCCGCTCATCCCCTGCACGATTTGATCAACACCTGGCCGCTCGCTGTCGGGGCCGTCTTGACCGAAGCCGGATATGCTCGCGTAGACCAAGCCAGGATTGATGGCTTTGAGCGTGTCGTAATCTACGCCAAGGCGATACTTCACCGAGCTACGGAAATTCTCCACCACCACGTCAGCGTACTTGGCCAGCCGATGAAACAGCGCCTTACCGTCGGCGTGCTTGAGGTCGATGGCCAGTGAGCGCTTGTTGCGGTGCAGGTTCTGTTCATCCGGCCCGCGCCGTCCGCCGGTGACAGAGTTACCTTGGGCATCCTTACGCGGTGGCGGCTCAATTTTTATGACGTCGGCGCCCCAGTCGGCGAGCAGACGTACCGCCATGGGCCCTGCTCGGGCGATGGTCAAATCCAGCACTCGAATATGCTCTAGCGGCCCTTTCATGAGGCGGACCTAGTGGCCGTCGGGGGTGGTTTTACGCACCAATCGGCCGGGCAGCGCATCGGTAGCCTCGCCGTCAATGTAGGTGGGCTGGCCGTTAACGATGGTCATTTGATAGCCGTCGGCGCGCTGCTGTAGCCGGGCACCACCGGCTGGCAGATCGTTGACCATCTCAGGCAGGCGCACATTCAGGTTGTCGAAGTCGATGATGTTCACATCGGCGCGCATGCCCACTTGCAAGGTTCCCCGATCCGTCAGCTCTACCGCCCGGGCGGTATCGTTGGACTGGCATTTGATCAGCGTAGGCAGGTCGATACCCTCGCCTCGACTGCGGTCGCGCCCCCAGTGCGTGAGCAGCGAGGTGATGAAGCTGGCGTCGCAAATCGTGCCGACGTGGGCGCCGCCATCGCCCAAACCCATCACCGTATCTTTGTGCAAAATCATGTCCCGGCAGCAGTCGAGATTGTTCTCGGCATAATTGGCAAAGGGAGTGTAGAGCAGTGCTTTACCGTCATCCTGCAGCAGTGCGTCGTAGACGAGCGACCATGGATCTTGGCCCCGCGCCATTGCCTGGGCATGTAGCGAATCCTTGGGGTCTGGCTCGTAATTCGGCGGATCGCTCATCAGCCAAATCTTGCGGCCCTCGTCCATCAGTCGGAACAGGCGCATAAAACCGCGCCCGGTGGGTTCAGCCAAAATACGTGCCTTGCGCGCCGGATCTGCCAGCGCTGCGGCGCGCTCTGCCAGCGGCAAATGCGCAACTTCGGTAAAGGCAGGACGAGTGGTGAACGGCGATAGGGTTGTTGTCAGACCGAGCAGAATACCGATGGGCCTCGGCGCCACCTGGCCGCGCATGGCAAAGCCGGTGTCGCTGGCCCCTTCGATTTTACCCAGCACTTTGCGCCAGCCGTGATCGCTGATGCCTTGAGCAAGCGAAATCGACATGGGACGGCCAGCGGAACTGACCATGGATTTAAGCAAGTCGAATTCTGCATCTAGGTCATCGAAGTCGGAAATCATTTCCATCACGCCCCGACCTGCGCTGCGCAGCGCACTGGCCATGCCCACCAACTCGTCATATTCCGCCTGCAGGGTCGGGGTCGGCTCGCCCTTGGCGCTGCGATGGTTGAGGGTTCTTGAACTGGTAAAGCCTAGCGCTCCGGCGCGAATGGCTTGCTCGGTGAGGCGACGCATTTCCACCACATCCGCCGCCGTCGCAGGCTCTCGGTCCGCCCCACGCTGGCCCATGACATAGACTCTCAGCGCCGCATGAGGTAGCTGGGCACCAATATCCATATCAAATTGGCGCTTGGACAAATAATCGAGGTAGTCGGGAAAAGATTCCCACTCCCAGCTCAGACCCTCACTGAGGGCGACGCCAGGAATGTCTTCAACGCCTTCCATAAGTTCTATGAGTAGATCGTGGTCAGTGGGCCGCACTGGCGCAAAACCCACGCCGCAGTTGCCCATAACCACAGTGCTGACGCCATGGTGACTCGATGGCGACATGCGATTCGACCAGGTGGCTTGGCCGTCGTAGTGGGTGTGAATATCCACAAAGCCCGGCGTGACCAGTGCGCCGTCGGCGCTGACTTCTTGTGCACCACGACCAGACACCTTGCCTACTTCGGTAATCTTGCCGTCTTGAATCGCCACATCGGCGGTAAAGGCGGGCTGGCCGGTGCCATCGATCACCGAACCCGACCGAATCACCAAATCGTGCTGTGACATGCTCTCACTCCCCTGCTGTCTTGCGCCTACGCTACTGAGGGTTTTCTATCACAGAAGCCCACGGGATGGCAGGTAGGCGAGCGCGAGCTCACAACGTAAGGCGACAGTCAGCAGTGCTTTAAGCGAGTGATCATCATATGCTCTGTGTTTGTTTTCACAGGATTACCGGAGCGTCAGCATGGCGATTAAGATCGAAGAAATTCTGCCCTACCCACCCGCCACCATTTGGGCAATTGTCGGCGAACCCGGTCGCGTCGACTGGGTGCCCGGTGTGGAATCGGCGGAGTTTGACGGCGAGGTGCGCCGCTTCAAAATGGTGGGCGCTGGCGGCTTGGCCGAACGCATTAACGAGCGCGACGCAGGTCGCATGTATTTAGAGTACTCGGTGATCGAATCGACACCGCCGCTGCAGTTTCATGTGGCGAGCATCACGCTGGAGCCCCACGAGGACGGCACCCGGTTTATCTGGCAGACCACTGTGGAACCGGTGGCAGTCGAGCCCTTTATCGCCACGGGCATGAAAGGCAGTTTGGCGCAGTTGGCAGACATTCTCGCCAGCGAAAACTAACGCTTAACATCGAGCAGGCTCTGGGGAGGGCTTATGAAAAAAGTACTGGGCATTATTGTCGTCATCGCACTGATTGCTGCGGGCTATCAATATTGGTCGCCGGAGCAGGAGCCTGCATTTGTGCCAAAGCCCGATAGCGCCACTCTGCGTCAAACCACCTCAGGCAGCCTGCTGGGTTATACCGGCGCCAACGGCGCCTGGATCTGGCGAGGCATACGCTACGCCAAGGCGCCCAAGGGCACCTTACGCTGGCGCGCCCCTCTGCCCGCCAAGGCGCCGCGTAAGGGCGGTATCATTGAAACCCTAGCGTCGGGCAACGCCTGTCCGCAGTTGCCGTCTGCGCTGAGCGGTCCTGCCGACGAGGGCCGGGTTACGATCGGCGACGAAGACTGCCTGTTCATGGACATCTACGCGCCCCCGGGAGCAGACAATGCACCGGTCATGTATTGGCTGCATGGTGGTGGCAATACCATCGGCCAGGGCAGCAGCTATTCCGGTGAAAACCTCGCCATGAAACATGGCGTGGTGGTAGTCACCATCAACTATCGACTGGGTATTTTCGGCTGGTTCAGCCACCCCAGTTTAACCACCGGCAGCCCCAAGGATGATTCCGGCAACTATGGCACCCTTGACGCCATTCGCGGCCTGCAGTGGGTGCAAAACAACATCGAGCAATTCGGCGGTGACCCGGACAGTGTCACGGTGTTTGGCGAATCCGCCGGGGGCTTCAATACCCTAGCCATGATGGCCTCGCCGCTGGCCGAGGGGTTGTTTCATCGAGCCATCGTGCAGAGCGGCGGCTTTGACGTCACGCCATTGGACACCGCCCGAAATGCTGCAAACCAAGGCGGACATACCTTTAGCTCTGCCGAAATTCTCAGCAAGCTACTGGTCGCAGATGGCAGGGTGAGCGATGAAAGTGTTGCACATGAGTATGCACAAGACATGTCGCGCACGGACCTTCGGCAATATCTCTACAGCAAAAAGCCCGATGAGTTTTACGCGGTGTTTCGTAACTGGGGTTTAGGCATGGTAGATCTGCCCGCTAATTTGGGCGACGGCGTGGTCTTACCCGACCTGCCAACCGCGGAGATTTTCGCCAGCACTGACAACTACAATGATGTGCCCGTGATCTTGGGCACCAACCGAGATGAACCCACGCTGTTTATGTTCCGCGACCCGCGATATGTCGAAAACTTCCTCGGTTTTCTGCCCCGACTGAAAGATGAAGCGAGCTATCTGCAGCTGGTGAAGTACGGCGCCTTAGCCTGGAAAGAGCGCGGCGTGGACAGCTTGGCCCGCGCCATGACGGCCTCGGGCAATGCAAACGTCTACACCTACCGCTTCGACTGGGACGAAGAACCCGATCTTCTAGGCATGGAGTTGAGTAAGGTTCTTGGAGCCGCTCATGGCCTTGAGATCGCGTTTGCTTTCAATGATTTCAAGGGGCGCTTTGATACCAGCTACATTTACCCCAACGATGAGGCGCAGTTTGCTCTCGCCGATAGCATGAGTTCTTACTGGACAGCCTTCGCTGCTAGCGGCGATCCCGGGCGGGGCCAAAACGGCGAGCAAGTGCCTTGGCTCGCTTGGGGTACCGACGGCAAACGCAGCATCATTCTGGATAGCCCTGCCGATCAGGGCATTTTCATGGATGACCAAGAGGTCACGCGGGAGCAGATTAGGGCGGCGCTGATCAATGACGATGGCTTCGTCGACGAGACCCTGCGCTGCAAAATTTACGTCCGCACGTTTCGCGGTGATGACTTCATACCCAGCGAGTACGCAACGTTAGGCGACGGTAGCTGCCGCGACATCGACCCCATGACGGTCAGTTTCTTTTAGGCAGGCCATCTGCGCAAATTGGGGTGCTAGGACGTGGCACCCAGTTCTGCTTTTGCGGACCCGGGTAGCACCGTTTCTTGGCCGGGACCCGGGTCAAAGGGGATGAGCTGAGAGGCCAGTAGCGACAGCGCCGCGAACCCCGCGCCGATAAAAAACACCAAGGCGTGGGACCACATCCATACCAGCCCAAGCGCGGCAGGAATCACGATGGCGGCGATGTGACTAATGGTGAAGGAGACCCCTGCGGTGCTGGCCATATCCTTGGGGTCGGCAATTTTTTGAAAGTACGTACTGATGGCGATGGCCATGGCAAAAAACATGTGATCAATCACATAGAGCGCTGCCGCTAGGGTGGCATCGTCCACCAAACCATAGGCGACAAAGACGAATATCAGCCCGATATATTCCAGGGTCAGTGCTCGCCGCTCACCGATACGATGAATCAGCGCACCAATACGCTCGGCGAAAAACCAATTGAACGCGTAGTTGATCAAAAACAGCAGCGTAACCTGAGAGGCCGAGTAGCCAAATTTCTCGACCATCAAGAACGCCGCAAAGACGACAAAAATCTGCCGTCGCGCGCCAGACAAAAATGTCAGCAGGTAATAAAGCCAGTAGCGGCGGCGCAAGACTAAGGTCTTATGTTGTACGGTCTTGGAGGGGAAGTGCGGGAAATTCAGCCACATGAAGATCGCTAGCAAGCAGCACAGTCCGCCAGCCAGCGCGAAGTTCCACATAAAACTCACGTCAAAAACTTCCAGTAGCACCCAAAGCACGCCGTAAATAACGAGGGAGGTGATGGAGCCCACGGCGATCAGGCGACCGAGAACCCGCGGTGCTTCTTCCGTAGTCAGCCACTGCAAGCTCAGCGATTGCTTAATGGCTTCGAAGTAGTGAAAGCCAATACTCATCAGTACCGTGGTGAAGTACAGACCGTATTCACTGGGAAAGAACCCGGTTAAGGCGACCCCAAGACCGAGCAAGGCCAACGAGAACACAGCAAAGGTCTGCTCCTTTAGCAACAACAGCACGAAGATGACGGTGAAAGACAGGAAGCCCGGCACCTCTCGCAGACTCTGCAAGATTCCAATCTCGACACCGGTGAAGGCAGCCTGCTCGACGGCGAAGTTGTTCAGCAACGCTAACCAAGTGTTGAAGGCCAGTGGCATCGCAATGGACATGAGAATCAACAGCGTGATGTGATTGCGCCAAGCCGCTGGTGTTTGCATGGTTTCTACTCTATCGCCAAGCGTTACAGGGTAACGCGTTTCGTCAATCAGCGGACTGGCTTTCGAGCCGAATTGGTAATGACGGCCAAGCCTAATTCACCCAGCGACCTTAGAACCGGCCATGGGCCGTTAGCGCTCCAGCAACTGAAACAAAAAGGTGCCGTGTGCCAGCAGCTGGTCCTCATGGTCCATGACTTCTGCTTTGAGACTCATCACACGACGGCTTTGACTCACCACCTCCGCGCTGGCAAAGAGTTCAGCGCCAGCATTCGCACCCTTCACGTAGGTAATGTTGCCGTTGGTGGTTACGCCACGAACACCCTGGGATGCGCAGGCGTAGGCGCTGGCGCTGTCCATCAAGGCATAGGCGACGCTGCCATGCAGGAAACCCGCTCCGTTGAGCCAGCCTTCGTCAATGGTCGCGCTAAGCCGGCATTCGCCTTGGGCGGCGTGATGCACCTTTAGGGCAAAGCGCTCTCGCACCGATCTATCGAGATCTATGAGTTCCTGTGCATCAGTTACGATTTCTGACATAGCGCCCCTGATCGGTCGCGGTAGCCCGCGGCAAAGCGGCTGCCGCAGCCCTACTCCGGCAGGCCAAGCACTCGCTTAGCAATGATATTGAGCTGCACCTCAGAGGTGCCGCCCTCGATACTGTTTGCCTTGGATCGCAGCCACGCTCGCGTGGTGTTGAGCTCTTCGTCATCGAAGCCCTCACCAGTCCAGCCAACGGATTGCGTGCCCATAATCGACAGCATGAGATCGTACTTACCAATGTTCTGTTCGGTACCGTAATACTTGAACATGGATGAGGTGGCGCCGGGCGCGTTGCCAGTGGCGGATTCTTCGACGCTGCGCCGCGTGGTCAAGCCGAAGGCTCTGTCGTTCATGCGGTGGCTGAGTATTTTCCCGCGCAATGAGGCATCAGCAATCTTGCCCGACTCATCAGCACCCACATATTGGTGGGCATATTCCTCTAGCGATGTGGTTTTTTGACCACCGCCAATGCCGCCAATCATGGAGCGTTCGTGCTGCAGCAGGCGCTTGCCGACCGTCCAGCCCTTATTCAGCTCGTATACAAGGTTCGATTTTGGTACCCGAACGTTGTCTAGAAACGTCTCGCAAAACGGAGACAGGCCACTGATCAGCTTGATGGGCTTTACGGTCACACCCGGCGTGGTCATGTCGAAGAGTACAAAGGAAATACCCTCGTGCTTAGGAGCGTCAAAGTCGGTCCGCACTAGGCAGAACATCCAGTCCGCGTGGTTCGCCCCAGAGGTCCAAATTTTTTGACCGTTGACAATGAAGTCGTCACCGTCTTCAACCGCTGAAGTGCGCAGGCTAGCAAGGTCAGAACCCGATCCGGGTTCACTGTAGCCCTGACACCACCAAATATCGCCGCGGGCAATCTTTGGCAGATGCTCCTCTTTTTGCGCATCAGTGCCATATTCGAGCAGGGCCGGTCCAATCATGCTCAAACCCATGCCCACCAAGGGTGGTCGCGCATTGATGCGGCCCATCTCATTGCGCAGCACGAGGTTCTCGTCTTTGTTTAAGCCCGCGCCGCCGAATTCTTCAGGCCAAGTGGGGACGGTGAATCCTCGCTCGGCACAGCGCTCTAACCAAACTTTCGTGTCGGGATTGGCGTATGTCGCGTTGCGACCGCCACCGGGGTGTTCGTTGGCGTCCATGGGTGTGCGCATAGACTCTGGGCAGTTCTCGTCCAGCCAGCCTCGAACTTCATCGCGAAACACTTCCAGATTTTGCATGACTCCCCTTCCTTCTTTCTTTGGTTTGTTTTTTTGGGTTTGTTCTTTTGGGCTCGGTATTTTTTTGACCTGTTCTCTCTTCGCGCGGCTATCAGCTACATGCTGTGGTGCCAGTCTGAAGAAGAGCTTCCGGTGTCTAGTCGCACAACTTTACAATAATTCTAATGCCTTGCCGATTGCGTATACCCTGTGTCCACACTGACACTAGGACGGCGTTTTTTGCTGGTACTGGCCTAGGTGCTGGCCTAGGTTCTGGCCTAGGTGCTGGCCTAGGTTCTGGCCTAGGTAGCAATAGCTGGCGTCACCAAGTATCGTTCCACCACCACGGTGCAGGGCAACCATGCCAATTTGCACACAAGTATCCAAAGCACTGTACGGAGATACTCTTGCCTGGAGCTGACCTTAAAAAAGCCGGACTCAAAGTCACCCTGCCCCGCTTGAAGGTGTTGGAGGTTTTGGAGCAGGCAGATCCGCACCATATGAGCGCGGAAGACGTATACAAAAAACTGTTGAACTCCGACGATACCGTGGGTTTGGCGACGGTTTACCGCGTGCTTACGCAGTTTGAAGCCGCGGGCATGGTGGACCGCCACAACTTTGATGATGGCCATTCCGTTTATGAACTGGCAGCAGAGCGCCACCATGACCATATGGTCGATGTGGACAGCGGTCAGGTAACAGAGTTTGTGAACGAGCGTATCGAAGCGCTGCAGCATGAGATTGCTGAAGAGCACGGCTATGAATTAGTGCACCATGAGTTGGTGCTTTACGTTCGGAAGAAGTAGCCCGCCCGACTCGGCCCTAAATGCCATCCTCATCGATGAGCCGGTGATACAGCCGCAGATGCCGTCGGGCATTGATCTCGTCGCCTGCCAGCTCATGAATGCGCGCCAAGTTGTAGTGCGCGTCCGGCACTAGGTTCGCCTTACGATAGAACAATTCTGCGCGATCACAGTCGTCTTGCTCGTCGAAAATCGTGCCGAGGTTGTAGTTCGCTAGTTGATGATCCGGCCTCGTTGCTAGCGCCAATTGATAGTGACGAGCAGCGTTTTTTAGGTCGCCACTTAACTGGTAGAGCCGACCTAAGTTCACGTGGGCATCGGCGTTGAACGGATCTAGTCGAATCGCTTCGCGGTAGGCATCTGGGGCCTGTTTTGGATCCACTTCCTCAAGGTCTAAACCCAAGTTGTACCACTCGTCAGAATCGAGATCTTCGAGCGCTTTTTCCTCACCGCCCGCAGCAGACCTCGCCAGCTCCGCGACGTTGGCTGCCAGCTCCTGAATGGAAAAGTTCATGGTTAGCTGACCACTTTCAACTTCCCAGGCTTTGTCATCGTCCCGTACCTCCACCACGCTGCCGTTGGCGTAGATGCGTACTGCGCTAAGAGATTCCAATTGGCTTAGGTCGGCCTTGAGCTTGGTGAGTGCACGATTGCTTTGACGCACGCTGATTGCGGCGTCGGTTAGACCCTTGGCAGCACGCAAGAACACCACGTCTTGGAATGAAAAGCGGAAGTGGCCCATGGCGTTACGCTGGGGACGCAGGAGATTGCGGCGCACGTATTCGCGGATTCGAGACTCAGACAACCCAAGCAGGTCAGCAACGTGTTGAGTGCTGTAACCGCTGGCGCCTGCTGCGCGCCTTGAGGGAGGTTGTTGGAGTGCGGTCATTATGCGATCAGCCCTTGGCTGCTTGCTCCAGCAGAACGTCGACGCCGCAAACTATAACCCACTGACCATTTGTTGCCTATTTATCGCCCGCTTCTTGGGAGTTCAACGGTGACAAACCATGCAGGGCGCCGGCTCTTGCTGGTAACTTTTGATTGAAATAGCTTGCAACAGATGACGCTTCGTTGTCGTATTTGGCCATCACCAATACCGGCACCGTCACGCTGTACAGCGTCAAAGCCGGAGCACTTCTGGGGAGGAAGTCATGGACGCAGTGTCCGCAAATTCTCAGGGCGCTGATTCTGCAGACGCACCATCAGCACCCCTCGAGAAAAGGCCCATTTTTTGGTTCTACGGCTCCTCTTCGATGGCCTATGGCATCAAGGACAACGCATTTTCCTACGTCCTACTGATCTTCGCGAACCAAGCGCTTGGGGTGCCGGGTTATTTGGCAAGCCTTGCCTTGGCCGTGGCCATCGTCTGGGACGCAGTTTCTGACCCTTTGCTGGGTCACTGGTCGGATAAGACGCGTTCGAGAGTCGGCAGGCGCCACCCGTTCATGTATGCCTCGCTGTTTATTTTTCCCGCAGGTTTTTATGCCCTGTTCAATCCTATCGCCGATGTCCGGGGCGAGGATGCCTTTGTCTACATTCTCGTACTCGCCATGGTAGTTCGCACCGGCACGACGCTTTTCGAAGTGCCCTGCACGGCGCTACTGCCAGAGCTTGAGAAAGACTATGACCGTCGCAACAAGTGGCTGGCTCTGCGGCATTTTTTCGGTTGGACCGGCGGCAATGGCATCCACATCATTAACCTCACCTTCTGGGTGGGTGCCTACGGATTCGCTGACACCACTGGCTACGCGATTTTCGGCACGGTGGGTGCGGGCATCATTCTGACCACGATCTTGGTGAGCTGCATTGGCACCCAAAAAGCAGCCATGAATATGCCGCCACCGAGTGAACCGTTTCGATTCAACGCGATAGGCAGCGAGTTCAAGCAGATCTTTGAGTCACTGAAAAATCGCAACTTTGCCGCGCTGTTTTGCTTCTCGCTGTTGGGCGGGGCCGCCGCTGGTCTGCATACCGCGCTTTACCTCTATAACGTGCGGTATTTCTTCATGTTCACCGGATTGGAGATGGCGTTCACCGGCGTTTGCCTACTCCTTGCGCCTGCGGTGTCTATGTATCTCTCCCCCAGAGTTGGCCTGCGCTATGGCAAGAAAAACGCTGCCATCGGTATGGCCTTGCTACGTCTGGTGCTTTTTCCGATGCCCTATGTCGCCGTGCTGACGGGGGTATGGCCGGAACTGACTAGCACCGCATCGATCATGCTTTACTCAGCCTTTGTCTTCGTTGAAGTGTCTGCTGTCGTCGTCTCGGCGACCATGATCGATTCCATGATGGCGGATCTTGCTGAGGACAGCGAAAAGAAAACCAGTCGACGGTCTGAAGGTTTGTTTTTTGCCACCAGAGGATTCGCGGGCAAGTTTGTCTCCGCCGCTGGCGTGATTAGTGCGGGCTTTATCGTGTCAATTGTCGGCTTCGACTCCATTACGAGCTTGGCTGATTTCACCGACGCCCACAGATACCATCTTGCGACATTGTTTTTGCCGGTCTACTGCACCTTGGTGCTCTGTGCGGTGGCCTGCATCAATTTGTATATGATCAATCGACAATCGCATCAGGAAAATCTGCAGATACTGGCGGAGCGATCGGTTGACGATGACGATAGACAAACCTAGCAAGCCATGAGGTCTGGGCGCAGGTTTTGGCATAACGCGATAGGAGCGAACAGATGAAGCTAGGACTTTCGTTAGGGTACTGGGGATCTACACCACCAACCCACCATGTAGGTATGGCGCAAAAAGCCGAAGCCCTGGGCTATGACTCGGTTTGGACCGCGGAAGCCTATGGCAGCGATGCCATTACCCCGCTTGCGTGGATTGGCGCGCAAACCAGCAAAATTCGACTCGGCACGGGCATCTGCCAAATATCTGCACGTACCCCAACTGCCATGGCCATGGCTGCCTTAACCATGGATCACCTGTCAAATGGGCGCATGATTCTGGGCCTTGGCGTTTCAGGGCCCCAAGTCGTTGAAGGTTGGTATGGCGGCCCATTCGCCAAGCCCTTGTCGCGCACCCGCGAGTACATATCGATCATCAAACAGGTACTCGCCAGAGAAGAGCCTGTGGCGAATGACGGTGAACACTACCCACTGCCCTATACCGGCGAGGGTGCTTGGGGACTCGGTAAACCTCTGCGTTCCATCGTGCACCCGCTGCGCGCTGACCTGCCCATTATGATGGGTGCGGAAGGGCCGAAAAATGTGGCCCTAGCGGCAGAGATCGCCGATGGCTGGCTACCCCTGTACTACTCGCCGTTTCGCCAAGAGGTATATTCCGCTTCACTATCGAACGCCAAGGCAGACTTTGAAGTCACCCAGGGCATCGTCGTCAACATTACCGACGATGAAGAAAAAGGCCTTATTCCCGTGAAGCATATGCTGGCCCTGTACATCGGTGGTATGGGTGCCAAGGATCGCAACTTCCACAAAGAGCTTATCAGCCGGTTTGGTTTTGAAGCCGAGGCCGCGGTGATTCAGGAGCTGTATTTGGCGGGCAAAAAAGACGAGGCCGCCATGGCGGTGCCGGACAAGTTGGCGGACGAGATATCCTTAGTCGGCTCCCTCGACAAAATTCGCGACCGCTTACAGGCTTGGGACGAGACGCCGGTTACCTCGTTGAATGTATCCGCCAGAAGCCCGGCTGAGCTAGAGACACTGGCGGAACTGGTGCTGGATCGATAGAACCCGCGCGTGCTGCTGAGTCAGACACGCTAACCGCCAACTAGCGAGTCCTCTATTTGTGAGGAAGCTTGCTCTTTTGATTGCTCTCGGGCTTCCTTGGCCGCCCGGCGCGCGGCTTTCTGCGCATCGCGCTGGGCAATTCGCGCGGCCCTTGCGGCATCCACCTTAGCCTCGACCAACTCAAGCTCGGCTTCACTCACCTTGATAAAGGCAGGAATCGAGCAGCGAGGGCCAGGAACAAGTCGATTTATACCCCAGTGCTCAAGCGATCGGATGCCATCCAACCGACAGAGCCTGCCACCGTGTATTTCGTAACTGATTGCCGAGTCACGCCGTAAACCGAAGCATTGGCGCTTAAATCTGACCAAGTAATTGTCTTTGCGGCCCATGTCAAAAACCACAGTTTGATTGTCGAGCACATCCACACCACGAATGCGCCGTGACGGCAAACAACGGTCACTACCCAGTGCAGCCACGTCAGCCCCGTCAGCAAATATCGCTTCCACCCGCTGCTCGGCCGCTTGTTGTTCCGCTAATACCGATGCCCTTGGCATTGCGGCTTCGGTAGCCTGAGCATTGGGTGTATCGGCAAGCGTATTGGCGGCAAAAGAAAGGGCAAGCCCGCCAACCAATAAGCTGGGGCCAATAATCGACCGCAAGAGATAAGACCGTTTGGTGAAATCTGTCGTTAGCATCATGCGTTCCTCCTGTTGGGATGACCCGATCCTAACGCTGGTTTTTCCCTAGGGCTAGCGCGCAATGATGGTATCCAATTGGTCTGCGGGTTCGGCAACTTTGAATGTAAACAGGTCGTCAGCGCGGGTTACTCCCTGATTGAGTGCAGCAACCGGCACGTTGTTGGCATGCGCATGGCGGATGAAGCGAAAACTTGAAAACACCATTAACGAAGAACCCACGACAAGCACGCCATCTGCACTCTCGACCTTGGCGCTGATGTGATCGACGATGCGTCGTTCAACGCTGTCGCCAAAGAACACCACATGGGGTTTCAAAATACCGCCGCAGGCGTCGCAATGTGGCACCTGGATGCTTGAGAAATCCATTTCCATATCTGCATCACCGTCTGGCGCTGGTTGAAACGACTGTTCGTGCAGCTGCGGGTTTTTGTCCTCAAGCCACGCCTGTATGTCCCGCCGGGGCACAATCGCACTGCAGTCCGTACAAATCACCTGATCCAATCGACCATGCAGATCCACCACCGCTCGATGGCCCGCCTGTTGGTGCAGTCGGTCGACATTTTGCGTGACCAGACCGCATAACTTGCCCTGTCCCTCTAGTCTGGCAAGTGCCCGATGCGCTCGATTGGGTTTTGCTCGCAAAAACGAGGGGTATCCAAGTTGGCTACGAGCCCAGTAGCGCTGTCGCCAAGACAACTGGCTCATAAAATCTTGATGCGTGACCGGTTGTGGGCGCTTCCACTGGCCGGCTTGATCGCGGTAGTCGCCTATACCCGAGTCGGTGCTAATACCCGCCCCGGTAATCACCAGCAGTTTTTTTCGCATGAAAATAAACCGCTGCAGGCGCTCTAATGCCTCGTCAAGAGAGCCAATATCTTGGGTATGCATCAAAATCCTGTTCGCCACGAAAGCTCCGCACAATAGCGTATTTAGCAACAGTGTTCGCTACACTGAAGACAACCGAAAAGCATAAAAAGGGGACACAATGATCAAATTATACGGACTTCGAATGAGTAACTATTACAGCTTAGTAAAGGCTGTAATGATCGAGAAAGGGCTGGAATTTGAAGAGGTGAAAGCACCGCCCACGCAAAAAGAAGACAACTTGGCCCGAACCCCAATGGGCAAAATGCCGTCAATTGAAGTCGACGGTGTCTACCTGTCGGAATCCATGGCGATCATTAACTATCTAGAACAGATTCAGCCTGAGCCGTCGTTGTTGCCAGCCAACCCTATTGAAGCGGCAAAAGCTGTGGAGCTGGCCCTGCACATCAAGCTCGATGTCGAGCTGGCCGCTCGACGACTGTTGCCAGCCGCGATGTTTGGCGGGACCGCGAGCGAAGAGCTGATCGAATCCACTCGGCAAGAAGTGCTGCGCGGTATGCAGGCGGTGTCGCAACTGCTGGTGGGTAAGCCCTATGCGGCGGGTGATACCTTCACCGTCGCCGACCTGTATTTGAACTACAGCATGGGCCTAGCGACTACGATCTCGAAAAAAATGTTCGACCACGACCTGCTGGCCGATCATCCGCAAATCAGTGAACTATTGGCGATGCTAGCCGAGCGCCCAAGCATTGCCCAAGTCACCGCAGAGGCCGCTGCCAAGTAAGCCTTTCAATCGAAGCCCAGTGATGAAAGCCGTGCCCTAGCGCGGGCAATATCTTTTCGACCCGCTTATGGGCTACCTACCAACCGCGCAAGATCGACACGCTGTTCGCTAACCTTGGCGAGCAGCACGTAGACCAAGGTCGAAACTCCCAGCGCTGGGAATACTTCGTGAATCACCACGTTATAACCCAGCGCAAGCCATACCAGCAGGGTCAAGATACCGGCGGCCATCGATGCCAGCACCGCCCCTGCACTGCCCTTGGACCAATAAAGCCCCAGCACCACGGCGGGCAGAAAACACACCGCATACAAACTCCCCGAGAATATGGTGAGCTGTAATATGTCTCCCGGTGGGTCCAGGGCGATGCCTGCGGCCAAAATCGCCAGCACCACGACCATGCCCCGCGTCCATCGCAGTTGGCCTGTCACTGCTGTCTCATCGTTGTGATAGAACGGCTGTAGCAGATTCTTATACCCCGTCGAGGCGGCAACCAGCAGTACGCTGTCCATGGATGACATCGCCGCTGCAACGATGGCGACAAATAGAAAATCTCCCGCCCATAGCGGGAATATCGACACATCACTGACCAACAGCGGCACGATCAAATCGGTGTCCTGCACGTTATCCAAAAGCAGGTGGGCATAGACACCGATGGGGTACAAACAGAGCTGCACCAGGGCCAAACCACCGATAGCCACCCACATGCCCTTGCGCAGCGCATCCTGATCCTTGAGGGCAAAAAAGCGCGACGTTTGTCTTGGATCAACGATCAGCTTCAGGGAACCCGATAGGCTAATGCCCAGCAAAACAACGAACGGAATGCCGCCATTTAGTTCAAAAACAAAGGCCGTCTGAGGTGCCTGCGCCAAACTACCCAGCGCTGCGACGCCCCCTGCTGCCGCGGTGACGAAATAAAAAATCATCATCGCGCCAATGATCATCAGCACACCCTGTAACGCATCGGTTCTGACCACAGAGACGAAACCACCAATCGACGTGTAGAGCATGACGACGATCAGTGCGAGGCCAATGGCGATGTCATAGGGCAGATTGAAGAACTGCCCAAATAAATGACCCGCGCCCTTAAACACGGCGACGAGATAAAGAAGACTGCACATCATGACCACCCCAGCGGCGGCAATACGCAAAGGGTGTCGCGCCTGATCGCCAACCGACAAAAACCGCGCTGCCAAAAAATCTGGCAGGGTTAGAGCGTCGAAGTTGCGCGCGAGCACTCGGGTTCTTGGCCCGATCCACCGCCAAGACAGAAAGGTGAAGAGAATGAGCATAACCGGCATGGTCATCCACGCTAGGCCGTATTCGTAGCCCTTGCCAGCGTGGCCGATGTAGCTGTTTGTTGAGGCGAAGGTGGCGAAGAAGGAAAGCCCGATGAGCGGGCCAGACATGTTGCGATTACCGACGTAATAGCCGCCGAGAGACCTGCTGGCGCGAAGTCCAGCATAGGCGTTGGCCATCAACGCCCCGGTGTAGAGGACTAGCAGGAGGACTGCTAGATAGTGTTCAACCAGCCAAAGGGTCATGGGTTACGCAGGGCGACGCATCCACGCCGCCTCGCCGGGCCCAAGTGTGATCAGGCGTAGACCTCGGCGTGGTGACGCAGCTGTTCTACCGCGCGATAAAACGCCTCTTTACGTTTGGCCACCGCCTGCTGCGCCAGTTCCAGTTCGCGCAAGATTTCTTGGCGACCTGCTTCTGCGCGCTGCAGCAGCTTGGACTGCTTTTTCAGCTTCTCAACATGAGCAAGGGCTTCTACCCACTCTTGCTTGAGTACCACTGCGGTTTTTTCTAGCTGCTCCCGTAACGCTGCGGCTTCACGGGTAATGGGCTGGAACATGCCTAGCTCTTCGAGCTTACGCTGGGCAATGATCTCAGCTTCTTCGTGCTTAGACGCTCGGTTCAAACCGCGGACCAAACCCAAGGCGCGTAGGGTCAAAATCGCGTAGCGCGTAGGGTCCAGCAGCCACCCGCTGATGCCGAAGCCGTTTCTGTAATCCCGAGGATAGTCGTGGTGATCGCCATGGTGATTGCCTTCACCCAGTGGCCCAAGCCAGACGTAGTTGTTAGATGCAGAGCTTCGGATGCCCGGTGTCAAACCCCACATGTGCGTGACGCTGTTGACCGTCCACGTGTTGTGCTGCACGGCAACGGTACCCAGCATTGAGCCTGCTGCGAGGGCGAATAAGCCGGTAAAACCGCCGAGGGCAAAGCCGAGGCCCATGGGGAAAAAGAATATCCAGAAGGTCGTGAGCAACCCATACCACTTGTCCTGCCACATGATCACTGCATGCCGCTTAGCGTTGTGGGAGCGCTGATATTCTTCTGTTTCTGGGTGGTTATAAAGATGTGTGAGGATATGCGACCACAAGAAATTGCGCAGGCTGTCTGGAAACCAAGTAGCGCTGTAGGGGTCTAACTCTTTCTTGCCGTGGCGATCAACACCATGATGCAGCGAGTGGTTAGCAGACCAGCGACGGACGCTACCCTGTACGCTGAATATTTGACCAAACAGGTTGAAAAACAGGTGCACTGGCAGGCTGACATGCTTCACCGCGTTATGGGTGATTAGCCTGTGGCTATACAGGGTCGTTGACAAGGAACCCAGCACAAAGTGGGCGATTAACCACGCTGTACCTGCCCACATCCACTGCGCCGGCGCGGCCGCATATAGCCACACCCCTAAAACGAGTGCCGCGGTGTGAACGCTAGCGATAAATACACATATCCCTGGCGAGAGAGTGAAGCCATCTGCCTTCAACTCGTTAAAACTATTGTAGATCGGCTTGTCTCGCTCAGACGCTGTCGTTGTATCCAACTTCATTGTCGCTATGCCTCCATGGCTTTTCTGTGTCGCGGCTCGTGCCTGATCTTTGCCCTGCTTGGCGCGAAGTTAGTCTTGAAAGGCGTGGATTGTGCGGTAACTTGCAAACAGATGCACGAGCTTTGAGCGGGGCAAATCGCTGGACTTTTTGACCATTTCACGACCAAGATTGTGCCGTCTTTTCATCGAAGATTGGACTCACTGCCGTGTTAAAGCTGTTCATTTCTGTCGCGCTGGTGCTGCTTGGGTTAGCGGCGACAACCTTACTCTTCAATCGCCCATTACAAGCATCGCCAACCAATACCCGCCGCGTATTGCTGGCCGTGTGTATAGGTTGTGTCGCTGCCGGGCTGCTTGCCATGGTGTTATTTTGGTCATAGCGTCTTTTTTCCATCCTCACTCGTCCTATCTATGCCAGATCTGTGTATTTCAGCCCATGCGAATAACTTCGCAGCGTGCATTACCGGCATTGACCTGACGCAACCCCTGAGCGCTAAGCAAGCGGATGAGCTGCGCGCGCAGTGGCTGCGCTACCAAGTTCTGTATTTTCCAGATCAGCCCATGACTCATACTCAGCTTGAGCGCTTCACTGAGTCATTGGGGCCCTTCGGTCACGACCCCTACATCACCCCAGTGCCTGGACACCCCAATATTTTGGAGGTGCGGCATGATCCCGATGAAGCTGCGGTACCCTTTGGTAGCAGCTGGCATTCCGACTGGTCATTCCAAGCAGCACCGCCAAACGCTACCTTGCTGCATGCCAAGGTGGTGCCGCCGATTGGTGGAGGAACGCACTTTGCCGATGGCATCAGAGCTTTAGAAACCTTGCCAAAGACACTTCGACAAGCCATTGAAGGCAAGCAGGCCATTCACAGCGCGCGGCGGCCATATAGCCATGAGGGGTATCGAGCCGGTGGCAAACGCACCAGCATGAAGATCACGCCAAACGAAGACGCTTGGCAGACCCAAGACCATCCGATCATCCGCACGCATCCTGAATCCGGGCGGCAATCTCTGTTTCTCAATCCCGTATATACACTGGGCATCAAGGGCATGGATTCGGATGCCAGCAGTCAACTGCTGCAAGCGCTCTTTGCACATATGCTGCACCCCGATTTTGTTTACCAACACCGCTGGGCAGAGAACATGCTGATACTCTGGGATAACCGCACGGTCATGCACAGCGCACAGGGTGGCTATTCGGGTTATCGTCGCGTTATGCACCGCACGACGGTTGCCGGTTCGGTGCCCGTTTAAGTAAGGACGCCCCATGAATTCATTCGTACTGCACCCGCAGCTGGCAAAGGACACGGTATTCATTGGCCGTATCGCAGGCAGCCAACTGCTGCTCATGAACGATGCCCGCTACCCGTGGCTGATCTTGGTACCGGAGCATGATGATCTGCGCGAGTTGCATGAACTCACTGAAGCATCCTATGTCGAGGTGACCCATGGGATTAGGCAGATTAGCGAGAGACTGCAGGCCTTGACCGAGGCTCCGAAAATGAATGTTGCCGCCTTGGGCAACCAAGTGCCCCAGCTGCATATCCATATTATTGCTCGTCGGCATGATGATCATGCTTGGCCCGGACCTGTTTGGGGCGTTGGCGAGGCGGTGCCGTACAACGAGGAAGAACAGCGGATATTGGTTGCAACCCTGCAGGAGCAGTTGCTCGGCTGACGGCGGGCAAGCCGCGGATCAGGGCCGAGGAATGTCGTTTACGTACATAGGTTTGTCATAGCCTCGCCCCACCGCGTCACGCGTGGCAATGGCTTCATACCATCGACAGACATTGGCAAATTCTTCAAGGTCGATGCCCTGCCATTCGAATCGAGATACCCAGGGCCAGACGGCCATATCCGCAATGGAGTAGCTGCCAGACAGGTATTCGTGAGCCGCTAGTCGTTGATCCAGCACGCCATAAAGGCGCGTCGCTTCGTTGAAGAAACGCTCTTCGGCATAAACCGACTTACCCGCATTGTACTTCTTAAAGTAATGCACCTGTCCGAGCATCGGCCCAAGCCCACCCATCTGCCACATCAACCACTGCAAGGTGGTGTAGCGTTCATCACCCCAAAACTCGCCGCATTTATCTGCTAAGTAAATGAGTATGGCACCAGACTCCATCAGCGACTGGCCGGTGTGGTGATCGACTAGGGCGGGAATTTTATTGTTTGGCGAGATCGCCAGAAACTCAGGCTTGAACTGCTCTTGTTCCTGCAAATTCACCCCATGACAACGATACTCAAGCCCCATCTCTTCCAGTGCGATAGAGACCTTGCGGCCATTTGGGGTGGGCCAGGTATACAAATCGATCATAGGGTGTCCTTCTCTGGGTCAACGCGTACGCGACGAGGCTGGCAAATTAACGCACACTGGTGCTTGGCAACAGTCGCTTGAGTCGTCATGACACCAACCGCCTTCACCACTATCACCGGCCCAGCGGGCACTCTTGAAGCGCTGGTCAGCGAGCCCAGCGGCGAGATGAGAAACGTCGCGGTGCTGTGTCATCCGCATCCACTCTATGGCGGCAGTATGCACGACGGTGTGCTGCAGATCGCCGCATCAGCCCTGCTTGAGCACAATATTGCCGTGGTGCGTTTCAATTTTCGCGGTGTCGGTCGTAGCCAAGGCATCAGCGGGCGAGCGACACCGGATGAAAAATCTCAACAGGCCTACGCACCACCAGAGGTGGGTGATCTCATCGCGGTAGCACGCTGGGCCCGGTCACAGTACGCAACAGCCACGCCACTTTGTGTCGGTTACTCCTTCGGTGCACATGTGCTTTGGCATGCCTTGGCGCTGCTGAGTGGCCATAAAGCCATGCTCATCGCCCCACCTTCCGCGGCCATGGATTTTGCTGCGCGGGAGAATGAGCTAGATACCGCCATTCATGCGGTGTGGTGTCAGGGCGATGACTTCGTGAATCCGGCGCGCTTCACCAAGGATACTCGTATCAGCATCACTGAATTGGCAGGCGGCGATCACTTCTTCTCCGGCCAAACCGAGGGTTTGGCCGACGCCGTCGCCTCAATGATCGCTTAGCTGCGTTTAAGTCAGAACAAATGCCGACATGGCGTCGAGCACCTGGTTCGGCTGCTCGCTCATCATCAGGTGACCGCAGCCTTGCAGGTGCATGAGGCGACTGTTCATAAGCATATCAGCCACAGCCGTGCCTGCTCTCGGCGGCGTCATCTTGTCTTGATCGCCGGTAATGATCAGCGTCGGCGTATGAATGGCATCGTAGTGCTCGGTGCTAAAGCCATTACAGGCCGAGAAGTCCTTGAAATAGACGTCGTCACCCATCCTTTCCAATAGCCGCTCACCCATGTGCAAATTCGACGTGCCGGGGTTATCACTGGCACCAAGCAAACTGCGCTGGCCGTGGCTCCAAGTATTGGCCATGTCGATGGCCGCATGGTCGTTATCTTGTGCCGCGTTGAGCAGCACATCGGCCACGGGCATGGGGGCAGAGGTGCCAAGCAGCACCAGTTTATCCGCAAGGTCGGGGTAGCGGGCCGCGAGGCTAAGGCAAACCAAGGTGCCCATGCTGTGGCCGACCAAGGTGACACTGTCGGCGCCACTTCTGGTCGCTCCAATTACCCCATAAAGCCAATCGGCAAGAGCATCCACGTTATCCAATGCCGGTCCATCAGACTTGCCGTGACCGGGCAAATCCAGCGCCATCACGCGATAACCGTGGCGGGCGAAGTAGCGTGCCTGCATAACCCACACCGTATGGTCCATGCCAGCGCCGTGGAGAAAGTAAATGGCCGGCGCATTGTGTTCTGGGTGCCCACTGCCGCTGCTGTAGGCGACGCTTTTACCGTGAATTTCAACCTTCAAGAGACTGCCTCCAGCGGTTTAGCCGCTTGGCTTGCGCGTTGTTTGTTGAACTTTTCAACCGCCCGCAGCCCGCCTTTCAAATCGTTGATTAGGTCCTTAGCGTCTTCAAGCCCAACGCTTAGGCGCACCAGACCCGGACCGATACCCGACGCTTTTAGACTGGCCTCATCCACGCGATGGTGGGTCGTGCTGGCAGGATGAATCACCAATGACTTTGCATCCCCCACATTCGCTAGATGGGAAAAAACGTTGAGACTTTCAATAAAGACGCGGCCTGCCTCGCGGCCGTCTTTAAGCTCGAAGCTGAATACCGCGCCACAGCCCTTGGGCAACATGGTTTGGGCAAGTTCGTAATCCGGATGGCTCGGCAAGCCCGGGTAAGAGACCGAGGCAACCAACTCCTGCTGTTCCAAATATTTGGCAACTTCCATGGCATTGGCCACATGCTTTTGCATGCGCAAGGGCAGCGTCTCCAGACCCTGCAAAATCTGAAAGGCCGTCATGGGCGCCATGCAGGCACCAAAATCGCGAATGCCTTCCTTGCGCGCGCGCGTAATAAAGGCAGCAGGGCCAAACTCATCGGCAAAGACTAAATCGTGGAATCCAACATAGGGCTCGCTGAGCGTTGGGAACTTATCGCTGCTCTGCCAATCAAAGGTGCCGCCATCGACCACTACGCCGCCGACGACAACCCCGTGGCCACTGAGAAATTTGGTCGCCGAGTGCACGACCAAATCTGCCCCTAGCTCAATGGGCTGGCACAGGTATGGGGTGACAAAGGTGGCATCGATGAGCAAGGGCAAATGATGCGCATGAGCCAGTTCTGACAGCGTTGGTATATCCAGCACTTCCAGCCCAGGGTTACCCAACACCTCACCAAAGATCAGCTTAGTATTTGGCTGAATCGCATCGGCGAAGGCCCGCATGTCGCGAGGATCCACAAAGGTGGTTGAGATGCCAAAACGCGACAGGGTGTATTCGAGCAAGTTGTGCGTGCCGCCATAGACCGAGCGCGATGACACGATATGATCACCCGCACTGAGAATGGTGGTGATGGCCAGATGTAGGGCCGCCTGACCACTCGCCGTCACCACGGAACCGACGCCATGATCCAGCGCCGCCATGCGCTCTTCGAGCACAGCATTGGTGGGGTTAGACAAACGCGAGTAAACGTGTCCTGCCCGCTCGATATTAAACAGGCCTGCCGCCGCATCGGAATCGGGGAAGACGAAGGCCGCACTTTGGTAAATGGGCGTTGCCCGAGCACCAGTGGTGGGATCTGGTACTTGGCCTGCGTGCAGCGACAGGGTGTCGAACCCCATACCTTGTGGGCTGCGGTGTTTGGAATCAGTCATGTGGTTTCCTTGTTACGGGCATCATAGTTACGGGCATCTTATTCGGATCGTTTGTTGATTTTGGGCGGCTTGGTGAAATGCCGACTACTTCCCCATCAGATAGTAATTATTCATCGGGTTTTCAATGTCGAGCAATTGGAATTCGCGAAACCCCGCCTGCTGCGTCATCGTCTTGGCTACTTGCTGAGTAAAACCCAGCGTACCCAGCCCTGCACCATCTGCCGTCGATAGGCCGCTGTTCATGCAGACCGTTACCGAAAAGCCATAGAGTAAGGCAGCCACCGGATGCTGCTCGAGGTTTTCTTCGAAAGACTCAAAGCCCTTTATGTCTTCACAAAGCCACTGGCCATCTGCCTTCAGAGCCGCATAGATCTGGGCAATCAGGTCTTGGGGATAGGGCGTATCGTGAATCACGTCAAAGGTGGTGATCAGATCGAAGGTCGGATCCTTGGGTAATGGTTCTGCAAACGGGTTACAAAAGCGAACGTTTTCCAGCCCCGCTTCGGCAAGGTTTGCCCTAGCACGCTGTAGCGCCACATCAGAGGTGTCAAAACCCACAAAGGTGGTGGCCGGATAGGCTTGAGCCAGTGCTATGGTCGCAAGACCACCCCCACAGCCTACATCGGCGACCATGGCGCCAGCGACCAATCGATCATGCATGCCTGGTAACTGCGGGATCATCTCTCCTACCAACCGATGCTTCTTCGTAAAAGCACCCATACGTTCGATACCGCATGCGCAATTGGGCCCGTGCTCGTCGTAGCTCATACCAATGCCGGTACGAAACGATTCTTCCAGCTTGCTTACCGCGGGAAAAACCGCGAGCGCGGAATCGAAACCACCCATGAGATAGGCAGGATGATCTTCATCGGCCAGCACCGCATAAGCCTCGGGCGAGATCGCAAACCTCGCTTGGTCGGCGTGATATTCAAGTTGGCCGATGCAGGTTTGTTGATGCAGCCATTCTCGAACCCAGCGCTCATGCAGCTGCAGATGTGATGCAAGTTCACTACTGGTGCTCGGCCCAAGCTTACCCAAGGCTCGATACAGACCAAGACGGTCTCCCAGCACCGTAATGGCACAGTTGAAGCTCGCCGCTACCATGCCGCCGGTTTGTTTCAGCAGCAGGCCTAGCTTGTCGTCATCGATTTCTCGCACCGTCTTCTCCCCTTAGTCTGCAAACTGAGCCGCAGGTGTGTTGCGCTATGCAACGCGCTAATCTATCCCAATTCTGCGCTAGATAGGCCAACCCATGATGGATTTCCCCCAGCCCGAGATGATCGCTGTAAACGGTGTTGAACTTGAAGTGTTTTCAGCCGGAGCGGGCAAACCCATGGTGCTATGCCATGGCTGGCCTGAGCATGCCTATTCTTGGCGCCATCAGATTGCGCCCTTGGTCAGCGCTGGCTATCACGTCATTGTGCCCAACCAACGCGGCTATGGTCACTCCACCAAACCAGCAGCGGTCACCGATTACGACATCGAGCACTTGGCTGGCGACCTTGTGGGCTTACTCGATCACTATGGCTACGAAGATGCCTGTTTTGTCGGCCACGACTGGGGCGCCATCATCGTTTGGAATCTGGCGATGATGTATCGCCAGCGCGTTTCCCACGTGATTAACCTCAGCGTGCCCTTTATGGAGCGCGGCGCCAGTGAATGGGTCGGCTTCTGGGAAAAAATGCTCGGCCCAGACTTCTACATCGTGCATTTCAATCGCCAGCCTGGTGTCGCCGACGCGGTATTTGAAAATCACACCGAGCAATTTCTCAACAACATGTACCGCACCAATCAATGGCTGCACCCCAAACTCGAGCTGGGCCCCGGCATGAACATGATCAACATGGCGCAAGACCCGGCGCTGGCCGCTGGTGTACCCGGTGACCCCATCATGAGCGAACAGGAAATGCAGGTGTTCTTGGATGCCTTTGCCAGCTCGGGTTTCACCGGCGGCATTAACTGGTACCGCAACTTTTCCCGCAACTGGGAAATTATGGGGGCCTATGAGCAACACATTCACCAGCCCACGCTGGCCATCTTCGGCGACTACGACATGGTGCCGAAGTCGCCCTCGTTGGCGGATCACGTCAGTGACTTAGAGGTTGTCGACTTTCCTTGCGGGCACTGGATTCAGCAGGAAAAGCCCGCTGAAACCAATGCCGCCATGCTCGATTGGTTAAACAGGCGTTATCCCGCCTAGCCGAGGGCGGCAACACCCGCCATGTAGAGGGTCGACAAAATCATCAGCACGTTGGCGATCATGCCGATGCCAAATCCAATGCTGCGACTCTTTTCAGGATCTGTGTAGCCGCGAAAGTAGAGCCAGCGGCCGATCAAAAAGAACAATCCCATTACTGCCGCGAAAATCGCGTTGACGTAATACCCGCAGGCAAATATCGCTGGCAGGAAAATCACCAACTGTTCTGTGGTGTTTTGATGCGCTCGAAAGTAGCGCTCGAAGCCATCGCTACCCGATGTCGCTGGCACTTGAACCTCGAAGCGACCCCGCGCACGACCTACCTCAATGCTGAACCATGTGTACTGAATCAACGTCAGCATCACGACAATTGTGACGTATTCCATATTCCCCTCTCATTTCTCGTTGGTCTGGTGATTAAGCCCGACTAGACGGCGATCATAAAGGCGCCGGAAGCTTGTGCCACCACGAAATCGTCTGCTTTGCGAATCAGCAGGCCTTCCATCTGTGCCAATCGGCCCTTGCGCTTGACACAGCGGCCCTCGAGACGAATGGGGGTACCCACTGGCAGCTCTGCGCGGTAGCGAATCTCGGCTCTTGCGGTAAAGCAGCGCTCGCCTTTGAGCCAGACCCAGTTCGCCATCACATCGTCGAGCAAACTGAAGACGATGCCGCCATGGGTAACTTGGTCATAACCCATATGCTCGGGTCTCGGGGTGAACTCGCCGCGACAAACATCGCCATCCAGCGCAAACGTGACGCCGAGTCCGATTGGATTGGCGGGTCCACAAACGAAACATTGGTTGCTGCCGCTGGCCAGCTGTCCTGCGCGTTTGTCCGCTAAGTCGGCTGTTAGGGCGTCATCAGTGCGTGTCTTATCAGTCATAGGATTCCCGTTGAGTTGATCGTCTTGGCCAGCGTTCTCCATCAATCCCACCAAGCCAGCTTAGTTCGATATGATGGTGTTCTTTGCAAGGACAAGTATCCGATGTCGGATTTGATCTCTCAATTACTATCCGCTCGCTGACACTACTGCATGTTCAACACCTCGACGGTTCGCGCCGCCATGAAGGCGCATACACCTACCCTCGTTAACCCAGGCGAAAAGACTCGTCAGGCCGCCGTGGCGATCATTTTGCGTGAGCCCCGCACTGCGGCTGCAGGGCAGACTGAGATGCTGTTTATACAACGCGCTGAGCGTCCCGGTGACCCGTGGTCTGGTCAGATGGCATTCCCCGGCGGCCATCGAGAGGCAAGTGATGTCAGTCTGCAAGCCGCCGCCATGCGCGAAACCTATGAAGAAATTGGTCTGAGTTTGGCAAACGCTGACTATCTAGGCGCGCTGAATCACCAGCAGGCTCAGCCACGCGGGCGCGTGCTCAATATGCTGATCGCCCCCCATGTCTTCGTCACCCAAGACACGCCTAACTTCACACCCAATCGTGAAGTGGCTGAAGTTGTCTGGGCGCCGCTATTAACCCTCGCAAGCAACACGCTGCACGACACCCAAACACTGAAAATGGCTGGCAAACCGACCATTTTCAACGGCTATCGACTCAGCGGCGGACATTTCGTTTGGGGGCTCACCTATCGCATCTTGAAGTCATTCTTTACCGCCGTGGACAGCACATGGCAGCCACCCGCAGAAATTGACTAGGGCTGACGACTAGCCTTCAAACCGTAAGCCACGATAGTTAGCAATGGCCAAGCCAGCGGCGACACTGGTAAAGGGGTCATGTTCGACGACCCGACCAGCAAAACGATCTTCCAGCAGGCCCTTCACAGCGGGTATCAGACTCGAGCCGCCGGTGCCCAAGACAATATCGATATCGTCGTGGTGCAATCCGGCTTTGCGCACGGTCTCGTCCAAGGCCTCGGCCACTCGCTGCAGTGGCCGCGCGATCATCTGCTCGAAATCATGCCGAGTGAGATCAATCTGCAAGTCGATCTCTGGCACGTCCAAGGTGGCCATTGACTGGGTTGATAGATCTGCCTTTAAGGTTTTGATGCGCGCAAAGATCAAATAGCTGAGGTTATGCTGGATGACATCCCGCAAACGTTCGAATTTTTGCGTGCCGGAACCGCCCGTTGCGATTCGCTCCAGCACCGGCGTGGTATAGCGGTTTTGGTTCAGCGTGTAAGTGACCGCCCAATTCACCAGCAGGTCTTCAAACTCTTCAAAAGGAAAACGTGTTTCGATCTCGCGATCAAAGCCCCGTCGACGCCAAACCTCGCCCTTGCCCAGCTCTGGGAACAACAGCTCACGAAACAGGATCTGATCGAGATGATCGCCACCTAGCCCAATGCCATGGGTGGCGACCACGGAGAAATTTTTGCCTTCTCGGCGCAGCACGCAAAAATCCAGCGTACCGCCACCGAAGTCTAAACACAGCAGCGTCTCGCCTTGAGCGTCAGCATTGCTGTGCAAAAAACTCACCGCAGCTGCAATGGGTTCAGGGTAAAAATGCTGCTCTTTGACACCGGCGTACCCAAAAGCCTCGCCCAAGCGGCTCAGGGCCAGCTGATTAGAAAAAGCATCGCGACCTTCAAAGTTCACGGGATAGCCGAGGTTCGCACCACGCACCGAGCCCACATCGGCCTCAATGCTCTGCCGTATGCGCAGCAACAGGGGTGTGATGAGCGCGACCAGCCGAAACGGGTGGTCGAACACCATCAGTCGGCGCACATCCTCATCACCGAGCAGCCGTTTGGTGCCCCGAAACAGTCGCCCTTGGAGGCTGCTATCGGTCACTGCCGCGCCATAAATTTTTTCCGTCGCGGTTTCGACCTCACCCGGGCCACCGCCGTCCCCTGCACCTTCTACGAACTGACTGGTTTCGCCGATAACCTCCGGCACCATCTCGACGGTGCGACCGGTATTGTCAGCAATGTATTGGTCAACGGCGGTTTGGCCAGTTTTCGATGTAAGCGCACGATCGATGTAAGTGGCCGAGGGAATAATGGCATCGGCGGTTTCCAGCTGGACCAACCGCACGTTCTCGCCATCAAAGACAGCAGCAGCAGAGTTACTGGTGCCAAAGTCGATCCCGATACCATGTTGCGTCATTAAAGAGGCTCAATCATAAATGCGGCGGCATGTTACCTGCGACGTTCCCTACCGCCAACCGAGTTTCAATGACACCCCAAGCCGTTAAACTCCTATGCTGCCCCTATGCTGCCCCTATGCTGCCGAAGTGCCGCCACGGCGCGAGCGCTGAAGAGATCAAGATGGAAAAACCGACGGATCTGAATAAATTTCGCAAGCAACAACGCAAAGCGCGCGGTAGCGGCAGCACGCTATGCCGGTCCGGATTTCATCAGTGGCAGGACGAGCCGAAGAAACAGTTCGATGTGAAGCAGGGTCGGTTGGTGAGTGTGCAGCGCTGTGCGCGCTGCCATAAAACGCGCACTCGTGTGACCTAGGTCAGGCTAACCCGCACTCGTCATATTCAGCGTCGCCAGCGGCGCAATGTCGCAGCCAACCCCAGTACCGCCAAGCCCGCAGTAGCCGTTGGGCACTTTAGCTAAGTATTGCTGATGGAAGTGCTCAGCATAATAGAATGGCCCAGAAGCCAGAATTTCCGTCGTAATCTGCCCATAGCCTGAAGCCGTTAGAGCATCTTGGAACAACCTCTGGCTGGCCACTGCGACTTCTGCCTGTTCGTCATCATAGGTATAGATCGCCGAGCGATACTGGGTACCCATGTCGTTGCCCTGACGCATGCCTTGGGTTGGATCGTGGCTTTCCCAGAACATCTTCAACAGCTCAGCAAGGCTCACCGCTGACTCGTCGTACACCACGAGCACTGTTTCTGTATGACCGGTACCCCCAGAGCAGACTTCTTCGTAGGTCGGATTTTCGGTATAGCCGCCTGAGTAACCCACTGCGGTGGTGTAGACACCGTCCATTTGCCAGAACTTGCGCTCGGCGCCCCAAAAACACCCCATGCCAAACTGCACCCACTTGCAGTTATTAGGGAAAGGTTCGATAAGCGTCTGACCAAGCACAAAGTGACTGTGTGGCACCGGCATGGTCTCTGGTCGTCCCGGCAGTGCATCGGCGGGGTTTGGAAGCTGCATTTTCGCTAGGTATGACATTGACTGGCCTCAGTGAACTGACTGGATCAGTGTAACCACTGAGCCGAATGCCACAACCGATCTGTGACGCTGCGTCAGCCGAGTCGCAGTTTATGCAAACTAGCCATTACTCACCAACAGAACAATTCATAACGACAATTTATGGCGACAATTCATGATGAAAAAAGGCCCGTTTTACTCAGCGCAACAATGTCCGGTGCAGTGTTATTTCATCGGCGCGGTCGGGATGCTATAACTGTTTGATGTCTATCCACGTCGCCCCGGTTTTGCTTTCCCTGTGCAGCGCCCTGTTACTCAGCGCATGCGCAGCGACCAGCGGCAATTACGCCAGCCAAACCCAAGGCGCTCCCAACGCCAGTGCTTATCTTACGCTGCCGGATTTTGCTGAGCAGTTGGGCTACATGACGTCACTGGAAACTCGCGTGCTGGCGCTGAGTGCTGATGAGCCGCTGGCCATGGGCGCGTTAGGTTCTGCTCTTATCGAGCGCAACCCGAGTAGTTTGACCGGCCATCAGGCGCTCACCACCTTTTACCAGCACCTCGATGCCGCCGAAGCCCTTGAAACCCACGCCGACGCCTTCGAAATGCATAGACAAACGGTTCTCGCCAGCGGTGATGGCAGTCAAGAGCAACCCTACCGCGTCACCAGTCGCGCTGACGCGGTGCTCACGCTCACCCAAGATGGCCAGGCCGTGGTTGGCGGTATTTACCAAAGCAATGGCCCAACGCCACTCCAGCTGTTGCTGCTCTACCGCGAAAACGCGACAAGCCCGGTACGGAGCCACTACTTTGACCTTTCCGCCCTCGCATCCGCCGTTGGGGCTGACGATACGGCTGATACAGAAAACCCATGGGAAACCCTGCGCATATTGGCAGACAGCAACGATTCCGCAGCGCGCGCCGCCATCGGTACCTATTTGGCTGGCCAGCGTCGCTACGAATCCGCCGTGGGGTGGTTGGAAATGGCGAGCCGAGAACCCAACCTACTGGCCCATACGCTGCTGGCCCGCATCTACTGGTATCAATCTGGTGTGATAGACAAAGAGCCTAGCGGCGATAGTGCACCGCAGGCGAGCGCCGAGGAGCTGGTCAGAAAAGCCATTGAGAACCATGTTAAGGCCATCGATCTCGGATCGACGGAGTCTATGTATACCCTCGGGCGCTGGCTGTTAGAGGACACCCATACCAAACCGTCTTCAGGCAGCGGTGACCCACGGCTGAGCCCGGAGAACAAGCAAGAACAGGCGCTGGCGCTGCTGCAGCAAGCCGGAGGGCTTGGTCATGCCGAGTCCTATATTTATCTGGCCAGCCAGTATCAGCGCGGATCAAGGCTGCCCAAGAGCGACGACTTGGCCAACCGCTATTTCGCCAAGGCGGCAGATTTGCGTAACCCCAAGGCCGTCATCAGCTACGCCCGCTACATTGCGGGTTCCGATCAGCGCGAATCCCAAACACGACTCATGCCGCTGCTGCGCGAGCTTGCAGATGCCAATGACCCAGAAGCCATGGTGGTCATCGGCAACCTCTACGCCAAGGGCGTAGAGGTTAGGCGTTCTGCGCGTAAGGCCGTGCGCTGGTACAAAAAAGCGGTGGACCAAGTGCAAGCCAGTCACCACGGTAACGCGGCCATCGTCAACGAAGTGGCGTGGACGCTCGCGGTAACTGATCAAAAAGGTTTGCAGAAACCCGACTATGCCCAAGCCATCATGGACGAGATGATGCGCAGCAATAAGCAGGTGCAGACGCACCCCGAGTACCTAGATACCTGGGCTGCAACCTATGCAGCCAACGGTAACTTCCCCAAGGCCATCGAACTGCAAAAACGGGCACTTTATTTCGCGCGCACCCAAGAGCGCAGCGATGTCATCGACATACTACAAACTCATCTGGAATCCTTTGAAGCCGGTGCCAACATCACCGACAACATCCCCTAGCGCTGCCGTTCTGGAGTTGCTGAAAACCCAGCCACCGCTGTTGGACGTGCGTGCGCCTGTCGAATTTCGCCAGGGCCGGCTGCCCAACAGTTTCAATGCTCCGATCTTGACCGACGAGGAACGCGAACAAGTAGGCACGACCTACAAGCGAGATGGACACGATGCTGCGGTAACACTCGGTCATAGGTTGGTCAGCGGCGGTGTCAAAGCAGCCCGCATTGCGCAGTGGCAGGAATACTGCGAAGCAAATAACGATGCCCAAATTATGTGCTGGCGCGGCGGACAGCGCTCGGCGTTGGCGCAACAGTGGCTGGCCGACCAAGGCCTGCAACGCCCGCGAGTGGCCGGTGGTTTCAAAGCAGTGCGCACAGCCTCGCTGCACGTGCTGGCACACCCGGACAAACAGTGGTGGCTGGTGAGCGGGCGCACCGGATCGGCAAAAACACCGCTGATTCAATCCTTGGCAAACAGTATCGATCTGGAGGGCTTCGCCAACCACCGAGGCTCAACCTTCGGTCGTCGACTGACACCACAACCCACGCCCGTCACCTTTGAATGCGCCTTGGCATCGGCCTACCTCAACCTTCCTGGGGAGCACCTGATTGTTGAAGATGAAAGCCGCACCATCGGTCGTATTGGGCTTCCTCACGCATGGCATGAGCAGATGCAGCAGGCTCCCATCGCCTTGGTGGAGGCCAGTTTTGAAGAACGTGTCGAGCACATCCACAAAGAATATGTCGCCGAGGCGCTTGCTGAGCACCGGCACGCTGGCCTGACGCCGACAGACCTCTTGGCCCGATACGAAGAAGCACTGCTGCGCATTAAGCGTCGGCTTGGCGGCGTGCGGTTAGCGGATTTGACCCTGCGTTTGCAGCAGGCGTTCGCTGGAAAAACCGATCACCGAGATTGGATCAGTTATTTGCTGCGCGAGTACTACGACCCAATGTACGACTTTCAGCTACAGCGCAAGGCGGCTCGAATTCAGTTCCGCGGCTGCAACGCGGAAGTGACCGCCTTTTTACACAGCAAGCGCTAGCGCTCACTGCACAAGTCTCGCCAGACTTATTGCCGGCGCAAAAAATCTTCCATCAACGTCGCTACCTGCTCGAGCTGGTCATGGTGTATCCAGTGACCCGCATCAGGAACATCATGCAGTTCAACCTGCCGAAAGTACTGCAACGTATCGTCCTGCCCAGTCCGATTTTGCAAACCGTTCAACGCATTGACTAGCAAAGTAGGCGCCTTAATGCTGCGCCACAGCTCGATAATCTCATCGATTGCCAACCCAACGCCGAGAAAGTTGTAGGTGTACTGATCGTACTTCCACGTGAACTGCCCGTCCTCGAGCTGCACCGCCCCATGCTGGGTGAGATGAAAGGCCTGCTCTGCGCTCAGTTGGGGATTGGCTTGCTGCATGCGCATATAGGCGGTTTCTAGATCTGCGTAGCGACGTGGTTCGCGCCCTGCAAGTTCGCGTGTCTGCCGACTCCACTCGCGGATTTGTGCCGCGATACCCGCATCTGCATCCTCACGCGACCATAGTCCAATGCCCTCGAGCAAAACCAATTTACTGACAAGCTCGGGAAAAACACCGGCGAAAAACGCGGCAATGGCGCCGCCAAGGCTGTGTCCTACTAGCCACACAGGTCCAAGATTATTCTGTTCGATCAGTTGCTGAAGATCATAGAGATAGTCGAAGTAGCGATAACCCGAGCCTTGCACCCAATCGGAATCGCCATGACCCCGCAGATCAGGCGCAAGAAAGTGATAGTCGCCGGAGGCAGACATGCGTGCGATCAAGTCATCCCAAGTGCGGCTATGGTCACGCACCCCGTGTACCAACACGACAGTGGGCGCGTCAGGATCTCCCCATTCGACAAAGTGCAAACGCAGGCGTTGAGAAAAGAAGCGATGTGAGGTGGGCGATAAAGACGGCTTTGACAGTTTTGACATCAAAATTCCCAAGTAAGGGGCAGAAAAAAGCGGGAAACCACAAAACTGTGTTACCCGCGGCGCTGCATTGTACACAGGGGTGAAAAGAAAAAACGCACAGTTTCGGTGCTAAAGCGCGGTACTAAGCCAAATTTTGTGGCCAGATATGGGTGAGGAGGCCTGTTTCTC
>SHAE01000079.1 GCA_004213835.1 OM182 bacterium | reverse complement strand
CGGATTCCACGGGCGATTTATAGCCTCAATGTACCCATTATTGCGGCAGTGAATGGACCAGCCGTGGGCGCGGGTTGTGACCTTGCGACCATGTGCGATATCCGCATCGCAAGTAGCAAGGCAATGTTTGCCGAGAGTTTTGCCAAGCTCGGTCTTATTCCCGGTGATGGCGGCGCTTGGTTCCTACCTCGAGTCGTCGGTTACTCCAATGCGTGTCTGATGGCGTTTGCTGGAGAACCCGTTAAAGCAGAGGCAGCCCTGCAGATGGGGCTCGTCTCGGAGGTTGTAGAGCCCGAGGCGTTAGTTGAACGCGCGCAAGCACTTGCCGCGGGCATTGCCGCCAATCCACCGCATGCCGTGAGGCTCACTAAGCAGCTTATGCGCGCCAGTCAAAATGCTTCGCTGGATGAACTGCTCGACAAGTCGGCAGGTTATCAAGCGATCTGCCATGCCGAGCCTGATCATCACGAGGCGATTGAAGCGTTTTTTGAAAAGCGCCCGGGCAATTACCGCAGCAATTAGCTGTGAGTTGAGGATCGTCAGTCGAGCCATTTGATCGCGCGAACCAGTTCCTCGTCGAATCCCTCAGACGCGTAGAGTGCTCGTGCACGTGCGTTGCGCGAGAACACGTGTAGGGTCAGTGAAGAGGCGCCCTGCTGACGAACTTTGTCCTCGCAGTGCATCATCAGGCGTTTGCCGAGGCCGGTGCCGCGAGCATTTGGAGCGACGACGATCGCTTCAAGGTGCGCGCTGGGGGCGTGGCTGAGTAGCTCCTCGCGAAGACTCACCATAATGAGGCCCACCACAGTGCCGCCGTCGCGCTCTGCAACATCGATGAAGGAAGAGGGCGCCTTGCCGGACAAAATGGTCTTGGCAAGATCCGCGTCTCCGGACCATAGGTCAGCAGAGCTTCGCCTGATTGGAATATCAAAGTCAGCCAGATAAGGGAGCAGGGTTAGGATCTGCGACTCGTCTTCTTTGCTTGCGCCTCGAATAGTGAATTGGGTGTGGGAAGGTGGAGTCGACATAGTCTTCGCTCGAAGCTGGGTTGGTGTGTAATTATGGCACCTGATCCATTGCGAAACGTAATAACCGTGGCGATTGCCGCCGGCAAAGAGCGAATGAGTTCATGAGTATTGCTAGTCCAGCCAATCAGTTTTTCAGTCAGCGCACGGCCATTACCCTAGTCATCGCAAATATGGTCGGGACTGGAGTATTTACCAGTCTTGGTTTTCAGCTGCTGGATATTCAGCAGGGCGGCATCATCTTATTGCTCTGGTTGATTGGTGGCATTGTCGCGTTCTGTGGCGCGCTTTGCTACGCAGAGCTTGGTGCGGCGCTGCCGCGTTCTGGAGGGGAATACAATTTTCTCAGCCGTATCTATCACCCCGGCGCTGGCTTCGTTTCGGGCTGGGTATCGGTCACCGTGGGTTTTTCCGCTCCTACTGCGGCGGCAGCGATCACCGCGGGAACCTACCTGAAGTCAGTCTTTCCCGATTTGTCTGTGGTGATCACCAGCGTAGCACTGGTGGTGGCGGTAGGCGCCGTGCACTTGGGAGCGCGAAGTGGTTCTAGTGTTTTTCAGCAGGCGTTTACCGGCGTCAAAATTCTGCTGATTATCGCCTTTATGGTTGCCGCCTGGTGGCAGGTCGAAAGTCTGCAGCAGATTGCGTGGCTGCCTGAAACTTCGGATCTCGCGCTCATAGGCTCAGGCGGTTTTGCTGTGGCACTGATCTATGTGAACTATGCCTATACCGGATGGAATGCAGCCACTTACTTGAGCGGTGAAGTTGACAATCCCACGCGAAATTTGCCGCGCATTTTGATGATCGGCACGGCGGCGGTGACGCTACTTTACTTGGCGTTGCATATTATGTTCCTGTCCGTAGCTCCTATGGAGGCAATGGCGGGCAAAGTAGAAATTGGCTACGTCGTGGCCGACTACGCGTTTGGTTCAACGGGAGCCGCATTGGTGGGCGGCATGCTGGGCATATTGCTAATCTCAACCGTGAGCGCGATGTTGCTGGCTGGGCCGCGGGCCTTACAGGTGATGGGCGAGGACTTTCAAACCTTCGCCGTGTTGTCCAAAACGACTAAAAGCGGCATACCTGCGGTGGCGGTTATCGCCCAAATATCGCTAACCGTTGTGCTTATCGTCACCTCCAGCTTTGAACGAATTATTGTGTTTTCTGGCGCCATATTGGCGCTAAATTCGCTGCTAACCGTGGTTGGCGTGCTGATACTACGCTGGCGCGAGCCAAACCTACCCAGGCCATTCACTATGCCCTGGTATCCCATACCCATGCTGGTTTACGCGGTGATCATATTCTGGACCTTGGTTTATCTGGTGATGGCGCGTCCGTTGGAAGGGCTCATGGCCTTGGTGCTTATCGTCTCGGGTGGGGTGGTCTACTGGCTTACCAGTCGGCGCGAGACTTCTGATTCTCAGGATCTGGGTGCGTGATGTCCCCAGCCTAGTGCTGGCACGGCGCGGATCACGGGGTTAGCATTTCCAGTTCAAAAACAAAAACGCAGGGGGTTGTATGTCTGATCAAGAACAGATGATTGAATCGCACGAGGGCGGAATTACCACATTGACCTTGAATCGACCGGAGGCGCGCAACGCCATGACCGGTGAGATGATTCAGAGTTTGTTAGAGGCGTTGCCGCGACTGGCCCAAGACAGTCAGGTGCGCTGTATTGTATTAACCGGTGCGGGCGGGGCCTTTTGCGCGGGTGGTGATGTCAAAGGGTTCGCTTCTGGCGCTGCTGGCGGTGGTCTGCCGCCCAGCCAAGAAGAGCGCATTGCAGGTCTTCGCGGTGGCTTTGAAGTCTCCAAACTGCTGCATGAAATAGCCAAGCCAACGTTGGCAGCCATTCCCGGCGCTGCTGCCGGTGCGGGGCTGTCCATGGCACTCGCCTGTGATCTACGTGTCGCCCTGAGTAGCGCTAAGTTGACCACGGCCTTCGCCAAGGTTGGACTGTCTGGCGATTATGGTGTGTCGTACTTTTTGCCCTATTTGGTGGGTCAAGCGAAAGCTCGAGAGCTGCTCTTTACGGCACCGGTGATCACCGGCCAACAAGCCTACGAATTTGGTCTGGTTAATCAGGTGGCAGATGCCGACGGTTACGAGGCCATGGTCGGTGAAACTGCCGCACAACTTGCCGCCATGCCAACCGTGGCGCTGGGTTATATGAAGGGTAACTTGAATGCCTCCTATACCGGCACGCTGAGCCAGGCACTAGATCGTGAAGCCGCGGGCATGGCCCGCTGCTTTACTACCGACGATCACAAAAACGCCGCCAAGGCCTTTGTTGAGAAGCGCGCACCGGAATTTCACGGCCGCTAGATGGCAAGTGGGGGAAGTGCTTGGGGCTCGAGAAGCGGATTCATTCTGGCGTCTGTTGGGTTTGCCGTTGGGCTCGGCAATATCTGGCGCTTTCCCTACGTTACCGGTGAGAACGGTGGCTCGGCCTTCGTTCTCATTTATCTTCTGTGCGCATTTGGCATCGGTGTGCCAATTCTCATGGCCGAGTTCTTGCTCGGCCGCCGCGCTCAGCGCTCGCCGCCCTTTGCCATCGCCGCAGTCGCGCAGGAATCTGGGCTTAGCGTTCGATGGTCTTGGGTCGGTAATCTGACGATTCTCACAGCCTTTGGCATTTTGATGTCCTATGCCGTGGTCGCCGGCTGGGTGCTCTATTATTTCTATCTTGCCCTGACCGGCGAGATGCTGGCGTCATCGGCGATACAAGCTCAGCTTACTTTTGGTGAGTTGTTGGCGGATCCGCTTACGCTGGTTTTTTGGGGCAGTGTGGCGCTGCTCAGCGCGGCACTGATCATTGCTGCCGGTGTTCAGCAAGGCATTGAGCGTGCCGTGAAAATACTCATGCCCATGCTGTTTGGTCTGTTGCTGCTGCTCATGGTGTTCAATGTGTTCACTGGGGGCATGCCCCAAGCGCTCGATTACCTATTTACGCCTGATTTTTCGAAGGTAGACGGCTCAACATTTCTCGCGGCGCTGGCGCAGGCATTCTTTTCGATTGGCGTCGCCATGGCCGGCATGATGATGTTTGGGGCCTATCTGCCGAAGACCATATCTATCGCCCAGTCCGCGGTGATCATCGTCGCTGCCGACACGGCAGTTGCGTTGCTGGCCGGCTTGGTCATTTTTCCCATGGTGTTCCATAACCACCTAGACGTTGGCGCAGGCACAGGCCTCATTTTTCAAACCTTGCCAGTGGCCTTTGCTCGCATGGACGGCGGAGCAGTTGTCGGTGCAGTATTTTTTTTGTTGCTCTGTGTAGCGGCGATTACCTCCATCGTTGGCCTGTCGGAACCAGTGACCGGTTATGTGGCAGAACGCTGGCAACTGACCAGACGCCGAGCGACGTTGGCCATGTTTGGCACGCTGTTTCCATTTACGGTGATCAGTGCGCTGACCTTTAGTACTTGGAGCCCAGTGCGCCTGGCAGGGCAATCGCTAGACTATTGGATAGAGTACCTGCCCAATCAGGTGATGCTGCCGGTTGGGGGGCTGCTGATCGCAACCTTTGTGGCCTGGCGGCTTGCGCCGGACATCAGCGCAAACGAGCTAAATTTCGCCAACCCCATAGCGTTTTCGGTGTGGGCTCGCCTCATGCGCTTGGTGGTGGTTCCTGCAGTTTTTGTCATTCTCTTCACTGGTCTGTAGCGGCGCTGCTGTAGACTGACATCGCGCGATCACCGCCTGCTGAACGTTAAAAGGATTTCTTATGCAGCTGACCTATCGAGGCAGCGTCAACCGTTGGGAGTGTGACGAAAACGATCATCTCAACGTGCGTTTTTGTGAGCACAAACTGTATCAAGCCTTACTGTCTGGCTTACTGGCCAATGGCTGTGTCGACAGTGAGAGCGTGCCAAGCCTGCCGGCGAAGATAGCGCGGCAACATATACGGTTTCAGGCCGAGTCCCGCATTGCCGCACCCTTGGGCGGATATTTTGCGGCTGTGGCGGGTGAAGAATTTCAGGTGCTGGTTGAGCTTCGCAACGAGGTCAGTGGCGTGGTTGCATGCTCTATGCTGTGTACGTTTGCTGATCAAGGCATTGCAGCAAGACTGCAAGCACTAGCGGATCGCGTGAAACCTGAAGACATTGGTCATGCGTGGCCAAGGGGTATTCGGCGCAATCTAAATCTACACAGCCTGACTCTTGATGAGGCACTCGAGCTGGGTTTTCGGGTTATTGGTGCAGGTGTGATTGAGCCTGACGAATGTAGCGCGCAAGGCTTGTTGGTGCCCCATCACTGTATGGGCCGTATCTCAGATTCAATGCCGCATTTGTGGGGCGCTGTGTTTCCCGAGAGCCAAGCCAGCGAGGAGGAAGGTGGCGCGGTGGTAGAATTTCGCCGCAGCTACGACGAAATGTTTATGGCGGGAGACGCCTATCAAGTGGCTTCCGGCATTGTTGAAGTTGGCGCTCGGGTGCAGTCATTTGCCCATCTGATGTTTAATCTGCGCACGGGCAGATGTTGCGTCAATGCGCAAGCTGTGGCGTTAAGAATGGACCTGAAGGCTCGCAAGGCCATCACCATGAACGAGGCAGCCTTGGCCAGACTCGAAGCGCAGAGAATCCAGCTACCCAACCAGTGACGATGGAGCAATGCGGAATTGTCATGAATATTTATGAAGAACATCTTGATGCTAACGCGGCAAACTTTGTGCCGTTGTCGCCAATTTCCATGCTGCGCCGAGCCGCCATGGTTTATGGCGATAAACCTGCGGTGTGCTACGGCGAGCGCAGGCTCAGCTGGCGCGAGGTCTTTTATCGCAGCGTCAATGTGGCGGCGGCCCTCAATGCTCGAGGTATCGGCAACGGCGACACGGTGGCCATCGTCAGCGCCAATATTCCAGAGATGTTTGAAGCCCATTACGCCATTCCTATGGCCGGAGCCGTGCTCAACGCCATCAACATTCGGTTAGACGCGGCGACCATTGCCTTCATCCTTGAACATGGCGAAGCCAGCATGGTGATCGTCGATAAGGAATTCGGTCCGGTCACCGACGAGGCGTTGGCGCTAATGTCGCATCAGCCAACAGTGATTCATATCGACGACACCGACTACGACGGCGGCAAGCTGCTGGGTGAAGAAAGTTACGAAGCTCTGGTAAATCAATGCCCAGTCGATGTCGGGCCGCTGAACGCGCTGGATGCCAGTGCCTATTTGCCTGCAGATGAGTGGGATGCCATTGCGCTGAATTACACCTCCGGCACTACGGGCAATCCAAAGGGCGTGGTGTATCACCATCGCGGCGCTTACTTGAATGCTGTTTCTAATGCGCTGACTTGGGATATGGGAGAACACCCGGTGTATCTGTGGACTCTACCCATGTTTCATTGCAATGGCTGGTGCTTTCCATGGACCTTGGCGGTGAATGCGGGAACGTCGATTTGTTTGCGCCAGGTGCGCGAAGATGCGGTCTACGAGGCGATTGGCCGATTTGGTGTGACGCATTTCTGTGGCGCGCCAGTGGTGCTTAACACACTGCTCAACGCACCTGAGGCGTTAAAACAACTGGTGACAAAGCCTGTTAAAACCATGACGGCAGGCGCCGCGCCTCCGGCTGCGATTATTCAGGGCATGCAAGCACAAGGTGTAGATGTCACCCATGTGTATGGTCTGACCGAAACCTACGGGCCGGTGACGCTCTGTGCCTGGCGAGACGATCTGTGGGGCGGGCTTGATGCCAGTGCTCAATCGAGCTTAAAGGCTCGGCAAGGTGTTGGTGGGCAAATGCTCGAAGGGTTAATGGTGGCTGACCCACAAACCCTCGAGCCGGTACCTCAAGATGGAGCCACCATTGGCGAAGTGATGATGCGCGGTAACAATGTGATGAAGGGGTATTTGAAGAACCCCGCAGCGACCGCGGAGTCATTTGCAGGCGGCTGGTTTCATTCCGGCGATTTGGCGGTATGGACTGAAGACGGTTACATACAAATCAAAGATCGCTCTAAGGACATCATCATTTCTGGTGGAGAAAATATCTCCAGCATCGAAATCGAAGACCTGTTGTTTAAGCATCCCGCCATTCTGGAGGCTGCCGTGGTCGCCAAACATGACGACAAGTGGGGGGAGACGCCTTGCGCCTTCGTGACATTGAAAAGCGCTGAGAGCTTGAGCGATGCAGACGTCATCGCTTATTGCCGGGATAACTTAGCCCGATTCAAAGTACCCAAAAACGTGGTTTTTACCGAGCTTCCTAAGACATCGACGGGCAAGGTGCAGAAATTTGCGCTGCGTGAGATGGCGGAAGCGCTCTAGTGTCTAAACAAGCCATCTTGGCCATGGCCTTAATTGGATTGGTGATTGCGGCATTCACCCTACCGATTGTTGACTGGCTCGCCGCGTTCTTTGCGTGGGTGCAGGCCAATCCCGCTATCGCTTGGGCGGTATTTATCGCCTTTTATGTTGGCGCCGTAGTGCTCATGCTGCCAGGCAGCATACTGACCTTGGGTGCCGGTTATTTGTTCGGCTTGGGCTATGGAT
>SHAE01000078.1 GCA_004213835.1 OM182 bacterium | reverse complement strand
CCATGTCGTCTACCGTGCGCCGCATCCGCGCAAACGCCTTTATGTCATCCTCGGAGCGATCACTTTTGCGCTGCAGCAGGTCCAGTGAACCTTTGAAGACGGCGATGGGCGTTCGCAGCTCGTGACTGGCATCTCGCGTAAAGATGCGCTCTCGTTCAATAAAGGTATCTAGCCGCTCGGCGAAGCTATCGATGGAATCGATCATGACATCGACCTCTACATTTGCCAGCGCGCGCAAATCTCCTAGGTCCACGGCAGGTTGGTTGTAGCCGCCAAAACGAAATTCCTCTAAGTAGTCGGCCAACTTCACGATGGGCGATATGGCTCGGTGCGATAGGCGGTAGGTGAGCAGCGAAAATCCGTAAACCAGTAACAGCGCTAGCGACAGCGGCAAGATGCCGAAATAGAAGGCGAGTTGAGAAACGTCTTCACTGAAAAACACCAGATATAGCATCGGTCCAAGGCCATCGCTTTGCTGGCTGACGAACAACGTTGGCGTCTCACCGTTCATCGAGACCCGACCCAAAAACCCTGCCGGATGCTGTAGTAGTTGCTCTTGAGCGCTGATGCTGCCCGGTGTCATGGGATCTGCTTGCGGATCGACCAAAAACCCGCGCATGTTAGCGGTATCAGGTAAGGGCTGGTTCGGATTTTCGGCGTACAAAGACCAGTAATGGGAGGCTTCGTTCTGCAGCGCTTCGGTGATTAGGAAATCTTCAACAATCGTGTTGGTGATGTAGATACCCGCTGCGACTGCGGCGCTGATCAGCACGACCTGCAGCGCGACCACACGCCCGAGCTTGGTCATTAGCCTGGTTCGACGAATCTTCACGCAGCATCCCCAAATGACATTGTTCTTGTACTGAGAGTCTCCCGTCTCTCAGACCGAGGGCGACAACGCGCCGTGTCGGTCCCCTAGATAATGACATAGGTGTTACTCGGCGGTTAGTCGAGATTTGGCTCGGCTAAACGCGAAGAAAAAAAGCACCACCCAAATCAACGCCAAGACTACTAGGCCTTGAGCACTGGGTATGGTGACAGCGCCAAAACTTTCTCCCGTTAAATAAGACAAAGGTGCACCACCGCCGACCAGTAGTGCGCCAAGAACGGGGCGGTTAACCAAGAAGATGAGGCTGTGACGAATACTCAGCCCCACGGCCAACCACAGCAGAATGATCCAAGCAGGGGCAATGCTTAGACCCGGCGCGAGGTCGAGCGCCGCGTCGCCGTAATCGAGTACGCCAACGTACATCCAAAATGTATCAAGACAGAGGCCAATCAGGCCCAGTGCAATGACGAAGGGTCGGTCGCCGGCAAACTCGCGCTGCCAGAAACTAAGCGCAAACATGGCGGCGAGCGCTGGCATGCCATAGTAGATACCACCCAGCACGCAGCATAGCCAAGCGACTTTGAGCATCAGGGCGTTGGCTATTTTGTAGCGTCCGGGCGCGGCGAACATAGCGGGACTCGAGTTGCTAACCACCTTGGCTCTGATCAGCGCTACCCATGTCCGCTGCGTAGCCACCCTGACCTTGGCCCGTGCTGCGGCTCAGGCTCGGTAGTTTAGCCAACAACTGTTCGGCAGCGTCTACACCACTGCGAAACCCGTCTTCATGGCCGCCCATACCCCAATAAGCGCCGCAGTAGAATGTGCGATCTAACCCATTAATTTGAGCCCGACGCTGCTGAGCTTGATAGGCATCGGCGTCCAGCACGGGATGGCGATACTTGCGCTCAGTCCAGATACGTTTGGGGGTGCTCTGTGGATTCAACGTGATAAAGAATTGCGGCCCGCGAATGCCCTGCACGCGATTCATCCAGTAGGTTGTCTCCGATCGACCGCTTTGCGCATCGATGCGGGCATTCCAGCTTGACCAGTTACGCGGATCCCTTGGCATGTAGGTGGCGTCGCCATGCAACACCACTTGGTTGTCCATGTACTTGATTGCGCCCAACACATTGGTTTCGGCTGTTGTGGGTTCCACTAAGGCATCCAAGGCCTGATCGCTGTGACAGGCCATGATGACCGCATCGAATTCTAGTGATTCGTGCTCGGTTTCAAGCACCACACTGCTATCGGTACGCAATACGCGCAGGACTCTAGAGTTGCAGCGAATATCACCAGGAAATTGCTCAGCGAACACTTCGAGATATTGCGATGCGCCACCGCTCACAACCTGCCATAGCGATTGAGTTGGATGCTGGAAGATCTTCTGATTTTGCACAATTGAAGCCAAATGCTGCAGCGGCGTGTCCAGCGCGCTGGCCTGACTCTGCGCCCACAGCGCAGCGCACAGCGGCGCCATATGCCGCTGCACAAAACGTTCGCTGTAGTTGTTCTGACGAAAGTACTCACCGGCATTTACCAAGCCTTGATGCTCTGCGGCCTTGGGCGCTTCCATGTGGAAACGCTGCCAGTCCCACAACAAGCGCCAATGCTTAAGCGAGAACAGTAGTTCGCTGGAGGAGAAAAATGTGCGCCAGCCAATCGTGCTGTACTCGACACCTTCTTCGTCGGCCCGAACGCTGAACGTCATATCCGTGCGCTGCGTTGGCACACCAATTTGCGCTAGCCACTGACAAAAACTGGCGTGGCCGGAGGGGTGAAATGCCACGAACCCAGTATCGATGGTATAGACCTTGTCCTCGACCCAGACTGAGTGTGAATCAGTGTGACCGCCTAAGCGTCGCTGGGCTTCAAATAGGGTGACATCTACCGATTCCGCTAGGCGGTGGGCGGCTGCGACCCCAGAAATCCCGCCACCGACAACGGCAACTCGACGCACGTCGGCGGCACCTTGGGTGGGGCTTTTTGGATTGTTCATGAACTTTGCTCTGTGAATGACCTGCTAATTGAGCAGTCCCGAGGCAAGCAGGCTTCGACCTTGATCGCAGGTGCAGCGGGGTTTGAACTTCCTAAATCAACCCGTCTTCTTGTCACCTAGTACGCACAGAGGAGAATCAATCTCAGCTTTGGGACTTTGTACGCCTTGCATTTTCGTTGTTAGGCGTGAAGCCGTCGTGAAGCCAGTCATGTTGCGCTTCACCGATTTTTCACGACGGCATCAATAGCCTGCAGCCATGAAAACCTTACCCCTAATTTTATTTGTTAGCTTTATCGCCACCGGCTGTGCCAGTACCACACCCGACCAGCGCATGAGCCCTTCCTACCCGGTGGCTTACCAGCAGGCCTTGGCTGACTTCGACGGTACAGGCGAGGTCGACGAGAACGTGATCGATGATTTTGTCAACTTTCTGTCTAATCTTGGCGCCGATAACACCGCGGAGCGGGCAGCCGAGCTGTACGCCGAGGACCTGTATTTCAGCGACGCGCTGATGCTCACCAACAGCAAAGGCGCTGTGGTAAAGCACTTTCGCGGCTTGGTGGAGGGCGGTGCCAGCGTTGAAGTCGAGATGCTCGACGTGTTGGTGCAGGACACAGACATCTATCTCGTCTGGCTGATGACGGCATCGTTTCAGCCGATCCGAAAAACCGTTACCAGCAAAACCATTGGCATCACCCACGCGCGCTTCAATGCCGCTGGCAAAGTTATCCTGCACCAAGACTTCTGGGATACCGGCCTGGGCTTCTATCAACATGTGCCGGCACTGGGCGGCGTCATTAAGAGCATTAACCGACGCTTTGAAGCCGAGGATACGACCCAGTGATTTGGGCCGCGGGGCTCGCCGCGCTGCTGACCCTGCTGAACAGTGTGATCGCGTGGCGTCTTGCCGCCCGCTATCAGTGCGCGAGCATCGCCGACGTCTTTTGGCCCCTACACCATCTTGTCAGCATGACCACTGTGCTACTGCTTATGCCGCAGAATCTGAGCTCGGCCTCCCTGCTGACGGTGATTTTGGTCATGCTCTGGGGGGTTCGACTGGCAACCCACCTGAGCATTCGTCAGGCGGGCGTTGAGGAAGATCCCCGATATCAAGCCATCCGCGCGGGTATTGGTGCGGATTTTGACCGCAAGAGTCTTTACCTCATTTTCATCCCCCAGGCCCTCATGGCTTGGTTTATCTCGCTGCTTTTAATACCCGCGCTGACGGCGGCCCAGTGGCATCCCTTGGCCTATGTCGGATTGCTGCTGTCCTGCGCCGGATTACTATGGGAAATTGTCGCCGACCTGCAGCTGAGTGCGTTTTTGAAAATGCGTGCACACCAAGCCAGCAGCGACTCACATGTTTTGACCCGGGGCCTATGGTCGTTCAGTCGCCACCCGAACTACTTCGGTGAGTGGGTATTTTGGTTGGGCCACGCCATCACCGCGGCCCTGTTGATCAATGGTTTTTTGATCGTGTCTCTTGCGGCCATGGGCTTGCTCACGTTTTTATTGCTGCGCTTCACCGGCGTTGCCCGCTCAGAGCCAGGCATCGCGGACAAACGACCTGATTACGCCGCCTATCAGGCCAGCGTACCCGCCTTCTTTCCCAGCCCCATAAAAATGTGGTGCGCCCTAGCGCAGAGCGCGCAGCAAGCGCCCAATACCAAACACCAGCTTGGCTGGTGGCTATTGCTCTTCGCCGTGGGCTTGGCAGGTCATGCCGATCTTGCTAGAGCGCAAGGGCTCCCGGCGCAGTCATGGTTTTTCGATGTGCGTATAGACGACAAAGACGTAGGCTTTCATGAATTCAACCTACGGCGAGTCCCCAGCGGTTATACGATGGAGGCAACCGTTGAGTTTCGCTACAAGATACTCGGTGTCACGGTCTTCTCCTACGAGCATGCGGTCAACGAGCGCTACGACGCCGATCTATGCCTGCAGAGTATTTCCAGCGAAACCAAGACCAATGGCAAATCTCAGTCTCTCAATGGCCGTGCGGTGACAGAAGGCTTTGCACTAACTGCCCAGCCCTCGGCACAGCCCTCGACCCAGCCGGCAACCAGTGTCGACGCAAACTGCTTACTGACGTTTGCCTATTGGACGCCGAAACTGCTTTCGCAGTCCCAAATCCTCAATGGCCAAACCGGCGAGCTGGTAGACATTGTCATCACGACAGAAGATTCCGCAGACAGCGACCAGCTTTTGTATGCATTAACCGGGGACAACATCGATGTGCGCCTAGGCTATGACGAGGCGGGTAACTGGCGCACTCTCGATTCAACGCTGCAGAACGGTCGCTTGTTATCTTATCGATTGCGCCAGTAGCGCATTGCCACGCGCCGACTCTGCAGCCCGATGGCTCAGATGCCTAGGGTCTCTTCGTCATGCTGCAAAACCCCCGCTGAGGCCAAGGTCCTAGCCTCACCGCTGTCACGACCAAGCCACTGCTGTAGTACCTCAGCGTTATGTTCGCCACGGTGGGGCGCCGGACCACGTACACCACTGCTGGCGTCAGAAAAACGGTAGGGCGATTGCGTCAGCGGGCGCGACCCACCGGCTCGGTCGTCCATCTGCACAATGGCACCCCGAGCCACCAAGGTTGGCTGCTCTACCACATTCTCCGGCTCACGCACCTTGCCCCAGGCCAAGTTCATCGCCTGCATGGTGTCTTCTACTTGGGTCCAATCGTTCAGCGCCAGCAAATAATCCGCGACAATCGCACGCCGGGTCGCAATTTTCTCCGGCAACGGAGTGTCTTTGCTGGTGGGGTCATTGACGCCCATGATCTTGGTCAACTGGATCCACAAGAACCGGAAATCTGCGGACAAAAGAATGGGGCCAGCACCGGTAGCCCAGACATCGTTCGGTAAGGCGGCCGTATCCTCAGCATCCTCCAAGGCATAGTGCACCTGATCGTCAGTGGCAAAGGTCGCATCGATCATCGCGATATCAATATGCTGCCCCTTACCGGTGCGCTGGCGCATGACGACCGCGGCCAGTAGCCCAACCAAACCGTGCAAACTGGCGTTGGTATCGGCAACCGATAGCGGCAAATCGGTGGTCGCGATACCGCCCCGATTCGCCTGACGCTGCATCAGGCCTGCTTCGGCGTGAATGATGGGCGCATAGGCGGGGCGGTGAGACTCTGGACCGCCCTGACCAAAGCCAGAAATCGACAGCATGATCAGGCCCGGATTGACCGCCTTCAGCGTGTCGTAGCCGAGCCCGAGGCGCGGCATCACATCAGGACGGTAGTTCTCGATAACGATATCCGCCTCGGCGACCAAGTCCTTGACCAGCTCTACCGCGCCAGACGCGCGCAGATCCATACAAATATTGCGCTTACCCGCATTTTGCTGGTGGTAATAACCCGGCAGCCCCGCAATGTTGCGACCCCACAGGCGAGTCACATCGCCGTCTGGTGGCTCAACCTTGACAACATCAGCCCCCAGATCACTGAGCATGCGACCGGCGAAGGGGCCCGCCAGCACCCTGGAAAAATCCAGCACTTTCAAACCGTGCAGGGGGTAGTTTTCATCGGGTTGTTGTGTGGTCAATGTCCCATTCCTCAAAGGCTCCCAAGCCCTTATGCTCTCACGACTTCAACCGGATTTGGCAGGGCCGATGACAAAAAGAACAATGCAACAGAGCAGCCAAGCACCAGCGGAGCCGCCGCTGGTCGCAGACAACAGGACGCTAGCAGGCTCGGTACATGAGCTAGGGTGGGCGAACGCCGATGCGGATGCCTTTGCCGAACAGCGCGAATACTTAGCAACACACAACGGCATGCGTGGTCTAGAGCGATTGCAGCCGACGGATATTGAAGACGCAGTCCGCATCTTCTACCGCGATGGCTTCGTGGTCATAGAAAATGCGCTCACGGAAAAACAACTGGCAGAACTCAAGGAGGCCTCGGAACGGGTGATTCGCGAAGTCCTTGCCATGGATAAGAACCGTCAGGGTAATCGAGGCTCCCACCGCTATTCCTTTGGTTCCGCTAGCCTCACCGGACAGCTCCTGCACGAACCTGCCTGGGCGATGTTGGTCGACCTGCCCACAGTGACGCCCATCATCACGGCGATCTTTGGCAGCCGCGACTACATACTGCGCGGCGCAGGGGGTGACTTTTGCTTGCCCGGCGCGAGTACCTATCAACCACTGCATTCAGACATGAATGATCGCATCGAGTATCAAGGCAAGACCTTCGGCTCGTTCCATGATCCACGGGGCAAGCTGAACTATCGCGACCTACCCTGCCCCTACGTTTGCTGTAACTTCTTGACCAGTGACTTCACCGCCATCAACGGACCTACCCGGCAAATTCCCGGCACCCAGCACAGTCAGCAGCGCATCCCTAAGCTCGCCCAAGAACCCGAATGGATGAAACTCAGCACCGTCTGCCCAGCCCCGGCTGGCAGCGTACTGATTCGCGACACCCGGGCGTGGCACGGCGGCACGCCAAATTTATCCGATCAGGTACGAGCTATTCCCAACACGGAGTATCACGCGCCGTGGTACCGCGAACCCATGCGCAAATCCATGCCACGAGAGATTTACCAATCTCTGAGCGAGCATGCCCAGTACATTGCGCGTTACGTCGTCGCCGAGGCCGGTGAAGCGCTGATTACTGGCTTTCGTGAAGACTTAGGCACGACACCGCCGGGACTGAGAGACGACGCCTAACCAGCGAACAGATTAATGAATCTCCGCTGATTCACCCTGAGCAGCGCGAAGCTTGTCGATGTCAAAGTCGGGTTTCTGCGCTGCTGAAATGATCACGGCTTCGCGCCGCGCCAACTGTTCTGCCGCTGCTTGCA
>SHAE01000077.1 GCA_004213835.1 OM182 bacterium | reverse complement strand
CTGTGCTTTTTTACTTGCCGCTTCAAATGCTTGTTCCACTTGTTTGATGGCAAGCGATTTATCGCTTGATGCGCGCTGTATATTCGCCGCGTTAAGGGGGCCCAAGGCTACATTGTCGGCCATATGTCCTCCAAAGAGTTTCATTGCTGTCAAGATACACTTAATCGCCAGACCGATAAATACCCTCAATCGCAGAAAACGCGTACCTTGTTTAGAACGATTTTCTCGTCGAGCGCCACGGTAGCCCCCATGACGAACACTCCTAAGACCCATGTTCACACAGGCGTCACTGATGAAGCCCTGTTCGTCAGCGCGCGACAGCGGCAGGACCCGGTGCCGATTCACGTCAAGATCCTCAACGGGTTCGGCTCCGTACCCGGGCAACATAAGGACTTCGCGTTTAATACGCTGTTACTGCTTTATTACTCGCAAATCCTCGGCTTATCCGCCTCTTGGGCGTCTCTCGCTTTGGGCGTTTCGCTGGTCGTCGATGCGATTTCAGACCCATTGGTAGGCGGATGGTCAGATAACTTTCGCTCGCGTTTTGGGCGTCGTCACCTATTCATGCTGGCAGCGATCTTACCTACGTCTTTGTCCTTCAATGCCTTGTTTCATCCGCCGACGGCACTCGCAGACGCAGCACTCGCCGCATGGATGCTAACGTTTACCATCCTTGCTCGGCTGTCTTTCACGTTCTTTGCGGTGCCATGGGCCGCCATGTCTATTGAGTTATCACACAGATATGAGGAACGCACGAGCATTCAGACCTATCGCGTCGCTGTGGGTTGGTTTGTCGGCGCCGTTTTTACGTTTTTGATGTACGCCTTGGTTTTTCCGCCCACCGAAAACGACCCAAGTGGGCTCCTGAACCCTGATAGTTATGCACCTTTTGGCACCCTCGTCAGCGTGCTCATCGCTTCATGGATGCTGATCACGACGCTGACCACCCTCAACCAAATACCCTATCTTGCACGCCCGAGTGAAACCCTACCGCGGGTTAGGCTTACAGCACTGATCTCGCAAACCATCAGCGCCCTGCGAAACCGCAACTTCCGCATGGTCTTCTTAGCTGCGCTGACAACCGCGGCAATTGCAGGCACAGGCCTGGTGTTCGATGTCTACATGAACCTCTACTTCTGGAAATTCAGTAGCGAGGACATTAAGTGGTTTATCTTCGCCGCCGTCGGCGCCGCAGCGGCCTTCGCGGTCATCGCCCCCCTGCAGCGGAGATTTGAAAAACAACAAATAGTCATTGCTGCCGTTGCCCTCATCATGCTCTTAGGCGTGACCAAGGTAGGTTTTCGTTTCGCAGGCATCTGGCCAGACAACGGCCAACCACTTTTGCTGCCATTGCTCGTTCTGCATATGGCAGTGATGTCCTTCGCAGGCGCTATCGCAATCATCATGTACGCGGCGATTATTCCGGATATTGTTGATGAGAATGAACACAGGACGGGGCTGCGGCAGGAGGGAATGTTCTCTGCGGGCATCGCCTTTGCCGGCAAGAGCACCACTGGCCTGGGTCTGTTTGTCGGCGGTTTGTTGCTTGAATGGGTCGTTGCGTTCCCAGTACAAACTCAACCCCAGACCATGGACCCGGATTTGATTGTTCGGCTAGGCGTTGTTGACGGGATACTTGTTCCGGCTTTCAGCATCATCCCGATTTTGCTGTTGCGCCAGTATCAGCTGAATCGAGTGCAACTAGAAACAATTCAAGGTGAGGTCCGGGAACGCAAACAAAGGGCCGCTAACACAAGGCGCGGTCAGGAAGCCTGACTGAGCTGCTCGAGCAGATCTGCTGGAAAAGCCCCCGCGAATGGTGCGATGCCATATTTCGCTCGAACGTCTTCAATACTCAGGTGCCAATCTTGCTCCCACTCAATGGCCATAAAGTCGGGCGCATCACAGCCGTGAACCCAAGCTTCTGACAAGTTTTGCAGCAGCAACGGAAAACCCATGGGTTGTTTGAGGTGACTCATGGTGCACACCGTGGTGAGAAACATCGCAGAATAATTATGGCCGAATTGAGCCAACTGGAACGCCGAAATGGCCATCTCATGCAGACTGGTGGTTTTGTACCCTGCCACCAAATGCCATGTGTCGTGCATCTGCAGAATGCGTGTATTGAGATATCGCAGTGCTGGACTAAGACCGGCGAGGCCAATGGCGTCACGATCGAGTACTTCGGGATCGAATCCGTTGTCTACCCACATACTGAGCAGTTGGCGAGCCAAGCTGCCATCGGGAAAGTCTGCCAGTGCCGCTAAGGAAATCATTGGCGGCACCGATTTATCTACCGCATCGCCCGCACCCGGGTGCGCCAGAGCTGCAGATTCGCTAAGTGCCGCATAGCCTTCGTGAAGCACGGCACCCAAGGACGCTACCGCCACAGTAATCGACGTGGCGTCATAACCCGCTTCCGGCCCGATCAAGGTTTCTTCAAATTGCTGCCAGAACTCCTCAGGCAGAGGCGCGCTATCGACCAATATTGCCGCCGGATCGAGATGAAGGCCAAGCTGGCTTCTGCTGATCAGATCAAAGACCTGAGGAATCGCTCCGGGCGCTGCAAAGGATGCCCAAAGCATGGCGCCGCAAACCGCCGCCTGGGCAGCGGCATCCCCTTGCGCCGCAGGCCGCACACTTTCGGCTAACGCATGTAAATCCGGACGGACGCTATAGCCACGAAGCTCCTGCAGATTGATTGACACGGTTAAGCCCCTTCTACTTCTTATTCACGCCAGAGTTTGCCGCAGCGAACGAAACGCGGCTAGCGAATTTCTGGCCCGCGCGATGGCTCTGGCAGCACAGCCGCAAGCCACATAGTATGGGCGGTGGAAGAGTATCGCCCCCGGTGGGGTGCGCGGCCTTCAAAGCCGTTGAGACGCGACTACGTGTCTGGTGGGTTCGACTCCTACCTCTTCCGCCAAACTATTTGCTTGCCACCTAGCGCATCCATAGCAGATGAAATGAAGCGCTTTTTGAACGCTAGAGCCCTGCTAACGACGGCGAAACAGGGGCAAATCAGAGCAACATGACGCTAATCGGAGCCCGTTTCCGCCTATGAAAAAAGTGATTTTCGACACAGATATCGGCATCGATGATGCCATGGCCTTGCTCTTCCTACATCACGCCCCTGACGTAGATCTGATCGCCATCACCACCGGCTTTGGCAATGCCAGCGTTAGCGACACCACGCGCAATGCTCTTTACATGAAAGAACTGTTCAATATGAGCGCCGCTGTCTATGCGGGCGCGGCAATGCCCGTCGGGAGTGCTCTGGGAGAAGGCTATGCGGATTTTGTCCATGGCAAAAACGGCCTTGGCGACATTCCCCTAACAACTCCGATGTGTGAGGCGGAAGCAACGCCTGCGGCCGAGGCGATCGTGGAACTTGTGAGAGCGAACCCCCACGAACTTTCCATTGTTGCTGTTGGCCGCATGACCAATCTGGCGATGGCCCTAGCCCTTGACCCGGAACTGCCATCGCTGATTAAAGAGCTGATCGTCATGGGCGGCGTATTTGGCTACAACGGTCATCGCGGCAACGTCTCACCAGTCGCAGAAGCGAATATCGCTGGAGATCCTTTGGCTGCAGACAGAGTGTTTACCAGCGGTATCCCCACCACCATCGTCGGCTTAGACGTTACCGCCGAAACCGTCATGAACGAGGCCTATATTGATCAACTGCGCCAAACCGCTGGTGCGAGCGGTGAGTTTATCCACCAAATAAGCCGGTTCTACTTCGGTTTCTACGAAAAGGTCATTGGCAAAGCGGAATGCCCAATCCACGACGCCAGTGCGGTGGCCTACCTGCTGCGCCCTGACCTTTATCGTACCGAGGCCGCCGTCGTGCGCGTCGCCACCGAAGGCATCGCCATGGGGCAGACCATCCACGACAGTACCCGGCGCGTTTTTGCGACTGACGACTGGCTGGACTTGCCTACCTGTAACGTTTGTGTCGGCGTTGATGCACCCGCCGTAATGGCGTTATACCTGTCAACGTTATCGGAGCTTTAAACCCAGACGCCTCGCTGTTTTAACAAAGGTCGATGTGCGCGGGGCGACATTTGTTCTAACGATTTAACAACGCCAAGCGCTCAGCCAAAAACTCACCGGCGGTATACTGCGCCGACAACTGCACATCCAAACGCGGTGTCAAAAAGTACGGTATGCTCAAACGAGAAACGTTGTCATGGTTTTTTTCTGGATTCACGACTTGATGGGGGGTCGAGGGAAAAAAGCCTCCAGTCGCCTCCTGCAACATATCGCCACTGTTGATGATCAAATCACCAACATTGCCGACAACCTCATGCCAATGACCGGCCTTATCACGCACCTGCAACCCCGGCTGCTCCGACACCGGCAATATGGTCATCAGGTTAACGTCCTCATGGGCCGCAGCCCTCATGGCGCCAAGCTCCTCATCACCGTGTAACGCTGGGTAGTGCAGTATTCGCAGAAGACTGGCGTCGATACTCAACATTTTATCTAAAGGCTCTGATAACCCTCGGGTCGCTGCCTTTGGCGCATATTGTTGCAACCAAGCCAGCAAGGTCTGCCCGACCTGAAAGGTCAGATCCAAATACTTCATGCTTGCCGGTTCCAGTGAAGGCGGCACCTGCTGCCCGGGAATCAGATGGTAAAATTCCTTTATGTCCCGCACTGAATGACCCACCGCCGTCTCCGATACGGCAGCAGGAATGAAGCCGCCCCGGTTGTCTGGTTCGACGGGTTCATCGATAACGAAGTCATGCTTATCGTCGCCCAAGAAGAACTGTTGCCACTGCGCATACAGCGTTTGCAACAATGTCTCAGGCACCGGATGTTGCTTGATGATGGCAAAGCCCGTCTGCTGAAGCGAAGCCACAAACATCTGACCCGCCTGCGGATGAGTGAAATCAACGGTTTGCACCTTCATGACGCTAACCCCGAGTCTGCGTCAGGGCTTGCTGCGGCGGCAGCGCCTTTTGGCGAAGTGCAGGAAGCCTGTGAAGCAGCATATCCACGGCTCGCCAGTAGCAAGACAACCACCAACGCTAGGTAGCAGCCGGAGCCGAATTGCAAAACAAAGTAGCTACTCGAGCGCTCGACTATCTGGCTCGTCACCCAGGGGCTAACAGCCGTGCCTAACGTTGCGCCAAGCAATAAACCAGATATCAGTCGTGGTGTCGGCACCCTGACCATGAGTGTTGCGAAGGAGATGATGATTTTCAGCAACCCCAGGTTCGCAACACCCCAAATAAATGCAAGGATAATCAAGCCGTCTATATCTCCATAAAGCCAAAGGGGCACAGAACACAGCATGGTGGTTAGACTACCGATGATGACCAGTCTCTGAACACCCATTTTCAACACCCACCACGCAACAAACAGTTGTGCGACAAACATACCCGACCAAAACTGGCCAACCACCTCACCTGCGCGTGCCCGAGGCACCGACAAGCTCGTCTCAAGATAGTTGGGAAGCCACCACAGCAATGAGTACTGGCCGAGGGTGTATAGAAACAAGGCCGCAATGCACAGCCAAACGCCTGGGGGCCACCTACCGGACACTGCATCTGCTGACTCGATTGGCGACGCGGTAACCGCATCGATTGGGCGAAAATTCGACATCAGCAGGAGCAAAAGCACCAGTGCAGCGATTACAGCAACAACCAAATAGGCACCAAACCAGTCAAAATCCCGGGCCAGCAGGAAAAGCGCAGCGGTGGACACCACGACGCCGGCGATGCTGAAGGAACCGTCTGTCATCACAAGCGCCGAGGCGCGCTGCTCGGCCTCATAGCTGCTCGAAATGATGGTGGCCGCGCCTGCTAAACCAATACCGCAACACACACCAACCAGCCCTAGGGCCAGCGCCACCTGTTGCAGGTCACCTGCAAGGCTAAGGCTCACAAGGCTTAACGTGATCAAGCCGTAGAGTGCCAGCAATAGGGTCTTCAGCCGCACCCAGTAAAAGATACCCAGAGCAAGCACTGAGCCCACCAAAATACCCATGGTTAACCAGCTAAACTGGGCAGAGATGACTGTAATTGGTTGCTCAAAATGATCCGCCATGGGCCCAAGGATGATGCCAATGGGCGACAGCATGCCAGACAGGATGAAGTAAGCCAGAAAGCTGATCAGCGTCAGACGGATCTTGTTCATCATCAGGATTTTTCTAGTTCATTGACTGCAGTACCAGCACTGGCAATCCACGCATCGCGACGAGCCAGCAGGGGTCCAATTGCCCGATTGGCCGCTCGGATCCTCTTACTGAGGTCATCACACAACAGTTCGCCGTGACGCACCAGCACCCGGCCGTCCACCATGGTCATGGCAACATCACCGCCCTGCGCAGCGTGCACCAAATTATGCTGCAGATTCATATACTGGCCCGACGTAATCAGCGGCGTCATTCTGGGGGTGTGGGTGTTAAGCGCAATCATGTCTGCGCGTTTACCTACTTCAAGTGAGCCAATGGTTTCTTGCATTCCTAAAGCTCGAGCACCGTCGATGGTTGCCATGCGGCAGATGGACCAGGCATCCAGCGCCGCTGCATCAGCGTTGCTGTGCTTAGCAAGGAGCGATGCCGTCTTTAACTCTTCGAACACATCAAGGTTATTGTTTTCCTTCTCGCCATCAGTACCTAAGCCCACTGCGATACCCTTGGCCAGCATGGCGCCAATGGGCGCAGCGCCGGACGCCAGTTTCATATTACTCACGGGATTGTGGGCAACCCCTACCCCATGATCTGCTAACAACTGGATCTCTGCGTCATCCAACCACACACAGTGTGCTAGCAAGGTGTGCGGCGCTGCCAACAATCCGAGTTGCTCCAAAACCTGCACGGGCCTGGCGCCATAGCGTTCGATCGTCTTGTCCACGTCGAAGCGGCTTTCGTTACTGTGCGTGTGGAAACCAACCTGATAATTTTGGCAAAGCGCGCTGATACGTTGCATCGCTGCCGGTACCGCATAAAACATATGCTCAAGCCCAACCCACACCGATATACGGTCGCTCTGGTGTTGGTGCCAGTCTTTGATCAACTGCTCGTTAGCGTCCAAAGTCTCAAAGTAATCATGATCAGGATGCTCGGCTACATAGGGTACCAGCACTGCCCGAATACCCTGATGCAGGGCAGCTTCGGCACTGCCTCGCATATGTCGCCACATGTCAACGATCGTAGTCGTGCCGCTGAGCAATGCTTCTGCATAGCACAGCCGCGACGCCAGCGCGGCCTCGTCGGCGTGAATCACACGATGCATGGGATCAATGTACTGTTGCAGCCATGCCCAAACCGGCAGGCCCTCTGCCGTACCGCGCAACAAACCAGAATGGCAGTGAGTGTTGACCAATCCGGGCATCAGCAGGGAATTTTCGAGATTAACCACGGTGGCACCGGGATACTGAGATTTAAGACTGACCGCACTACCGATGGCGGCTATTGACTTGTTCGTCACCAATACCGCGCCTGCGGTTAACACCTCGTTGTGTGCGTTCATGGTCGCAATTGTGTCAGCCAAGTACAGGGTCGAGGTCATTACTTCTGCCTTTCGAGAGCACGTCTATCGGTGTAACAGGTATGTGGTGCAGCGCCAAAGACTAGCGCCAGAGCAAAATACCAGTACTCACAGGAGCTCGCGGCACCGCGGTTTGTGCTCGACACGCTGCCGCTACACTGTACCAATGAAGCGCTGCAACCGCTCCCAGCAAATGACTGCATTGGCACTTTGACCAAACGCGGGTGCGG
>SHAE01000076.1 GCA_004213835.1 OM182 bacterium | reverse complement strand
TGATTGGAGCAGCACTTTGCAAGACGAGTACGTGGGTCACGCGGTTGGATTCATCAAATGGTTATTAGACGATGATAGGGTGCGTGTCTGAAAAAGACAGCGGCGACACATGCTCCAACTGCACAACATTCGCGCGCAATCAGCGCCACTCTTAATTTGCCTGCTTATCGTGGGCACGTTGCAAGCCAGTGTTGGCCAAGCAGAACTCGCAGATCCAACAAAACGTGCCCTATACCTGAGTGAGACCCTGCCAAACCAGACGCTGAAAGAGCGCCTGCAAAGCTGCGCCCTTGGTGACTTTTATCCCACAGACTTTTCTATAGCCCATCGAGGGGCACCGCTAGGCTACCCAGAGCACAGCCGCGAAGGCTACGTGGCAGCCGCCGAGCAAGGCGCCGGTGTGATCGAATGCGATGTGACCTTTACCCAAGACTTAGCGCTGGTGTGCCGACACTCCCAGTGTGATCTCGCGACCACCACCAACATTCTGCAAACCCCATTGGCGGCAAAATGCTCTAAACCCTTTCGTCCCGCCAACGGCCAGCAGCCTGCCAGCGCGACTTGCTGCACCACAGATATCTCTTTAGCGGAGTTCAAAACCTTGTGTGCTCGCCCAGATCAGAGCGACAAAAAAGCTCAAACCGTTGCGCAATACCTCGCGTCCCTTCGCTCTCCTGTGGTCAGTGAGCCCCTTGCCTGCGGCACCTTGATGACCCATGCACAGAGTATTGAGTTGATCGATGCCTTAGGCAGAAAGTTCACGCCGGAACTCAAGCGCCCCATGGTCGATATGCCCTTTGCACCGGGATTCACCCAGGCAGCCTATGCGGACAAACTTCTCGCGGAATACCGTGCGGCAGGCATCGATCCCAGCCGAGTCTATCCCCAATCGTTTAATCCCGACGACATTTGGCACTGGGTCAAGAACCACCCCGACTTTGCCGATCAGGCAGTCTGGCTGGATGCCAGAGGACGGCGGCCGGGTTTTCAGTCCAGTCCGGCTGACTTTGCAGCGCTGCGAAAACGCGGGTTGAACATCATAGCGCCACCAATGCCTATGTTGCTGGCGCTTAACGATGCTGGCGAGATCGTGCCAAGCATTTATGCACGGCAAGCCAAATCTGCTGGGCTGGAGATCATCACTTGGACCTTTGAAGCCGGTGATCCGGTGGACGCAAATAACTGGCTCTACGCGCCTATCTCCGCCGCCATGACAAGCGAAGGCCAAATGCTGCAGGCCCTGCACGTGCTCGCCAATGACGTTGGGGTGCGCGGGGTGTTCAGTGATTGGCCGGGGACGGTGACTTACTACGCTAACTGTCTGATGAGGTCAGACAGCGAGAATTAACCGCGCAGGAAAGCCTCGATCTCGTCCATACGGGCAAGCGTATCCTGCTCACCAAATTCGATCAGCTGGCCGATGTAGCCCGGCTCGAAATTCACCATACTCAGTGCGTCCGCTGTGGGTTCATCCCGGCCCCCGAAACCGCCAGAGAAAAACCGAAACCCACTAGGCATCTGCGGCTGTGACTGTCGGGCAATTTTGCCAAGGTCTTGTCTTGGCCTGAGCACCATCACCTCCACCGGCCGCTGGCGCCCCCACTGCTGCTGGGGTATGCGCCGGAGCAGGTCATTCACGCGCTGCATCTGTAGTGCATCAAAGTCCAGTAAATCGAGAAATACCGCATTCAGCATAACCCCAGCCACTTGGCCCGGTGACGGATAACGTGTCGGCAGCTCAGAGCCACCTATCTCGGGCTTAGCGCGAGGCGATACCGCCAAGATACGCGTAGCACCAAGGCGCATGGCAGGAGACAACGGCGCCGCCAAACGGATGCCGCCGTCGCCATGCCACTGGTGCTGAAGCTTCACCGAGGGAAAGAAAAACGGCAGTGCGGCGGAAGCCATCACATGTTCAAGGGTCAGTGATGCCTGCCGAGCGGTCACTTGGCTACCGCTCCAGATGTGTTCCTGCAGCGTATCAACCCAGGCCTCTGAGCGACCGCTGGCGTAATTCGTGGTCACCACCGCCAACGCCTTCAACCAGCCATCGGCAAGGTTGCGATCAATGCCCGGAATGTCACCCGAACCGGCTTGCGCAGACAAATGTTCTCGAAGATACCGACGCAGCGGCTGGTTGTTGACCATGCCGCGAATGTCTTTGCGTCCAAGCCTACCGCCGCTGACAAAGTGCAAGCCCCAGTGGGTCATACGGCCGGCCAGTTGACCCAACCCCGTTCGATACACTTTTTCTGTGCGCATGGCCTGCCAGAGCCTCACAAGGGCCTCAACGCTGTCCTGCCAAGAACCCTGAAACGCGGCGAGATGGGTAGCATTGATCGCACCCGCAGAGACACCGGTCAGAATTTGCGGGCGATAGTCCGGCAGGCTCCGCGCCAGAGCTCGCAGACACCCCACCTGATAGGCTGCCCGAGCACCGCCACCGGACAAGACCAACGCTTGTCCCTCGTTATCCAGCACGCTGCGGTGCGACGCCTCGCTTCGAGCTGTGGTCTTTTCGTCCATCGCACGAGACTCCATGCTTTTTTCGCCAACGGCAAGAAATGTGCACCCTGTCAATCTCGTCAGTGCGCCCACCTGCCCCTATTATGTTCCCATGTCATCCCCTCTGGCACCTGCGGGTGCGCGGCTCAACAATGTCTTTCGCCCAAACGGTCACGTTTTTTACGGATGGTGGATCGTGCTGGCCTGTGCCGGTGTGCAATGGCTGGCAGCCTTAACGTGGATGCATTCTTACGGCGGCTACGCGCTCAAACTCCAGGCGGACTTTGGCTGGAGTATGTCGGTACTGTCCTTAGCCTTTGCACTGACGCGATTGGAAAGCGGCCTGCTCGGCCCGCTCCAAGGTTGGCTGGTGGATCGCTACGGCCCACGTCGGATTCTGATCATTGGCACGCTGATCTTTGCGGTAGGTTTTTTTACCTTCAGCATGGTGGAATCCATCACCACCTATTTTGTGGCGTTTATTCTGATCGCCCTGGGCTCCAGCCTCGGCGGCTTCGCCACTCTCATGGTGTCCATTGTCAGTTGGTTCGACGCGCACCGGGCCAAGGCTGTCGCGATGTCGCAAATCGGATTTTCCGCCGGCGGACTCTGCGTACCCTTTGTGATGATGGGCTTGGAGGCCTTCGGCTGGCGTTCAATGGCGCTCTACTCGGGCATTCTCATATTGGTGGTAGGGCTACCGCTGGTCAGCTTGGTACGCCACCGGCCTGAAGACTACGGCGAAGTGCCAGACGGCATTCGCGCACAAGACGATGACGGCAAAAACTCTTCGAGCACAGACACCCAGATCAGTTTGTCCTGGCGACAGGCGGTCAAGGAGCCCTCGTTCTGGCTGATTTCTAGTGGTCACGCATTATCGCTGCTCACAGTGTCGTCCATGCTCGCGCACCTTATTCCTTACCTGACCTTCGATTTAGGTTACGAGCCTGTCAACGCTGGCTTTGTCTTTGCCTTGATGACGGCGCTGCAAATGGCGGGCCTGTTCTTGGGCGGTGTGATTGGCGATCGCTTCGATAAACGCACGATTTGTACCCTGTGCATGCTGGGCCACTTTGTCGGCCTGATCGCCCTAACCTATGGCGCAGACCCCATCTTGGTGATCGCCTTCGCGGTGGCACACGGCTTGGCTTGGGGCGTGCGCGCTCCGCTCATGGTGGCATTGCGCGCCGATTATTTTGGCCCCAAATCTTTCGGCACGATCATGGGCATTTCATCCCTGATCGTGATGATAGGCATGACCCTGGGTCCACTATTTTCCGGCATCATGTTTGATCTCTACGGCAACTACGATCTCGCCTTTACCTACATCGCTTTTTGCTCATTGATTGGCGCCCTGTGCTTTTGGTTCGCCAAACCGCCCAAGCTTCTCGCAACGCCAACCTAATGCCGCGCCCCGCGCTGTGTAATACACTGCGCCCACTCTATTGATGCCCTGGGAGAGACAATGGACTTTGCCCTCACCGAAGAACAACAAGGCTTCGTCGCCACCGCCAAGGCCTTCGCGGAAAACCAGCTCGCACCCTATGCCGCGCAATGGGATGCCGACAGCATTTTTGCCAAGGATGCCCTGCGCCAAGCAGGTGAGCTTGGCTTTATGGGTATGTATACCCCGGAACATGCTGGCGGACTGGCCATGCCGCGACTCGATGCAAGCCTCATCGTCGAAGAACTGGCGAAAGGCTGCACAACAACCGCGGCCTTTCTCACCATACACAACATGGCCACCAACATGATTGGCCGGTACTGCCAGCAAGAAGTCATCGATGAGTGGTGCCCAGATCTGGTGTCAGGCACCAAACTGGCCTCCTACTGTTTGACCGAACCCGGCGCGGGTTCTGATGCCGCCGCGCTGCGCACCAGTGCGGTATCCGACGGTGATTACTACGTTATTAATGGCAGTAAGGCCTTCATTTCCGGCGCCGGGGATACGGACGTGCTCGTGCTTATGCTGCGCACTGGCGACAGCGGCCCCAAGGGTGTGACCGCCATGTTAGTGCCCGCAGATATCGACGGCATTAGCTACGGTAAGAACGAACACAAGATGGGCTGGAATGCCCAGCCCACCCGCGCGATTACCTTTGACGATGTGCGCGTACCGAAAAAATACCGCCTTGGCGAAGAAGGCCAAGGTTTCTCCATCGCCATGGACGGCCTCGACGGGGGCCGCATCAATATCGCCACCTGCAGCGTTGGTACCGCGCAAAAGGCGCTCGAAGACGCCACCGCCTATGTGCAGGATCGCAAACAATTTGGTCAGGCCATCGCCGACTTTCAAGCCACGCAATTTGCCTTATCGGACATGCTGACGGAGTTGGTCGCGGCCCGCCAAATGGTACGACTGGCGGCCAGCAAGCTCGACAGCGGCGATGGTCAGGCCGGTACCTACTGCGCCATGGCCAAGCGTTTTGCTACCGACGCAGGCTTCAAAGTCTGCAATGACGCGCTGCAACTGCTGGGCGGTTACGGCTACTTAAAGGAATACCCCATGGAGCGCTACGTGCGCGATACCCGGGTGCATCAAATTTTAGAAGGCACCAACCAAATCATGCGGGTGATCATTTCGCGTCGCATGCTTATGGCTGGTGCCTTGGAGGTCATACAATGAGCATCAGCACATCTGCCAAACTTAAGGTGGAGATCATCGATCACACAGCGTTGATCACCATCGACAACCCCGGTGCTAACACCTGGGATACTGAAAGCCTGCCAGCGCTCGCCCAGCTGATCGAAACCCTCAATGCCGACAAGAACATTTTCGCCCTAGTCATCACGGGCGCGGGAGAGAAGTTTTTCTCGGCCGGCGCCGATCTCAATCTTTTCGCCGCTGGCGACCCAGAGCAAGCGCGTGCCATGGCCGAGTTTTTCGGCAAGGGTTTTGAGTGCTTGGCGGACTTTCGTGGCGTCTCAATCGCCGCCATTAACGGTTTCGCCATGGGCGGCGGGCTAGAAGCCTGCCTAGCCTGCGACATTCGCATCGCCGAAGAGCAGGCGCAAATGGCGCTGCCGGAACCCAAGGTGGGCTTGCTGCCCTGCGCCGGTGGCACCCAGCGACTGTCCTGGCTTGTTGGCGAGGGTTGGGCGAAGAAGATGATTCTCTGTGGTGAGCGGGTGAATGCCGCAACGGCTGAACGCATCGGCTTGGTAGAGGAAGTTGTTGAGCAAGGCGGCGCGAAAAAGCGCGCATTGGCGCTGGCTGCCCAAGTCGCGCAGCAAAGCCCTATCTCCGTCACGTTCTGTAAAGAATTGATTCATCAGGCGCGAGACAACGCGGTCGCCGCAGCCCTGCCCTATGAGCGCCAAAAGTTCGTGGACTTATTTAGCACCGAAGACCAGCGCGAAGGCGTAAACGCCTTTTTAGAGAAGCGTCCACCAGTGTGGAAAAACGCCTAGCCTAATCATGCCCATGCAAAAACAGCCGTGTTTACTGAAATATCTTGTGCGCGGTGTTGCAGCAGATCGCTCCGCCCAGCAGGCCCTTACCTCGGAGCTGGCTGACATGCTCAATCATGTCAGCGCCATTACTGTGCTACCCGTGGTGCAGGGTTTCTCAGTCGAGCTGGAATTTGACGACATCAAGCCATTCACCAAGGTGAGTTTTGAACCCTATATCGCCGAGCATGTGCTGGCAGACGCTGTGAACCTGCGCTGCAGCCATCAAGGGGTTCCACAAATACAGCTTCTGAAATCACGATTTTAAGCGAGCACCGAACTTAACAGTGTGCCGCTAAGTGACGGTTTTCGCCGGTTGGCGATAAAAAGCGATGGCTAACGCCGCAAACAGATAAAGCCCCAAGAACACTTGAAAGGCCGTATCGTAAGAACCAGTGACATCGAAAATCCAGCCCGCAAAGGGCACGCCGAGAATTTGAATGGGAAACATTGCCGGTCGCATCAGTCCAAGCACGGCCCCAAACCGGTCACGCCCGAAGGTTTTACCCACCACCGCGCCATGCATGGGTACCACCCCGCCGACGCCATAACCAAAAAGACTCGCGCCAATCGCGAAGTTGAGATAGTCCACCGAACTGAACATGAGAAACTGACCGCTGAACTGCGCGACAATCACTACCGCCATGACCTTGCGCACCGAAAAACGATCACTTAACCAACCAAAGCTGAGCTTGCCCACAACCCCAAAACCGGCACACATCGACATCACCAAGGAGGCCTCCACCAGCGTGTAGCCGAAATCCGTGAGGCGCGGAATCATATGGGTCAGCGTGGCGCTCATGCAGCAGAAGATCAGCGAGAACGTCAGCACGATCATTCTGAAATTGTGATCTTTAAAAAGCTCGAGCATGCGCGGCTTGGCCACCGGCGTCTGCACCGATGCGATCGCATCTGCCTTTTTCGCAGGCACAATCGCGCCATCTGGACGCATACCCACATCTTCGGGCTTAGAGATCACGAGACGAAAAATAAGCGGCACCACGATCAAAAAGGTAAAGGCGCTGTAGGCCAAGAAGCCCTGCCGCCAACCGAAGTTCTCAATCAACTCCGCACTGACATAGGGCATGACCACCCCAGACAGCGATACTCCGGCTGCGGCAATGCCAAGGGCCGTACCACGTCGCTTATCGAACCAATTCGCGACCAGCTTGCTGGTGGCCAAATTACCCATACTGCTAGCGCCAAAGCCAATGAATAGACCGAGCACCAAATAAAACTGCAGCTCGTTTTGCACAAAGGAGAGACCTAGGAACCCCGTGGCCATAAAAATCGCGCCAATACCCATGACGTTGCGCAACGGGAATTTGTCTAGGGCACGGCCTACGTAGGGGGCGGCAATGGCGCCAACAGCACTGGTAATGGTCATGCCAATGGCGACCCCTAGACGCGAGCCACCGAAGTCAGCGGCAATCGCCTTAAAGAAAACACCATAGGAATAAAAAAAGAAGCCGACCGCGACAAAGTCGATGCAAAACGCCACTAAAACCATCTTCCAACCGAGAAATGGTTTGGCTTTTTGAGAAACAGATTGTTGCAAGGGTATGGCCAACTCAGAGAGCCGGTTAGTCTAACACGCGAAGCCATTTGCAATTCCGGCGGGACACCCATGGGCAAGAATATTACCGAGGCCGTACAAGAGATTTGCCTTGGCATGCCAGAAACCAGCGAAGTCATCAGCCGAGGCAGCCCAAATTTTCGCGTGGCCGGCAAGACCTTTGCCGTTTTTCAGATCAACCACCACGGCGACGGGCGCATCGCCCTATGGCTGCACAGCCCAGCCGGCGCACAAGAGTTCTATGTTGAGGACAACGAGGCATGCTATTTC
>SHAE01000075.1 GCA_004213835.1 OM182 bacterium | reverse complement strand
AATTTGGATTGACTGTCATAGCGGTATCATAAAACTGCAGGAATAATGCCTTGTGACTGGAGAGCGCATACCCTAGGCTTGCGGTTCTCGCCCGATTGTACTTGGTACACCTCAGTTCGTGTTGGAACTTAAAGCGTGATTTACGTTGCAAGAAAGACCTTCAGAGGCCAGACAAGATTGGAAAACGTAAGTTTCTCTGCTTCTAGGTTTGATTGGTCGAATTCTCCAGAGAGAGGAAAACTCAGCACTTATCAAACAAGGAGCTAAAGGCAGCTGTGAAAAAACTATATGTAGGTAACCTCGCATGGGCGGTCACCGATGAAGATCTGCAGTCATTGTTCTCAGAACATGGCGGCGTCGCGTCCGCATCGGTTATCACGGATCGTGAGACCGGACGGTCACGCGGATTTGGATTTGTCGAAATGGAAGATGGCGCAGAAGCCGCAATCGAAGCGCTAAACGGCTTAGATTTCAAAGGCCGAGCACTACGGGTCAATGAAGCACAAAGCAAGCAACGCCCTGGTGGCGGTGGTGGCGGAGGCGGCGGCGGTCGTCGCTTCTAAGACGATCTAGCCATCGTCGCAAAAGCACCCTGATGTTTTCATCGGGGTTTTTTTTGCCCGCAATTCATGGGTTTAATCGAAGAGGTGACAGGCAACCAGCCGCTGGGACTGCAGATTCTCAGAGGTGGTTGGCACTGGCTTGAGCGCTGGCGTCGTTGTCGAGCAGTGCGGCATAGCCTGAGGACAACGATTGGCGAATCGGCAGCCAGCAGGCACATTTACCGGAGAAGGTATCTCGCCCTGAATCGTCGTAGATTGTCGCCCTCGTTCGTGTTCCGGGTCGGCCTCTGGGTTCGATGCGATCAGCGTCTGTGTATAGGGGTGCTTGGGGTCAAAGAAGACCTCGGCCGATGTACCAACCTCGACCAGCCCCCCAAGATACATCACCGCCATGCGGTCACTGATGTAGCGCACCATGGACAGGTCGTGGGCGATAAACAGCAGAGTCAGCCCCAACTCCTGTGTTAGCTCGCCCAGCAGGTTAACCACCTGCGCCTGCACTGACACGTCCAAGGCAGAAATCGGTTCATCGCAGACCACGAATTCTGGTTGCAGGATCAGCGCTCTGGCAATGCCGATGCGTTGCCGCTGGCCGCCGGAAAACTCGTGGGGATAACGCGAGCGATGGTCTGGGCTTAAGCCAACCAACTGCAGCCAATGTGCCACTCGGTCCTGTACATCGCTGGCACTGAGTTCTGGCTGCAAGCGCAGGCCCTCTCCCACAATCTCACCCACCGTCATGCGCGGATTGAGTGATGAGTAGGGATCTTGAAAGATCATTTGCATCTTTGGCGCCATGGCGCGGAAATCGCTGGCGCGGTAACGCTGGGGCAGCACCTGCCCCGCAAAAGAGACGTTGCCATCAGTCTTGTCGTGTAGGCCCAGTAACGTTTTACCCAGGGTAGATTTACCAGAACCGCTTTCGCCCACCAGGCCAACAATCTCGCGCGGGTTTATGGACAGGCTGACATCGTCCACCGCATGCACCCGTTGATCGCCGCCTAGGTCGAAGTACTTGACCAAGTTCTGTATTTCCACCAAGGGCTTCATTGGCCTACCTTGCTGGCTGATACCAAGCCGTCCGGCAAGGCTCCGGCCATCTCGTGGTGAAGCCAGCACTGTGCTTGATGGTCAGCGCCTAGGGTGCGGGTGGGCGGGGCTTGCTCTGCACACACTTGCATGGCGTAGGGGCACCTTGGGTGATAGGCGCAGCCTCTGGGAGGATTGAACAAATCTGGCGGCGAACCGTCGATGGCCACGAGTGTTTGATTCGCTTCGGTGTCTTGATTATTTGTCGGCATGGCCAGACGCAGGCCCTGAGTGTAGGGATGACCGGAGCGATAAAAAATATCGTCGACGCCGCCTCTCTCCACCACCTCGCCGGCGTACATCACCATCACCTCGTCCGCCATGCGGGCGACCACGCCTAAGTCGTGGGTAATGAGAATAATCGCCATACCGGTTTCTTGCTGTAGGTCGCCGAGCAGATCGAGAATCTGAGCTTGAATGGTGACATCCAGTGCGGTGGTGGGTTCATCCGCCACCAAAATGGCCGGTTCGCAGGCGATGGCCATGGCGATCATGGCGCGCTGCAGCATGCCGCCGGAGAACTCGAAGGGGTATTGTTTGGCGCGCTTAGCCGCTTCCGGGATCTTGCTCATATCCAGCAGTTCAATCGCCCGGGCAAAGGCATCGCTCTTGCTATAGCCCTTGTGCACTTCAAGGGTTTCCGCAATTTGGCTACCAATGTTCATGGTGGGATTCAGCGAGGTCATGGGGTCTTGAAAGATCATGCTGATCTGACTGCCGCGAATGTCCTGACCGTCGATTATTTTCGAGGCCAATATGTCGTGCCCGCGCAAGTGCGCGCTGCCTTGATGAATACGCCCCGGCGGCATGGGAATTAAGCCCATTAGGCTCTGTACCGTCACCGATTTGCCGCAGCCTGATTCGCCGACAATGGCTAGGGTCTGGCCAGCGCAGACATCGAAGCTCACTCCGCGCACTGCCTGCACCACACCGCCGTAGGTTTGAAAATCAACGTGCAGGTTGGCTACCTGAAGTATGGGCTCAGACATGGGTGCGTCTCGATTGTGGAGGCAACGGCATCTGATGACACATAGACGGTCGATGCATGGCCATTACTCGGTGCCTCGCATGCGCGCGTCTAGGGCATCGCGCAGACCGTCGCCCAGCAGATTGAAGGCCAGTACGGTAATGCTGATCAGCAAGGCTGGAAACATCAGCTCATGGGGCCGCGTCAGCATGGACTTGATGCCCTCGTTACACATGGCGCCCCAAGACGGCGTTGGCGGTGCGACCCCCATGCCGATAAAAGACAGAAAAGCTTCGGTGAAAATCGCGCTGGGGACCTGAAAGGTCATGGTGACCAATATCACCCCAAGGGTATTGGGCAACATATGGCGGCCCACTACATAGCTCGTGGTGCCGCCAAGCAAGCGCGAAGCGCTGACGTAGCCTTCCTCACGAATTTGCAAAATTTGTCCCCGTACCAAACGCGCCGGTGCTGGCCAGAGCAAAATAATCATGGCCACCAGCATGGGCCAAATACCGCTCTCGCCGGGGCCAATACCGAAGATCACCTTAAACAGAATCATGAACAGCAAGAACGGCAGGGCGACGACGAAATCGGCAAACCGCATCATGGCTTGGTCTGTTGCGCCGCCGAGAAAACCAGCGACCGAGCCGTAGATGACGCCAAGCAGCACGAAGGCCAAGGGCGCGAAGATGCCAATGAATAGCGACACCTGTCCGCCGTACATCAGGCGCGCCAGCATGTCCCGGCCTAAGTAGTCGGTGCCAAGCGGGTGCCATGCAAGTTTCAATTCTTGGCCCAGCTGTGCTTCAGCCTCGGTCTTTATCAGCCCGCGCTCAATGGCCTCGGCCACAGAAATGACGCGGGTGACGTTTACCGTTTGGGTAATCGCGGTGGCGGTTTCAGCGCCATTGGCGTCTAGCATCACCAGTGAGTAGAAGTAGGTACCTGCCTGCAGGTCTAGGCGGTCTTCGAAGTAGCTGCGATCCAGCTCGGCCAAGGGCAGGCCAAAGCTGCCGGTATCGCTTGGGTCGAAGAGGTTGCGATACAGGCGGTAGCGCTCGCCATCTGCGCGCGCCCACATCAGGCGCACGGCTTGGGTCGTGGCAGGCATGGTCAAAGTGAGGCCCATGGCATTGTCGGCAAGTATGGTGGACTGCTGCTCTGGCAGCCAAGGTTGAAACGGCGGCGCCAACGTGACGCTGCGATCGGCACCAGGTCCAATGCCTATTTGATCTAGGTCTTGGACAGATGGGTCGACTTGCCAAAGGTAGGGGCCGACGCTCACAAAGGCCAATAAGAATGCGATTAGCCCCATAGACGCCATGGCTCGCGGGTTATCTTGCAAACGTCGCCATGCATCTGCCCAATAAGACAAGGAGGGTCGGCTGATTTGCTGACCGGAAACACTGCCTTGCAGGGGCTGGAAATCAGCTGGAGTCAGATGCGAGGTGCTCATTTCTCAACCCTCACCCGAGGGTCAATAAATCCGTAGACCAGATCGACCAAGATCACCATGAACACTAAGAAGGCCCCGTAAAATACCGTGGTGCCCATGATCACGGTGTAGTCGAGCTGCTGAATGGCCTGCACGAAATATCGGCCCAAGCCGGGAATCGCGAACACGATCTCCACCACGAAACCGCCGGTCGTGATGCCTGCAATGGCCGGACCAAGTACGGTGACTACCGGCAAAATGGCGTTACGCAGCTGATGGCGGCTGAAAATCTGTGTGGCGGGCAGACCCTTGGCCTTGGCGGTACGAATGTAATCTGTGCTCACGACCTCGAGCATGGAGGAGCGCATGAGACGGGTGAGGTAGGCCATGGTCGACAGACCAAGCACCAAGGCAGGCACCAACATATGCCAGACGGTACCCCAGCCGCCGATGGGCAGAACCGCAGTACCGGTGGCGAGGTTCAGACCGACTAAGGACCACTGACTGATGGCGGCAACAACGAAGCTGGGTACCGAAATGCCGAGTATGACCAAGAACATGATTACCACGTCGGGCCAGCGATTGCGGTACAGAGCGGTCAGCGCACCCCAGAGCACGCCGCCCAATCCTGCAAAGACGATGGCTAAAATACCCAGCGTGGCGGAGATGGGGAAATGCTCGCGAATGATGTCATTCACCCGGCGATTCTCCTGAGTGAAAGAAATGCCAAAGTCTCCCTGCGCAATATTGCCAAGGTAGATCAGGTACTGAGTGCCAAGGGGTTGATCGAGTCCGTACTTGGCTTCGAGGTTGGCGCGTATTTGTGCGGTCATGGCTTTGTCGCCAGCCAGTGGGTCACCGGGCACGGCATGCATGCCGAAGAAGGTGGCGCTGGCAATAAACCAAATGGTTACCAGGCCAAGGACGATGCGCTTGGCGAAATACTTGAGCATCAGCCGTTATTCTCTAGATGGTTGGATGTGGCCATGTCTTACTCGCTGCCGGTGTCGATGTAGACCCGGCTCCAATCTGGGTCAGGCCCAATCACGCGGCGTTTGAGTTGTTTGATGCGGGGGTCGACCACATAGGTGACGCCACGTTCATACATAGGCAGCAGTACCGCGTTGTCGATGAGGTGCTGCTGAATGTCACCGAAGGCGCGCATGCGCACAGCCGGCTCCAGCTGGTTTTGGGCGGTTTCGATCAGAGTGTCTAGCTCTTGGCTGTTGTATTCGCCGCGATTGTTTTTGTTCCAAGAAGCGTAGAGATCTCCAAAGGTCAGTGGGTCGTTATAGTCCGGCCCCCAACCTGCCAGCACCATGTCGAAGTCACCGGCGGTCATTTTTGCCAGTCGCTGCTTGAAGATTTGTTTGTCGATCTTCACTGCGATGCCAAGGGTGGTTTTCAGTGATTGCTGCACCCACTCGGACTGCACGCTGGATATGGGGTTGTCTCCGGAGAGCAGCACTAGGGTAGGCGGCTCGCTAAGCCCTAGCTCCTGCATGGCGGTTTGCAGGTAAGCTTTTGCCGCTGACGCGTTGGGGATGATCTTGGTCGGGGGGTATTCCTGTCGGAGGAGTGTTTTCTCGCCCATTAACCAGCCAGGAAACAATGATACCCCTGGCTCGTAGCCCGGTAGCTTGGTCACCTTGTAGACCATCTCGTCCATATCCAGCGCCAGCTGAATCGCACGCCGCAGATTCAAATTGTCCGTTGCGCGACCGTCGCGATAGTTGAAGTCGATGTAGAAGACTGTGCCGTCACGGTGCTGGCGAATCTGCCAGCCCATGCGCATGGCTTCGGTGAGGTTCTCAGCCTGCAGACCGGTCATGGCGATCTTGCTGTCCTTGAAGAAGTTTAATGACGCAGTGGCATCGGATGTGATGTAAGGCACGTGGATGGCGTCTAAGTGAATCTCGTCCTGATTCCAAAAATGGGGATTGCGCTCAAAGGTCATACTGGAACCGTGCACCCAGCGCGTAATTTGAAAAGGTCCGTTGTAGAGCAGTTGATCCGCGTCAGCGCCAAAGCGTCCTTCGGTGGCTAAGAAAAAATCTTCGCGGATGGGCAGAAATGTCGGGAAGACCAGCATCTTGTCGAAAAAAGGTACTGGCCGTTCAAGCTCGATGACCAAAGTGTTGGGGTTCGGCGCTGACACGCCGAGGGCGCTCGGGGGCAGCGTGCCGTTGTTGATCGCCTCGGCATTTTTCACCGCGAACAGTAAAAAAGCGTATTCAGAGCCGGTCTCGGGTTTAAGCGCGGTCTGCCAAGAGAAGATGAAGTCGGCAGCAGTGACGGCTTGGCCATCGCTCCACTTAGCGTCTTCGCGCAGCCAAAAAGTGGCCGTGGTTGGCGTGACCTCCCAGTCCTCGGCCACGGCACCTTCAAGTCGGCCATCCAAGCCCATGCGCACCAAGCCCTCCATCACATGGCCGAGTACCATGCCAGAAACCGCATCGGTCGCCCGGCTGCTGTCGAGCTGTGGTGGTTCCTCGCGTATGAGGATGGAGATGCTATTACGCTCAACATCGACCGCCGAAACGTCGGTGACCGCCCCGGTCAGGCTGCTGCTGGCGTAGTGCAAGACCAACATCAGCACCGCCACCGCGGCAAAGGCGAGGGCGAAAAATGTCGCAAGCTGGCTATTCGGAGAGCGGCTGTTAATGAGGAATGTTCACCAAAGTTTGATGAACGGAGTCTGCCGCAAAGCCTCGGTGTTTTCTAACCAATCAGGCTAGAAAGTACGGGGGTATCGGTTTTGTATCCTTGGGTCGATCAGCAGATTCGGAGGTGCTGACACGACAGCTACACCAAAAGTGGTCAGATTGATGCTGCGGCTGGCGGCGTGCTTAGTTGGTCTGCCGGAGCAAGTTACTGACCACACGCTCAAGGTGCATGAGGGAGTTGCATTCTTCGACTTGGTGGGAATAGGCGCCATATTTGCGCATTTCTGAATCGCCCGTATTCCAAGCAAGCTTAGCCTCAGGGTTTAACCAAATGACGCGCTTCGAGCGGTCATAGAGTTCTCTCAGTACCTCGGCATGGGCTTCGCCGTGATTGTTACGAGCGTCACCTAGGATGATGATGGTGGTGCGGTTGTCCACGTCATCGAGGCATAGTTTTTTGAAGTCCAGCAGGGCCTGCCCGTAGTCGGTAGAACCGCCGCTGTAGTCATGCAGCACCTTGGCGATGGCGTCCTCAATTTTGTTGCGATTAAACAGCTCGGTGACTTCTGCCAAATCTGACGAGAAGGCAAAGCTGCGCACCTTGGGCATGACCTCGTCCATGCTGTACAGAAACATCAGCATGAAGCGGGCGTAATTGGCCACGGACCCAGAGACATCACAAATGGCGAAGACCTTGGGGCGGTCGACTTTTACCGATTTCCAGTACAGATCAAAGATAGCGCCGTCATAGGACATGTTGTTGCGCAGGGTTTTCGGTACGTTGAGCTGGCCGCGTTTAAAGACCTTGCGACGGCGGCTGTGCAGGGTGCTCAGCTTTTTCGCCATCTTGTAAACCATTTCCTGAATCAGGCGAAAGTTACGGTGTTCGACATTGGAGAGTTTTACGGATCGGAGCATTTCTTCACGCAGACGCTTTCCCGAGACATCGGCGTTGAGCATGAATTGCTGCTCAACGTAGTCGCGCACCTGTTCGCGCAAAAAATCACGTCGCTGCTTGAGCTGCTGACCAAGTCGTCTGGCGGGAACTCGCGAGTCCGTGCGCAAATCGCTGATTTCCCGATTCAGATCTGGCAGGCCCATATGGTCCATGATGCGACGCG
>SHAE01000074.1 GCA_004213835.1 OM182 bacterium | reverse complement strand
TTGATCTTCAAGGTATTGGCATGACATCCCAGCGCACGCGGGATCGCTTGGTTGCTCGCCTGCGCGAGCGGGGAATCGAGGACGAGGTTGTGCTGCGTTTGGTTGGTTCGGTACCACGGCACATTTTTATCGATGAAGCCTTGGGGCATAGAGCCTATGAAGATTCCTCCTTACCCATCGGACATAGACAGACGATCTCTCAACCATTCATCGTCGCGCTGATGAGTCAGCTACTGAATGAATTACCGCGTCAGCGGGTGCTGGAGGTGGGCACAGGTTCTGGCTATCAGACGGCGATTCTGGCCCAGATCTGTGAAAGGCTGTTCAGTATCGAGCGCATCGAAGCCTTGGTTCCTCGTGCGAAAGAACGGTTATCCGCCATGGCGCTGCGCAACATCACGCTACGCTACGGCGACGGTTATGCGGGCTGGCCAGAGAAAGCCCCCTTTGACGGTATTTTGGTGACGGCTGCACCGCCAGAAGTGCCCGGGGCATTGCTTGAGCAGCTTGCGGTAGGTGGCCGCCTGATAGTTCCCGTCGGTACAGATCAGTCGCAGTCTCTGAAAGTGATTGACCGCACCGAGGAGGGCTTGGTCGAAACGATTCATGAACGGGTGCACTTTGTCCCACTCGTGACGGGAGTTGCCAAGCAGTAACCGCCGTAGTGGGGTTCCTGCGTATACTGGGCTGGCGACTTATGGACGCGCGTAAGCAGGGTTCAGCGGCCACTAGAGCAAGAATCTGAGCCAAGATCTACACAGGAAGCGGAGTAAATGGACGCTAACTCGGACGCATCAACTCGGCAATCTTCGACCCGCGAAGTACTCGTTCGAGGCGTTTTGATGGGCTTGGCTGAGCTTGTGCCCGGGGTCTCCGGCGGCACCATCGCTTTCATCAGCGGTATCTACTACCGACTGATCGCAGCCTTAGCCGCCTTCGGCCCCAAGTCGCTGGGACTGCTACTGCAACCGCGCGAATTCTGGCGACACCATCAGCTGGATTTCTTGCTCGCGCTGGCGCTCGGCATGCTGCTTGGTATTTTGATGTTTGCGCGGTTGATCGGCTTCATGATGGAGGTTGCGGTACCGGTGCTGTGGGCGTTTTTTTTCGGTGTTATCGCCGTCTCGGTCGTGCAGATTGGTAGTGCTCGGCCGCGGCGACATCTTGTCATCTACGGCACATTGGGTTTGCTCGCTGGCTTGCTGTTTATCGCTCTGCCAGGTGTCGATTTTTCCGGCTCAATGCTCGCTCTGTTTGCTGCTGGCATGGTGGCGGTGAGCGCTTGGATTTTGCCGGGCATATCTGGCAGCTTCGTACTGCTGCTGTTGGGACTGTACGACGACGTGATTGTGGCTGTGAATGAACTGGACTGGGTATTTTTGCTGGTTTTGGCAGGCGGCTGCGGCAGTGGACTGCTGCTTTTTACCAGAGCCCTTAGTTGGCTGCTGGGACGCTTTCAAGATGCGCTGTTGGCGTTCCTTACCGGCTTTATGACGACAGCCCTAATCAAGCTGTGGCCTTGGCAAGCCGTGCAATCCCAGCCCACAGCAGAGGCCTATGGTGTGTTTTCTGCGCTTCAATGGCCGAGTCAGTATGCGGCAAACGGCAACGAGGCATTCTTGGGACTGTCCGTAGCTGCCGGCTTATTGGGAGGGGCAGGCATATGGTTGCTGTCCAAACTTTCCCCACAGTAGCGGCATCTCGCTTACCCCAGAGCACGAGTCGACGTCGGGCGTTCCTGCGGCTCGGTATCGTGTGGTTGGGCATCGTATGGGCAGGCCTGCTGGGCGGCTGCGCGTCACCGGGATCGCCAGTGGTTACCGACCGCTCGTTAGGTGACAGGAGTCAACAATCCTATGTCGTCGTTCGGGGTGACACGCTGTACTCGATAGCTTGGCGGTTCAACTTAGATCACCGCCGCCTAGCCAAGGCAAATGGTATTGGCGCGCCTTTCACCATATATCCCGGTCAAAAACTGCGACTCTCGGAATCGCCCATACCAGCTGCTCGCCAGTCGCCACAAACCGCGAGGGCGCCGGCAGACAAAGGCCAAGCGGGGCGTCGGCCGGTAGCGAAAACCGCAAGTACCGTCAAATCTGCACCTGCATCAAAACCCGCGACTAAACCCGCGACAGGGGCCCAACGCACCAGCCAACCTAGGACCAAGGCGCCAGCACCGAAACCAGCCGCACGCGCGGCGCAGGGCGGTCAAACCTGGTACCGACCTTTACCCCAACGCCCCAGCGTGCCGTTTGGCAGCAATAATAAAGGCCTCGACTATGCGATCACCGCAAGGTCGAGGGTTCGTAGCACGCGTAGCGGCGAGGTGGTTTATGCGGGCAACGGTATTGCCGGATTCGAACGTTTGGTGATCGTCAAACATACGACAGATCTGCTCAGTGCCTACAGCTTCAACGGTAAGATTCGGGTTGCTGAACAGCAGCGTGTAGCAGGTGGTGCAATCATCGCAGACATATTGCCCCGACCCGGCGTGGGTCAGAAGCTGCACTTTGAAGTGCGGCGCAAGGGCCAGCCGATTAATCCGGCGACGCTATTGCCGAAAGGCTAGGCCGCATCAGCGCTCGAGCAGCGCCAGTTTACCCGGTTTGCCTTCCCACTCTTCGGCATCGGCAGGCGATTCCTTGATCTCCGTTATATTTGGCCAAAGCTCTGCCAGCTCTGCGTTCAGTTCAATGAACGGCACCTGATCCTGGGGCACTTCATCGTCAGCGAATATCGCATCCACCGGGCACTCAGGCTCGCACAGGGCGCAGTCGATGCATTCGTCGGGATGAATCACCAACATGTTGGGCCCTTCGTAAAAGCAATCAACGGGACAAACTTCGACGCAGTCAGTGTGCTTACACTTGATGCAGTTTTCGCCAACGATGAACGTCATATCCAATACCTTAATGTCATCTAGAACAATTGGTTCTAAATCTTGTGCCAGACCGCCAAACAGGCGGTGGGTGAAAGCGCGGTAGTGTAACCGCCCGACGCAGACTGTCTAGTCAGCTACCGGTTTTGGTCAGCATTTTGCTCGGCAAGTTGCTGCAAGCGATCGAGCACGTCCATGGCCTGGCGCGGCGTCAGATCGTCGATGTCGACGCTGCACAATTCATCCAGCAGGGCCTGCGTTTGCTCGTTGGCAAATTCCGCGGCAATGGCACTTGCTGCTTCCGACCAAGTCTCAGACGGCGTCGAATCACCGCCAACGAACAGATCAGACTGTCCAGTGACAGCGGTATCGCCCAGCACAGCCTGCTGCTCAAAACCGCGCAGCCTTGCTCTGGCAATATCCAAAACAGGCTTAGGCACACCGGCGAGCTTGGCCACTTGAATGCCGTAACTCTGACTCGCCGCTCCTGACAGCACCTGATACAAAAATACGATGTCGCCCCGGTGCTCTTTAGCGCTCAGGTTAACGTTGCCGACATTGGGGCAGCGCGTGGGCAGGCTGGTCAGTTCGAAGTAGTGGGTGGCGAAGAGTGTTAGGGCGTGGCTTTTTTCCGCCAGATGCTGTGCACATGCCCAAGCCAGCGCGAGCCCATCGTAGGTACTGGTGCCCCGCCCAATTTCATCTAGCAAGACCAAGGAGTTGGGGCCCGCGTTATGCAGGATGTGTGCGGTCTCAGTCATCTCGACCATAAAAGTAGAACGCCCGCCGGTTAGATCATCCGCCGCGCCAATACGCGTGAAGATGCGATCAATCGGACCCAGTGTTGCGGCTTGGGCTGGCACATAGCTGCCCACGTAGGCGAGCAGGCTAATCAGCGCGATTTGCCGCATGTAAGTCGACTTGCCGCCCATATTCGGGCCGGTCACGATCAGCATGGTTTGGTGGGGCGACAGCGTGAGATCGTTGGCAATAAACGCGCTGGTAGAGCTGTTCTTAACAACCGGATGCCAGCCTTGGGTAATCTGCACACCACGTTGCTCGGTGAAGTTCGGAGCATTGAACCCGAGGCTGTAGGCGCGCTCGGCAAGACAGGCGAGCACATCACTTTGTGCCACGGCCTCGGCTGCACCCCTCAGCACTGCGGATTGATCAGCCAACTCAATCAGCAAATCACCAAATAATCGTCGCTCCAGCTGTAGTGATTGGCCCTGACTGCGCAGGGCATCCTCCTCAAAGGCCTTTAGTGCTGGAGTGATATAGCGCTCGGCGTTTTTTAGGGTCTGTCTGCGCACATATTCCGCGGGTACATCGTCCTTGGCTGCCTTGGATGTTTCGATGTAGTAGCCGTGGACACGGTTATAGCCGACTTTTAATGAGGTAATACCCGTGCGTTCGCGCTCGTCTCGCTCGAGTTCTGCCAGCCAATTTGCAGAGTGGCTGGTGACTTTGCGCAGTCGATCCAGCTCTTCGCTGTAGCCCAGCGCGAAAACACCACCTTCACGCAGCGTTACCGGCGGCTCCTCGACCAATGCCTCGCTGAGCTTTGCGTGTAAATGGGTAAAGTCGCCTAGGGCGGCAATGAGCTGCTGATTCAGTTCGCCGGCGATCGCGTTCAACGCCTGCTTGATGACCGGCAGTTGTGCCAAGGCGTCGCGCAACTTGCCGATGTCTCGGGGCGATGCGGAACCCAGATTGATCCGCGTCAAAATACGTTCTAGATCACCGACGGGTTTGACGCTTCCCCGAATGTCATCGCCAGCGCGGGCAGCAAGCACGTCACTAATCCACTGCTGGCGCTGGATCACCCGAGCAACATCGCGCAAAGGCTCATGCAGCCAGCGCTGCAGTAATCGGCTGCCCATGGGTGTGACGGTAGTGTCCATCAAGCTGAGCAGCGTGTGATCGGTTGCCCCGGTGCTGCGGACATCGATTTCAAGATTGCGACGGGACTGTGCGTCCATGCCGATGCACTGGTTATCCTGCTTGTGCACAACTTGTTGTAGAAAGTCCAAAGGCTGGCACTGGGTGCCTTGGACATAGGCCAGAGCTGCGGCCCCTGCTACTAGGCAGGGGTCGGAATGGCCGATGCCAGCAACCGCGGCGACATCGTGTTGAAAATGTTGATTCAGAGCCTTCACAGCGCGCTGGGCTTGGTATCTGTCGTCATCCAGACAAGTTACTGCGGCAAAGGCAGCCAAGGGCTCTTGCCACCTTGCAGCTTGGCTGGCGGGCAGCAGGATCTCGGCCGGACGAATGGCGGTAATGGCCTCCAGCAGCAGGTCTTGGGTGGGCAACTGCTGCAGTAACAATTGCGCCGATGACAGATTTAGCAGGGCAAGGCCGATCTGATCCTCGGTAAAATACAGTGCCGCTGTTGCGCTATCCGACTTGGTTTCAAGCAAGGCGTCATCGGTGAGGGTGCCCGGCGTGACAATACGCTGCACTCGGCGTTCGACGGGACCCTTGCTCGTTGCTGGGTCGCCGACCTGCTCACAAATGGCGACGCTGCGGCCCAGTTTTACCAATCTTGCTAGGTAGCCGTCCGCTGCGTGGTAGGGCACGCCGCACATGGGTATGGGTGCATTTCCCGCATGACCTCGGGCCGTTAACGTGATGTCGAGTAGGTCTGAGGCCACTTTTGCATCGTCGAAAAACAGTTCATAAAAGTCACCCATGCGGTAAAAAAGTAGGGCGTCGGCGTGATCGGCCTTGATGGCAAGATATTGCTGCATCATCGGCGTGAGTTTGTCCGCGTCGGGCAAGACAGGGTCGTGGGCAGAAGTCGTAGATCGCATGGGTGTTGAGTTCACATCGGCCCAGAAAGAAGGTTCAGTGAACTACAGGGGGTAAATCGTCGTCAACTGGCGGCGTGCCCTGAAAGTGAAAAATGAGCCTTGCGGCGACTACTGAACGAATATACAGTACTGTCCAAGGCTTACAACGAGTAGACACGAGGAAAGACAATGGCGAAGGAAAGTGTAAAAGCAAGCAACTCCGACAAGGCAAGCCCTGAAAAAGAGCGTGCCCTAAGCGCCGCGCTTGCACAGATCGAGCGTCAGTTTGGTAAGGGCTCCATGATGCGTCTGGGGGACAAAGAGCTGGTCACCATACCGTCGATCTCTACCGGTTCCCTAGGATTGGACGTCGCGCTGGGGATAGGCGGGCTACCTAAGGGGCGTGTTGTTGAGATCTACGGCCCCGAATCATCAGGTAAAACCACCCTAACACTGCAGGTTATCGCCGAGGCGCAAAAAGCCGGTGGCACCTGTGCCTTCATCGATGCTGAGCATGCGCTAGATCCGCTGTATGCCCAGGCTCTCGGTGTAGACACTGACAACTTACTCGTTTCCCAGCCTGATACGGGCGAGCAGGCACTTGAAATCTGCGACATGTTGGTACGCTCTGCTGCAGTAGATGTGGTCATCGTCGACTCGGTCGCGGCGCTGACGCCACGAGCTGAGATTGAAGGCGACATGGGTGACAGCCATGTGGGGCTGCAAGCGCGGTTAATGAGCCAAGCACTGCGCAAAATGACCGGTAACATCAAGCAGTCCAATACACTGGTCGTTTTCATTAACCAGATTCGAATGAAAATTGGCGTCATGTTCGGCTCTCCGGAGACCACTACCGGTGGCAACGCTTTGAAGTTCTATTCTTCCGTTCGCCTCGATATTCGCCGCATCGGCGCGGTGAAGAACGGCGATGAGGTCGTTGGCAACGAGACTCGGGTCAAAGTCGTGAAGAACAAAGTGGCGCCACCTTTCCGACAAACTGAATTCCAAATTCTGTATGGCCAGGGCATCCATCGCACCGGCGAAATACTGGAACTGGGTGTTGAACAGAATTTGGTGGAAAAGTCTGGCGCATGGTACTCCTACAACGGCGAGCGCATTGGCCAAGGACGCAAGAATGCCGCGGATTTTTTGGATGATCACCCCGAGCTAAAAGAAGAGATAGAAGCCCGCATCAGACAATTACTGATGCCCGCGCTCGGCGAGGGAGGTGACAACGTGGAAGCGCTCGCTGGTGATGCAGGCGAGGCGGGTTTGGGCGAAGGAAGCACACCAGAAGCCTAGGCAGGATAGCCGGTGGAGCATAAGCACAGAGCTGGCCTAGATTCGAAAGATGCCGCGAATCAGGCCAAATGCTATGGCGCGGCGGTGCGCTTGTTAGGAACGCGGGAGTACAGTGTTGTCGAGTTGTCCGGCAAGCTGCAACGCCGTTTTTTGCCTGACGTTGTCGATGGGGTCGCCACTGAGCTTCAGGCCTTGGGCTTGCTGTGTGACACGCGCTATGGCGAAGCCTTTTGTCGTAGTCGTGTTGAGCGTGGCTACGGCCCAGTATTTATCCAGCGCGAACTTGACCAGAACGGCTTGGATAAAGAGTTGATCGAAACACTGCTGGAGCCTTATGACGAGCAATGGCTGGCCAAGGCCATTGTGCAGGTTGAAAAGAAGGCGCGGATGCACAAGTCGTCCAACATGCTTTCATCGGAGCCCTGTGCGGTTGCATCGGATAACAGCGAAAACATCCATGCGGCAGAGCAGTGCGACTTGGTGCAGAGCATGGCTGGTGCAGTAATAGGTGATGCCGCAACCGACAAGATGCTTTCCCGAGACCAGCAGCGCGAGGCTTGGCAGCAGGGCCAAAAAGAGCGCGCGCGCATCGCGAGATTTTTAGCCAGACGCGGGTTTCCAGCAGGGGTCGCGTCCCGGGCCATCAATCAGGTGATGCAGGCCACTGACCAATAGTCTGTTAGACATCGCTCGGTGTTAGCGGCAGCCGTTTCCCGAGACGACGACAGGCTTCACAGGCGATTTGGGTCTCAGTCCTGCCATTAGAGCCCTGAATGCTCTATCATTTCGCGTCTTTTTTGGGTCAGTCCTTACACCATGAAAACCGCTGATTTACGGCACGCATTCCTAGATTTCTACGAGTCGAAAGGGCATCGAATTGTGTCCTCCAGTCCTCTCGTGCCGCATAGCGACCCGACACTTCTG
>SHAE01000073.1 GCA_004213835.1 OM182 bacterium | reverse complement strand
ATAGGCAGGCGGTTGTGAGTCGAACAAAACCCCTCAAGCGCATCGGGCGGGAGACTGTATGTTGCACAAGTGTGTATCCACCAAGCGGAGGTCAACTTTGTGGCAGGGCTTGATTGGTGTCGAGGGCAGCGCGTAATACCGATCAACCTATGGGGCTGAATGTGAGCGGATTCTCAGTCTGGTGCGGGAATCCGCGAGATTAGGTTCGGGTTTAGGCTCGAAAGTCGTTTTTTCTGGTCTCGTCAAACCTGTATCTGTCGATTACTGACCCGCGCGTTACCGGCCACCCAAACATGTGTCACGGCCTGATTGGCTCGGCCTCGGGTCAGTAGGTTTGGCAGATCAACCAGCGCGGTTTCAGCATGGATTCTGGCGTCTAAGATGCGTAGGTCCAAGGCGATGACGTCAGCAAGTTTGCCTGGAGCCAGTGAACCAATGTTCTCGTCCAACCCCATGACTTGGGCGCCGCCCAAGGTCGCAGGATATATGCCGCTGCTGCCGTGTTTTTCGATGCTGCTGAAAAGGTCTGCGTAGTAGTTAAGACCATAGCCCCCAGTACCCAGCGCCAGTGGCTGCTCGGGGCTGAGCCAATCCCATCTGCGCATTTGATTTTCAAATGGATGATGGCATCGCACCAGTGCGACACGGTGGTGATGCAGCAGCGCAATGTCGTCATCGTCCAGCGCGTTCATATGTACGGCCTGCAGGTTCGGCCCGAGCAAACCCACGCGTTCAAGCAGTTGAATGCCGTTGCAGCCATGGCGCTGTTCAATCGCCAGCACGTGAGCGGAACTTTGGTGCAGCAACACCTGCACGCCAAGATTTAGCTCTAGGGCATAGGTGGCAACTTTTGCCAAAGTCGCGTGATCGATTTTTGCGAGGTCAGGCAGGCCAATTGCAATACCAATGCGCGGGTGACGAGCATAGGTGTCGTGCATGGCCAAGGCCTGATCGAGGGCCTGCTGGGCACCCTGTGTCCAAGCGTTGTTGTCATCGCTCACCGGCACGCTGATTTGGGCATGAATGCCGCTGGCTTCTGCCGCCTTGGCAACCCACTGCGTGTGCAGCGACATATCGGCGCAGGTTGTGGTGCCTGCCAACAGCATCTCAGTAAAGGCGAGCTGGGCCGCGGCCATAATCTCCTCATCGGCGAGCGTGGCGGCGGCATTGTCGATAGCGCCCAGTGGTCCAGCAAACACGTCATACAAACCGTTGCTGCCGCGATCAATCATGCCCAGCGCATGGCTTTGCGCATTGATCAGGCCGGGCATGAGCAGGTGATGGGGTAGTTCTAGGGTAGCCGTTGCTTGATGGGCGGCTGCAACCTCGTTAGCGGGGCCAAGGGCGACAATATGTCGATCCCTGATCCCCAGTGCCCAGTTGTGCTCGGTATGCGGCACTGGCTTGGCGCTGTCTTTCGAGTCGTCAAATTGCAGCACGCTGTGGGCTTTGATGAGCAGATCGATAGGGGTCATGGCGCGAGTATAACGGGCCACTTTAAGGGGAAGAAAGCCTCGTTTGAGGACGTCATAAATCCCACGTCGAGGACGCCAGTGTGGTAGCATTTCGGCCTATTTTTGCTGCTCGAAACCACGTCTTTTATGTCTGAAATTACTCCCCCGGATCCGCAGGATATTCAACCCGTCAACATCGAGGATGAGCTGCGTCAGTCCTATCTCGACTACGCCATGAGCGTGATTGTGGGGCGGGCATTGCCGGACGTGCGCGACGGTTTGAAGCCCGTGCATAAGCGGGTGTTATTCGCCATGAACGAGCTCAACAACACCTACAACCGACCCTACGTGAAGTCTGCTCGCGTGGTCGGCGATGTCATCGGTAAATACCATCCCCACGGCGATAGCGCGGTCTACGACACTGTTGTGCGCATGGCCCAAGATTTCTCCATGCGCTACTTGCTGGTAGACGGGCAGGGTAACTTTGGCTCTATCGACGCTGACCCGCCCGCAGCCATGCGCTATACCGAAGTGCGCATGGCGAAAATGGCTTCGGAGCTGCTGGCAGACCTAGACAAAGACACCGTCGAGTTCGTCAACAACTATGACGACTCCCTGACCATGCCCGAAGTGCTGCCGACCCGGGTGCCCAATCTGCTGGTCAACGGCAGCTCGGGTATTGCCGTGGGTATGGCTACCAACATTCCGCCGCACAATCTAACCGAGGTGATTAACGCCTGTTTGGCGGTGCTGGCAGATGAAGACATCAGCATTGATGATTTGATGGAGCATATGCAAGGCCCAGACTTCCCCACCGGCGGCATTATTAATGGCCGTGCGGGCATCGTGCAGGCCTACCGCACTGGGCGAGGTCGCATTTATGTGCGCGGCAGAGCCGAGGTCGAAACCGACAACAAGGGTCGCGAGAAAATCGTCATCACTGAAATTCCTTACCAGCTCAACAAGGCGAGATTGATCGAAAAGATTGCTGAGCTGGTAAAAGAAAAGCGTATCGAGGGCATTAGCGAGTTGCGCGACGAGTCCGATAAGGATGGCCTGCGCGTGGTGATAGAAGTTCGGCGCGGCGATTCCGGTGAGGTCATTCTCAATAACCTGTATACCCAAACGCAGCTGCAGAGCGTTTTCGGCATTAACTGTGTGGCTCTCGTGCAAGGTCAGCCGAAGCTGCTGAACTTAAAACAGATGCTGCAGGCTTTTTTGCGCCACAGACAGGAGGTGGTCACGCGCCGCACCCTGTATTTGCTGCGTCGTGCTCGCCAACGTGGCCACATCTTGGAAGGTCAGGCGGTAGCGCTGGCCAATATCGATGCGGTCATCGAACTGATCAAGAACTCGCCCTCGGCGGCAGACGCGCGGGTGGCGCTAATGCAGCGGCGCTGGGAAGCCAGTGTGCTGTTTGAATTGTTGGAGCGTGTGGGCAGTGATGCTTGTCGCCCCGAGGGATTGTCCGAAGACTTTGGCTTCGTCGATGGCCTTTATCGTCTGACGGAAGAGCAGGCCCAGGCGATTTTGGAAATACGGCTGCATCGCCTGACCGCCATGGAGCAGGACAAACTGATGGAAGATTATCAGGGTGTGCTGGATGAGATCGCAGACCTGCTGGATATTCTCGGCTCCCACGAGCGCCTGACGTCTGTCGTGCGCGACGAGCTTGAAGAGGTGCGCAGCACCTATGGCGATGAGCGGCGTACCGATATTGTTAGCAGTCAGCTCGATCTTTCTGATGCAGACCTGATTAACGAAGAGGATTTGGTGGTGACCATTTCCCATCAGGGTTATGCCAAAACCCAGCCGCTGGATACCTATCAGGCCCAGCGTCGTGGTGGCCGGGGCAAGGCGGCGACAGCGGTTAAAGACGAGGATTTTGTTGAACACCTGTTGGTCGCCCACTCCCACGATACGCTGCTCTGTTTTTCCAATGTCGGCAAGGTCTATTGGCTGCGGGTCTTCGCCATACCTCAGGGCAGTCGTGGCGCCAAGGGTCGCCCCATGGTGAATCTGTTGCCCTTAGAAGGCGACGAGCGCATCACCGCGATACTGCCGATAAAGGAATACACCTCGGATCACTTCGTGTTCATGGCCACGGCCAATGGCACGGTGAAGAAAACACCGCTGGAGCAATTCTCGCGCCCCCGCAACAGTGGCCTGATCGCTCTCGATCTGGAAGACGATAACACCCTAGTTGGTGCGGCAATCACCAACGGCAGTTGCGATATCTTGCTGTGTGCAAGCTCCGGCAAGGCTACGCGCTTTAAAGAATCTGATGTACGCGCCATGGGCCGTAGCGCCAAGGGTGTGCGCGGCATCAAGCTTGGTTCAGGGCATGCATTGATCTCGTTGATCATTCCCACCGCAGACGGCTACTTGCTCACCGCCAGTGAAAACGGTTACGGCAAGCGCACGGCCCTCGATGACTTCCCGCTGCGCGGACGCGGCGCACAGGGCGTGATTGCCATGCAAACCAGTGATCGAAACGGTGCGCTGGTCGGCGCAGTGCAAATCTTCGACGGTGACGAACTCATGCTGATTTCTGACATGGGCACCTTGGTGCGCACCAAGGGCGATGAGGTTTCGGTGCTGGGTCGCAATACCCAGGGCGTGCGTTTGATAAAGCTACGTGAGGAAGAGAAGCTGAACAGCGTCAGCCGTATTGAAGAGCAAGAAGACGATTCGCAGGATGGCGCGGAGGAAGATCCCGCAGCCGCAACCACAGACGCATAAGCGCACAATCTAAGCCAGCAACTGGAGCACTATGAGCCATGGCAAGAACGCATAATTTTTCCGCTGGTCCCGCAGCATTACCCACCGACGTGTTGGCGCAGGCCGCAGAGGAAATGCTCGACTTTCAAGGCAGCGGTATGTCGGTGATGGAAATGAGTCACCGCAGCAAAACCTTTGTCGATATCGCTGCCACTGCGGAACAAGATCTGCGCGATCTGTTCGCCATTTCTGACGACTACCATGTACTGTTTTTGCAGGGTGGTGCCACAGGTCAGTTCGCCAGCGTTCCCATGAATTTGACAAACCCCGACGACACCATCGACTTTGTCGACACCGGGGCTTGGTCAAAAAAGGCCATCAAAGAGGCGGGCAAGTACTGTCACGTGAATGTTGCGGCTTCCAGCAGTGACAGCAATTACGATCACATACCCAACGCGGACAGCTGGCAGCTGAGCGATGACGCCACGCTTCTGCACGTATGCTCGAACGAGACGATTGGCGGCGTGCAGTTCAAAGAATTTCCTGAGCACAAAACCCTCGTGGCGGATATGTCCTCAGACATATTGTCCCGCCCTGTGAACATCGACGACTTCGGCTTGATCTATGCTGGGGCGCAGAAAAATATCGGGCCTGCAGGTTTGACCGTGATCATTGTTCGCAAAGACCTCTGCGGCAGCGCTCGCAGCATTACACCAACCTTTTTGGATTACGCGGTACAGGCGGATGCGGACTCGATGTCCAATACGCCGCCGACCTATGCATGGTACTTGGCCGGGCTGGTATTTAAGTGGGTAAAGGCCAACGGCGGTCTCGCGGGCATGGCCGCACAGAATCAGGCCAAGGCTGACCTGTTGTATAACGCCATCGATGCCAGCAATTTTTATAGCGCGCCAGTTGCTCTGGCAGACCGCAGCATCATGAACGTACCGTTTACCTTGGCTGATGCAGCGCTAGATGCAGACTTTCTGGCCCAAGCGGAAGCGCGGGGTATGTTCAATTTGAAGGGCCACCGCAGTGTCGGCGGCATGCGCGCGAGCATCTATAACGCGGTGCCCATGGAGTCTGTACAAGCCTTAGTCACCTTCATGGGCGAATTCGAAAATGAACGCGGATGATGATCTGTTAAAGCCGCTGCGCGAGCGTATCGATGCGCTGGACGGGCAACTGTTAGAACTGCTCAATGAACGCGCTCAGTGCGCGCTGGAAGTGGGCAAGGTCAAGGAGCGTCAGGGCGTAAGCGCCGATGACGAGACCACGGTTTTTTATCGGCCCGAACGGGTGGCGCAAATTCTGCGTCGTTTGACCGATCAAAATCTCGGCCCGTTGTCGAATGGCGACGTCGAAACGCTGTTTCGTGAAATCACCGCCTGCTGCTTGAGTCTAGAAACGCCCATGAATGTTGCCTATTTTGGCCCGGAGGGCACTTATACCGAAGCGGCAACGGTCAAACAGTTTGGACACTTTGTGCAAACCTCGCCCATGGCCTCTATCGATGAGGTGTTTCGGGAAGTGGAGTCTGGCGTTTGCAAATATGGCGTGGTGCCGGTTGAAAACTCCACCGAAGGTATGGTCAATCACACGCTGGATTGTTTGCTCAACACCAAGCTGCGCGTTTGCGCCGAGGTTGAGCTACCCATCCATCACGCGTTGATGCGAGCTAAGGATGCAGCGCCTGAGCAAAATGTGACCCAGATTGTGTCTCACGCACAAAGTTTGGCGCAGTGCCGGGCATGGCTAGATCAGCACCATCCTGGTGTTCCGCGAGCCGCCGTTGCGAGTAATGCAGAAGCGGCGAAACAGGCAGCAGCCGACGCAAATTTGTTGGCTGTCGCTGGGGAAATGGCAGCGGATCGATACGACTTACGCCTACTTGCCACCCGTATTGAAGATAATCCCAACAACAAAACCCGCTTCTTGGTGCTGGGCAAGCAGTATGTCGGCCCCAGTGGTGACGATAAAACCTCGATCTTGGTTTCGGTAAAGAACGAACCCGGTGCGCTCTTGCGAGTGTTGATGCCCTTTGAAACCAATCAGATTGGTCTCACCCGCATAGAGACGCGCCCTGCGCGGTCAGGCGATTGGTCCTATGTTTTTTTTATCGACTTTGATGGCCATGAATCCCAGCCAGAAGCCGAAGCTGCCCTAGGCGGCGTCAACGATATTGCCCTAGAAGTGCGGGTGCTGGGGTCTTACCCAAAAGCAACAGGGCAGGAGTAGCCATGCAACACCCATCGATTAATCCGCGTATCGCGGCGCTCAGTCCTTATAAGCCCGGTAAGCCCGTAGATGAGGTGGCACGTGAGCTGGGCATCAACGATATCGTCAAACTGGCGAGTAATGAAAATCCACTAGGCCCTGGCGAAAAAGTACAGCAGGCGATTGCTGAGGCGGCGACGGCGCTATCACGCTATCCCGACGGTGGCGGCTTCGCCTTGAAAGCGCAGCTGGCGGAAAAAATCGGTGTTGATCCAAGCCAGCTGACGCTGGGTAACGGCTCAAACGATGTGCTTGATCTGATTGCTCGGGTGGTCTTAGAGCCCGGCGCCGAAGCCATTATTGCCGAGCACAGTTTTGTGGTTTACCGACTGGCTGTCACCTGCTGCGGCGGAGACTTGGTAACAGTGCCTGCGAAGCACTACGGCGCCGATCTGACAGGGATGCTTGAGGCCGTTACGGATAACACGCGGCTCATCTTCATTGCCAATCCTAATAACCCCACTGGCACGCGAGTTGGCGCCAGCGAGCTGCTGCCGTTTCTGCAGGCAGTGCCCGAGCATGTCTGGGTGGTGCTTGACGAGGCTTATTTGGAGTACGTTGAAGACGCAGATCACTTGAATGGTGCGACGGTACTCGCTCAATTCCCCAACCTGATCGTCACGCGCACCTTCTCGAAAATCTACGGCTTAGCCGCGGTGCGCTTTGGTTACAGCGTATCCAGTCCGGCCTTTGCAGACTTGCTCAATCGTGCCCGACAGCCGTTTAACGTCAACAGCTTGGCCATGGCCGCGGTGATGGCCGCGCTAGAGGATGATGACTATGTAGCGCAAAGCATTGCGCTCAACCGCGCAGGTATGAAGCAAATGACCGAGGGTTTGACTACGCTGGGCTATGACTTCATTCCCTCGGCGGGTAACTTTGTTGCCTTCGACTGTGGCGAGTCCGGCAGTGATTTGTTTCAGCGCATGCTGAGAGAGGGAGTCATCGTGCGCGCCATAGCGGAATATGGTCTGCCCAATCATGTGCGTGTGAGCATCGGCTTGGCGGCGGAGAACGAGCGTTTTCTCGCCGTGCTCGCCAAGGTAGGTGCCAAGGCGGGTGCCAAGGTGGATGCCAAGGCGGCGGGATCTGGCGTTGGCGATAAGGGCGCGCCCGGATCGTGAAACTGCAGACGCTTGCCATTGTCGGCGTGGGTTTGATTGGCGGCTCTATCGGTAAGGCAGCAAAAGAGCGTGGTATTGCCGCGCATGTTGTTGGCGTAGAAACCAATGCGGCCTCAGCCGAGTGGGCCTTGGAAAACGGATTGATCGATAGTATTGCCGGCAATGTGCCTGATCAGGCGGACCTCATTGCCCTGTGCGTACCGAGCGACCTAGTGCCCGAGTGGGTGGTAGCGCTGGCCGGTCATCCAGCGCCAATGTTTGATGTTGGTAGTGTTAAAGCCCCCATTGTGGACGCCATTGCTGCCATGCAGGCAGTGCCTGCCCAGTTTTTACCTTGCCATCCCATCAGCGGG
>SHAE01000072.1 GCA_004213835.1 OM182 bacterium | reverse complement strand
AGGTTCTTTTTCTCTTTATCGTAAGCCATTCAGTTGTTATTTTTCAATCGTGGGCAAGTGACAGCATAGCGAAAGAGGAACATCTCAAGTCGCAGGGGATGCTGGATAACTCCATAAACCTACCCCCCGCTAACATGAGTGGAAATGGCGTGGGTGTAACAAATCAATTTGGTTTCAGTTTCGTCAACTTTTGACGACACAAGCGGGGCTCCAATCGGCTCCATCCATATCGCCGGTGCGGGGGCTTTTTTAACCCTGAGGATCCCCAAGGGATCCCCAGATATCGATTAAAGTTAGAACGTGGGTGCTCTTGGTGAGCAGGGTGTCCGTAACCGTCTGTTTTAACGCAATAAAAATGGTACCCGGGGCCGGACTCGAACCGGCACAGTGTTTCCACCGGGGGATTTTGAATCCCCTGCGTCTACCAATTTCGCCACCCGGGCAGGGACAAAAAAACAGGTACGTTTTGAGGCAGGCGATTCTGCACAAGCCCGGTTGCAGATACAATAGTCAGCACTTCCATGGTCGGTAAAGCCATTGCACCTTTCGGATTTTGATTATCACCTGCCCGAGCAGCTCATCGCTCAGTACCCAGCAAAAGAGCGGACGTCGTCGCGTCTGCTGCAACTGACTGACGGCCAATCGCTGCATGGTGCTTTTGCAGATTTGCAGGACATTCTTAACCCCGGCGACCTGCTGGTTTTGAACGATACCCGCGTGGTCAAAGCGAGGCTGCAGGCGGTTAAGGATTCTGGCGGCAGCGCGGAGATCCTGCTCGAAAAAGTCTTGTTGCCTTCCGCCGACGTTGCAGCGGTGGCGAGCAATGAGGCTTTGTGCCAAGTGCGGGTGAGCAAGCCGCTGAAGTCCGGTCGCCAATTGTTGGTGCATGACGCCGTCATCGAGTGCCTTGGTCGGCAGGGTGAGTTTTATCACCTGCGGTTTCCTCAGCCGGTATTCGACTTTCTGCAGGCGTTCGGTGAACTGCCCCTGCCGCCCTACATAAAGCGCGACGACGCAGCCCGCGGCGAGACTATGGCAGACACTATGGCTGACACTACGACCGATAAGATCGACGAGGCGCGGTATCAAACCGTGTTTGCGCGCCACCCGGGTGCGGTTGCTGCGCCTACGGCAGGACTGCACTTTTCCGAGAGCTTTTTGGCCGAGTTACAGCAGCAGGGTGTGGGTGCGGCCTATGTCACCCTGCATGTAGGGGCGGGCACTTTTCAGCCTGTGCGCAAGGAAAACCTGTCAGATCACGTCATGCATGAAGAGCATTACCAGATTCAGTCCGACGTGGTGGAGCAAATACGTCAGACCAAGGCCAATGGCGGGCGTGTGGTGGCCGTGGGAACCACAGTCATCCGAACCCTTGAAGCCGCCGCAACCCACGGTCCGCTGCAGGCAAGATCCGGCGCGACGCGTTTGTTTATTACGCCGGGATTCGAGTTTCAGGTGGTAGACGCGCTGGTGACCAATTTTCACCTACCCAAATCGACGCTGATGATGCTCGTTTGTGCATTCGGTGGTTATGAAGATGTCATGGCCGCCTATCGCGCCGCGGTGGCTGAGCAGTATCGTTTTTTCAGCTATGGCGATGCCATGTTTATCGAGAGATCCAATGTTTGAGCTACTAGCCAAAGACGGTGCAGCGCGACGCGGTGAACTTACCTTGCCCCACGGCAAGGTGCAGACGCCGGTTTTTCAAGCCGTTGGTACCTACGGCACAGTCAAGGCGATGACGCCTCAGGATCTGCGCGATACCGGCACGCAAATGCTGTTAGGCAATACCTTTCATCTTATGCTGCGGCCGGGCGATGAGCGCATTCGTGACTTGGGCGGCTTGCACGAATTCATGCAGTGGCATGGCCCGATTCTGACTGACAGCGGCGGTTTTCAGGTATTTAGTCTGGGCGACCTGCGCAAGATGACCGAACACAGCGTGGTGTTTCGCTCGCCGGTCAATGGCGACAAGGTTGAGTTAACACCCGAGTCGTCCATTCGTGTGCAGGGCAATCTGGGTTCTGACGTGGTCATGGTATTGGACGAGTGCACTGCGCATCCGGCGACACACGCGCAGGCCAAGGCGTCTATGGAACTTTCCATGCGCTGGGCCGCACGCTGCAAAACGACCTTTGAACAAGAGCAAGCAAACAGCATGAACCCAGGCTCGAAACTGTTCGGCATCGTGCAGGGGGGCATGTTCGAAGATTTGCGCAGCGAAAGTCTGCAAAATCTTCAGCAAATTGAGTTCGACGGTTATGCCATTGGCGGGCTCTCTGTAGGCGAGAGCAAGGAAGACATGAATCGCGTGCTTGGTCATATAACGCCCGAAATGCCGGAGCACAAACCGCGCTATTTGATGGGGGTGGGCACGCCAGAAGATCTGGTCCGCGCGGTGGCGCGAGGCGTGGATATGTTCGACTGCGTCATGCCAACCCGCAATGGCCGCAATGGGTACCTGTTCACCTCAACTGGCGTGGTGAAAATTCGCAACGCAAAGCACAAGAACGCCGATATCGCCCTGGATGAGAAGTGCGGTTGCTATACCTGCAAAAATTTTTCTCGGGCGTACTTACATCACTTAGATCGCTGCGGTGAAATGCTCGGCGCCATGCTGATGACCCGCCATAACCTGCACTTCTACCATGATCTGATGGCTCAATTGCGTGGGTCTATTGAAACCGGTACATTTCGCAACCTCGCGACATCCCTACAAAACCAATGGAATTGTGACCATGAACTTGTTTGAAACCACCGCTCAAGCCGCAGAGGCAGCGGGTGCCGGTCCTGATACTGGCTTGATCAACCTCATCATGCTCGGCGGCTTCGTCGTCATTTTTTATTTCCTGTTGATTCGTCCGCAAAACAAGCGCCGTAAAGAACACGACACACTGGTGAGCGGACTCAGCAAGGGTGACGAGGTGGTGACAGCGGGCGGCATCGTAGGGCAGATCACCAAGGTCGAAGACGAGTTCGTCAAAGTACAAATTGCCGATGGGCTTGAAATGCGAGTTCAAAAGTCCTCGGTGGGCGCCACGCTACCAAAGGGCACCATTAAGTCGCTGGATTGAGGATGGCTGGTAGCGTTGCGATCGGCTGGCAAATGACCAGCGATCGCACGCCATACTTTGCACTACCGCACCGACAAAGCACCGACAAAGCACCCACAAAGCACCGAGCATTTGGCTGTTTTAGTGACAGCACCAGCAAATAGAGGACTCCATGAGAAACGATGAGACCAACTCGCAAGGCACCGGTGAACCCGGCTCGACTTTGCTTGGCGCTCCCTCTCGACGTGGACCCATGAACGTCTTTCCAGCGTGGAAGTACACGCTAATCGCATTGGTCTGCGCGCTTGGTCTGATTTATGCCGCGCCCAATGTGTTCCAACCCGATGCTGCAGTTCAAGTGCGCGCCCTAGACGGCGATAGTGCGGTTGGCGCGGCTGACCGTGCGCAAATCACCTCGGCGCTGGCGCAAGCCGATATTGGCGTTATCGGCTTGGAGGACGATGGCAACTCGCTGATTGTGCGTTTAGCCCAGGAGGGCGCTCAGCTTAGCGCCCGGGAACTGATCGCTGAAACCGTTAACGCGGATTCCGTCGACTACGTGGTTGCCCTAGCCCAAGCCCCCACAACCCCACAGTGGCTGCAAGATCTTGGTGGCAAACCCATGTCGTTGGGTCTTGATCTATTTGGCGGCGCGCACTTCCTACTGCAGGTCAATATGGAGGATTACATCGCGGGGGTGGTGGATAACAGCGCGGAAGGCATGCGCGATACTCTGATTGACGGGCGTATTCGTTTCCTACCGAGCCGCAACTGGATAGATGGCCAAACCATCAGTATCGGCTTTCGTGATGATGAAACCCGTGAAGAAGCCAAAACCGCCTTGGTCGACTACCAAGACTTTCTCGTGCAAGAACGAGAGGTTGCTGGGGATTTCATTCTCAGATTTACGCTCACCGAAGACAAAATAAGGGCTTTAGAAGATCGGGCCATCAGCCAGAACCTCACCAGCTTGCGCAATCGCGTCAACGAGTTGGGCGTTTCGGAACCCCAAGTTCAGCGTCTAGGACGCTCCCGAATCGTGGTGGATCTACCTGGCATTCAGGACAGTGCCCGGGCCAAGGAGATACTTAATAAGTTTGCCAACCTAGAGTTCCGCCTTGAGGCTCTGCCGCGCGCACGTAAGTCGCAGATAGAAACCTATGAATACGAAGGGCGCATGCAGGACATCATGCGTCGCAACATTGTGACCGGTAACAATGTGCAAGACGCGCAGCAGTCTTACGATCCCGAGACCAGCCAGCCTCAGGTGAGTATTGAACTGGATAACGAAGGCGGTCGAAAAATGCACGCCTCGACCAAGGACAATATCGGCCGCTCCATGGCGATTCTTTTTATCGAGCAAAAGCCTAGGGTGCGACAGCTAGTGCGCGACGGTGAAACCATAGAAGAGTATTACACCGTTGAGGAGCGACGACTGATAAGCGTGGCGACGATTCAGGCCGCCCTCGGCTTCAGTTTTCGCATCACAGGTTTAGGCCTGCGCGAAGCTCAAGACTTGGCCTTGCTGTTGCGCGCGGGTGCTTTGGCTGCGCCTATGTACATCGTCGAGGAGCGCACGGTGGGTGCCCAGCTGGGTGATGAGAACATTCGGCGCGGCTGGCAGTCCGTGGCAATTGGTTTCGCCCTCGTGCTGGCCTTTATGATTTTTTATTACCGAGGTTTTGGTCTGGCGGCCAACGTCGCGCTGACGGCAAACCTAACGCTATTGGTCGCCATCATGTCGATACTGGGCGCCACGCTGACGTTGCCGGGCATCGCCGGTATTGTTTTGACCGTAGGTATGGCGGTTGATGCCAATGTGCTGATCTTCTCGCGCATTCGTGAAGAGCTGAAGAATCATCCACCGCAAATGGCCATACAGGCTGGTTTTGATAGGGCACTGCTGACCATTACCGATGCTAACGTCACGACCTTTTTCGTTGCCATCATCTTACTTTCGATTGGCAGCGGACCGGTACGCGGCTTCGCTGTCACTCTAGCGGTAGGCATCGTAACCTCAATGTTTACCGCCATCTTGGTCACGCGGGCCTTGGTGAATTTGATTTACGGCGGTCGCAAGTTGGAGTCGATCAAGATATGAGCGATTCCCAAGCAAGGACTTTTCAGATCGATTTCATGGGCAAACGCCTGATTGCCATGGTGCTATCCGCCATTGTGCTTGCCGCCGCGTTGGGTTCACTAGCCTTGCAGGGTTTGAACCTCGGCTTGGATTTTACCGGCGGTTCATTGGTAGAGGTAAAGCTGGCTGAGAAGGTAGACCCGCAAACGGTGCGGGGCTACCTGGTGGAAGCTGGTTTTACCAATGGCACCGTACAAACGTTTGGTTCAGATGAAGATCTGCTGATTCGCGTACCGCCCCAAGAAGAGCTTGGGATCGCCGGTCAGGTCGGATTGGGCGATGAGATATTCGTAGCCCTAGCCACCCAGTATCCGGGCATCGTTCTGCAGCAGTCCAACTACGTTGGCCCGGCGGTAGGCGATGAACTCGCTGAAGATGGTGGCCTAGCGCTACTTACCGCGTTGCTGGTGGTCATGCTTTATATCTTGTTCCGATTCACCAAGCAGTTTTCTGTCGGCGCCGTGGTGGCCCTAGCCCACGACGTCATCATCGTACTGGGGTGTTTTTCTATCTTTGGGTGGACTTTCGACCTGACCGTGCTGGCCGCATTGCTTGCTGTCATTGGCTACTCGCTAAACGACACCATCGTGGTCAGCGACAGAATACGCGAGAACTTCCGTCGTGCTCGCCGCGGCAGTCCGGTCGAGATCATCAACGAAGCCCTGAATCAGACCCTGGGCCGCACCTTGGTCACATCATTGACCACGTTGTTTGTGTTGCTGGCTCTGCTGTTTGCCGGCGGCGAAGTCATACGCGGGTTTGCGACAGCGCTATCGATCGGCGTGGTTATCGGCACCTACTCATCGATCTACGTTGCGGCCAATGTGCTGTTGGTGATGAACATATCGCGGGAAGACCTGCTCGTGCCCGAGCCAGAGCAGGATGGCAACGAGGACGGCAGTTTCCCCTAGATAAGAGGTAATAGGTAATGGACTAGGCTTTAAGTGTCTGAATAAAGCTCTTAAAGCATTTTGGATTGGCGGCAACGATGTCACCGGTCTCCCAAAACTTCTCGCCGCCAGATAAATCGCTGATAAACCCTCCAGCTTCTCGAACCAGCACTATGCCAGCAGCGATATCCCATTTGCTTAAACCCATCTCCCAGAAGCCGTCCATGCGCCCGGCCGCCACATAGGCAAGGTCCAATGCCGCGCTACCGGCACGGCGAATGCCTCGGCAGGTGCCGGTTAGGGTTTGCAGCGATCTCGTATAGTCCTCAAGACGCGACATGCTGCCTGGAGGTATGCCCGTGCCAAGCACGCAATCTTCCAGCTTGGCGCGGGTGGTGACGCGCATGCGTTTGCCATTGAGCTGCGCGCCGCTGCCGCGGCTGGCAACAAATTCCTCGCCGCGCACCGGATCGACAATCACCCCATGTTCGTGGTGCAAGCCCTTCATGACGCCAATGGATACGGCGAAGTGGGGAATGCCCTGCAAAAAATTCAGCGTGCCGTCGAGGGGGTCGATAACCCAAGTAAATTCGGAATCGCCGCTTTGCTCGCCGGATTCCTCCGCCAAAATTCGGTGGTTTGGGTAGGTTTCGCGGATTTGTTCGATAATAATCTCTTCCGCGGTGCGGTCGATGTTCGAGACAAAGTCATTGTGGCGTTTCTCTTGGATCTCAAATTGATCTGGGCGATCCATGCTTCTGGCCAAATAGTCGGCGGCTTTGCGTGCCGCGCGCAGCGCGATGTTGGCCATGGGTTGCATAGTGGTATGTCCTGTCGAAGAGGCAGCGCATGCTAAAGACACTTGTGCGTTAAGCCAAGCGATGAACGAGCCCTGAACGAGCCCTGACCGAGCAATGAACGAGCAATGAACGAGCAATGAACGAGCAATGATGGCACGCGGAACCAAGCAGTGCGCAGCGTGTCTATTAATCCCCTGAGGAAATGAGTGAATTGAACAGTCTTTTTCAACGCCTGCGCATTGTGCTGGTCGAACCCAGTCACCCAGGCAACATCGGCGGTTCTGCCCGGGCAATGAAGACCATGGGATTGGAGCGCTTGGTGCTGGTCAATCCAGCACGCTTTCCCGACCCGCAGGCCGATTGGCGTGCCGCCGGAGCCATGGATGTGCTCGATAGCGCCCAGGTAGTAGCAGATGTCTCGACCGCCGTCGCAGGCTGCCACTACGTGGTGGGTACAAGCACGCGAGCGCGGGCAATACCGTGGCCTGCGGTGCTCGCCAGAGATCTCGGCCCGGTACTCACTGAGCAAGCACCTGAAGCCGAAATCGCCATACTGTTTGGTCGCGAAGACAGTGGTCTAACCAATGAAGAACTCCAGCGCTGTCATACCCATCTGCAAATTCCTTCCTCCAAGGTTTACGGATCTCTAAATCTCGCCATGGCAGTGCAAGTCATTTGCTACGAGATTTTTCAGCACCTAGAGAAGACGGCAATTCAGATTGCTGGCGATACCAAGCAAGAAGACTCCGCGCTGGCAGGACGAGGTAGTCGAATCTGGGACAAAGAACCCGCGACGGGTCAGCAACTCGACGGTCTGCTCGCTCATTTCGAAGCATTGGCAGTCAAGACCGGATTTGTAGATGCAGATAAGCCTGGCAATACCCTGACTCGGCTACGACGCTTGTTCATGCGACAACAGCTAGATGAAACTGAGGTGCAAATCCTGCGTGGTTTGCTGCGAGCGATAGAGGGCAAGTAGGCTAGGGCATCTGTTTTTCGATTTTTTCGTAATTTTTTTTGGGAGGGTGACCGGCGCATGGGACTTG
>SHAE01000071.1 GCA_004213835.1 OM182 bacterium | reverse complement strand
GGTTCCGGGTTTTCGCTGGATCCTGCTCATGCCAATTGTGTTGGCCCAGGTAAGCGGCCATTTCATACGATTATTCCCGGCTTCGTGACACAGGGTGGTAAGCCTGTCCTCAGCTTTGGGGTCATGGGCGGGCATATGCAGCACCAAGGGCACCTGCAAATGGTCAGCAGAATCTTTGATTTCGGACAAAATCCGCAGGAGGCCAGCGACGCACCGCGGTGGCATGTCTATCCTGATCTGACGGTGGGTTTGGAGCGGGGTATGCCCCAATCTGTATTCGATGGTCTTAAAGCGCGCGGGCACGATGTGCGTTATGAACGGCTGGAAAGTGTGTTTGGCGGCGCTCAACTCATCCAGTCGTTGCCCTCGGGTTATGTGGGCGCCTCGGATCACCGCAAAGAAGGTTATGTCGGCGGATTCTAGCCTGTCGTAAAACGCAAATAAGCGTGTCGATATTCGATATACATCTAAAATACCGCTATAAAATATCTTAAATCTCTGAATAATGCGTTTCACGACATTTTGAGCGGAGCTCATCTCAGTGGAATCTGCAGACTTACTTGCGCATATGCGCCCCCTCGGCGGGGTGTGGGATGCAAAGCGTGCGCACCAACTGTTGTTAGAGACAGGCGAAGCCCAGTCTCAGCGCTCCACCGAGCGTCTTCTCGACACCATGGCGGAACTGCCATCGGCACGGGAATTTAGCGATCTTATTGACGAAGACCAACGCCCGCTGAAACCCGCAGTTGTGCGACAGCTAACCAACGACGCCAAGCGTAAACGGCAGCACAGCTGGGTACTGCAATGTGCTCGCCTCGGCGCTGATTTAGTGGTGTTGGTGAACGATGGTCGACTCGCTCGGCAGTGGGTATTTGTGCCAGCTGGTGCGGAAGCGTCTGGGGCAAGCGCCTTGCTTGAGGGTTTGGAACGGTTGGTAGGTGATAAGCCAGCACTGCTTTGGCCCCAAGGCGAGGCGCTGTCGCTAAGCCGCCAGGTCGTGGCACAGCAGGGCACCCATGAGTTGGCATTGACTGACCATCGATCTGCGCGCTTTGCCTTGCCCGCCTATCACTCGCCCAAGGCCGATGTTGGCACTGGACTGCTCAGTGATCGCAGCGCCGTCAACGATGGGCAAAAACCTTTGTCGCAAGGGCTATCGCATTTGGATCGCCTTGAGGCCGAGAGCATTCACATCATGCGCGAGGTGGTGGCCCAAGCGGAGAACCCGGTCATGCTTTATAGCGTAGGTAAGGACAGCTCCGTGATGCTGCACCTTGCCCGCAAGGCTTTTTTCCCAAGCCCGCCGCCATTTCCGTTGATGCATGTAGATACGCGGTGGAAGTTCCAGGCCATGTACGATTTTCGCGACTACATGGCCAAAGAGAGCGGCATGGACCTGCTGGTGCACATCAACCCTGACGGTGTGGCTAAGAACATCAACCCCTTTGATCACGGCAGCGCGATTCACACCGATGTGATGAAAACCCAAGGCCTCAAACAGGCGCTGAACGCGCATGGCTTTGACGTGGCCTTTGGCGGTGCCCGGCGAGACGAGGAGAAGAGCCGCGCCAAGGAGCGGATATTTTCATTTCGCAATCCTGCACATCGCTGGGACCCGAAAAATCAGCGACCAGAACTGTGGCATTTGTACAACGGACAGAAGAATCCCGGTGAGAGTATTCGGGTATTTCCGCTGTCGAATTGGACCGAGCTGGACATCTGGCAGTACATCTACCGCGAGCATATTCCCATCGTGCCGCTGTATTTTGCGGCGGAGCGCCCGGTGGTGGCCAAGGATGGCATGTGGGTCATGGTGGACGATGACCGCCTGCCTGTTGGAGCTGATGAAAAAGTTGAGATCAAACGCGTACGGTTTCGCACCCTAGGCTGTTATCCGCTCACCGGCGCAGTGGAATCAAACGCCGACGACTTGTCTTCGATTGTGCTGGAACTGCTCAACTCGCGAACCAGCGAACGCCAGGGCAGGGCCATCGATTCGGACTCCTCTGGCTCCATGGAGAAGAAAAAGCAGGAGGGGTATTTTTGATGGGCACTCAAGACCTTACAACCTCCGCGGAGGTGGACTCTTATCTTGCGCAACAAAACGCGCTCGATCTCTTGCGCTTTATTACCTGCGGCAGCGTGGACGACGGCAAAAGCACCCTGATTGGGCGCATGCTGTATGAAGCCCAACTGGTGTTTGAGGATCAAGTCGCCACCCTGCTCAAAGATTCCAAAAAGCTGGGCACGCAAGGCGGCGATATTGATTTTGCCCTGTTGGTAGACGGCCTCGCCGCCGAGCGCGAACAGGGCATTACCATCGATGTGGCCTACCGTTTTTTCGGCACGGATCATCGCAAGTTTATCGTCGCGGATACCCCGGGCCACGAGCAGTACACCCGCAACATGGTCACGGGCGCCTCGACCGCGGACGTGGCGGTGATCTTGGTGGACGCCTCACAGGGCGTGCTGACGCAAACCCGTCGCCATTCATTTTTGACCTCGCTGCTGGGTATTTCCCATGTGGTGCTGGCGGTCAATAAAATGGATTTGGTGGATTACGATCCTAGCGTGTTCGCGCAAATCGAAGCCGACTATTTGGCCTTTGCAGCGGCGCTGAGCTTCAAAAGCATCACGGCCATACCTTTGTCGGCGCTGCAGGGTGACAACGTTATCGAGCGCTCTCGGCGCACGCCTTGGTACAGCGGCCCTACGCTGTTGGGCTATTTGGAAAGCGTTGAAATTGCTGCGGACGACTTGAATGCTGACTTTCGGCTGCCCGTACAGTGGGTTAATCGGCCCAACGCAGATTTTCGCGGTTTCGCCGGTACCGTCGCAGCGGGCAGCATTGCCCCGGGCGATACGGTGCAGGTACTGCCTGGTGGGCAGGAAGCCATCGTTAAAGACATTGTGTTGTTTGATCAGTCGCTGCCACGCGCGCTGCCTGCGCAAAGTGTGACCCTCACGCTGGATCGGCAGATCGATATTTCCCGCGGCGACGTTATCGTTGCCGCCGATGCTCCCTGCGAAGTGTCAGATCAGTTCGATACTTCCTTGGTTTGGATGGATCAAGATGCGGGCTACGTCGGACGTGGTTACCACCTAATGCTGGGTGGCCGCATGATCAGCGCAACCCTCACCGAGATTAAGTACAAGGTGAACGTCAATACGCTGGAACAACTGCCCAGCCGCAGTCTGGCGTTGAACGATATCGGGCGGGTAACCCTCAGTTTGGATGAACCCATACCCTTTACCGCCTACGCCGACTGCCGTGACCTGGGTTCTTTCATACTCATTGATCGCTACAGTAAGGCCACCGTCGGCGCCGGCATGATCAACTTCGGTTTGCGGCGGGCGCAAAATCTTTATCCCACCCAAACGACCATCGACACGGCAAACCGCGCCAAGCTTATGGGCCACGAAGGCAAGGTGATTTGGCTTACTGGCCTGAGCGGTTCGGGTAAGTCGACTGTCGCCGATGCCCTCGAGAGTCGCCTGCACGCCATGGGCATTCACAGCTATTTGCTTGATGGCGACAACATTCGGGGTGGTTTGAACAAAGATCTGGGCTTCACCGAGGCGGACCGGGTAGAAAATATTCGGCGCACGGCAGAGGTGGCCAAGCTGATGGCCGACGCCGGCTTGGTGGTGATCACCGCGTTTATTTCCCCGTTTCGCTCAGAACGCGACATGGCCAGAGGTCTGTTTAAACCGGGCGAGTTTGCCGAGGTCTTTCTCGATGTGTCGCTGGATGTGGCCGAAGCCCGAGACCCCAAGGGCCTTTACAAAAAGGCGCGCCGCGGTGATCTACCTCACTTCACCGGCATCGACTCGCCCTACGAAGCGCCAGAAAGCGCCGATTTGCGGCTTGATACCAGTGCGCTGAGCGTCGAGGAATGCGTGGATCGGCTGCTGGCGCTGCTGTGAGAGCATCCGTCGCCAAGTCTGCTCAGCCGACCCATTGGCACAGTCTGGCCAAGGCGCTTTCTTGGCGAGTGGTAGCGACGGCTACCACGGCGCTGATTGCCTACGCCATTACCGGTGAGATCGACACGGCGTTGCTCATTGGCGGTATCGAGTTCTTTTTGAAAATCGGCATCTATTACCTGCACGAGCGCGTTTGGCTGCTTCTGGCCTGAGTTCGCTGGCTTTGGCGGGGCAGCGCCTGCTGTTAGGCTTAGGCGATGCGCCTGCCACTACGTCACCACACAATACTGTTCTTTTTCTGTGCTTTGCTGCTGGTCGGCTGCAGCCAAAGTGAGCGCACCCTAGCTATCGCCACCGGTGGCCCTGCGGGTTTGTACTATCCCTTTGGCGGCGCCATGGCATCACTGTGGTCCGAGGTCTTGCCCGGCGTGAACGCCAAGGCCGAAGTGACCGGCGGCTCGGTAACCAATGTGATTCAAGTAGCCAGACGCGAGAGCGATTTGGGCATCGCCATGGCCGACGTGGTGAGTAGTGCCTATGCCGGTACGGGGCGGTTCCCGGAACCGCTGCCCTTGCGCGTACTGTTTACCGCTTACCCGAACATTGTGCACATGCTCAGCTTGCGCGATAGCGGCATCAAGACCATCGACGACCTAGTAGGCAAGCGGGTGGCCTTGGGGGCACAAGGCTCCGGTACCTCGGTAGCCGCCATCAACATCATCACAGGCTTAGGCTTGAGCTTGGACGATATCGCGCCGCGCTATCTCAGCTTTGGCGAAACCACGACTGGTTTGAAAGATGGCACCCTCGATGCCGGATTCGTGGTGGGTGGACTGGGTATCGCCGCGGTTACCGAGTTATCTGTTACACGAGATATCGAAATCATCGCCTTGAGCGACGCAGAAATTGCCCGCCTCACACAGCAATTCCCAGCGTACTCGGGCTACCAGATTCCCGGCGAAACCTACAGCGGCGTCGGCGAGTCGCGACAGACCCTAGGTATTTGGAGTGCTGTGGTCGTGCACGAAACCATGCCCGAAGCGCTGGCTTATGCGCTGACCTGCACGGTTTACCGTGATCACCCGCGGTTGCTGGCCGTCTCACCGGTGGTCAAGGATATGACCTTGGCCAACATTCACCAGTTGCCCACGGTACCGCTGCATGCTGGCACCCAGCGTTATCTGCAAAACCCGCAAGCCCAATGCACGCCGCCTGTAGCGGCGAGTGCTCAGTAGCAGCGGTCAGCTCTATGTCAGGACTATCGTTTCCGAGTCAGGATACGCCTAGGTATGTGGCCGTCATCGCGACGACGGTGGCCGTGTGCTTGTCGCTGTTCCAGTTGTGGCAGCCCTTGGTGGGCTTTTTCCCCGTAGGCACTCTGCCGCTGGAAAGTGTGCTGGGGCAGCAGCCGGCAACCTATTTTCGGCCCATTCACCTTGCATGGATTTTAGTGCTGGGCTTTATGGTTTATCCCATCGCCAAGGACACGAGCCCGGCACGATTATTCGATTTGCTGGCCATGATTCTCGTGCTTTGGTCTAGCCGCCGCATTCTCAGTTTCGACTACCAAAGCATCGATCACTTGCTGAACGGCCTACAGACCGCTGACTTTGCCGCAGGTCTGATTCTCATCATCGCCACCCTCGAGATGGCACGACGGGCGGTGGGGCCGGTGATGATGTGGGTGGGTCTGGTGTTCTTACTCTACGGCGCTTTTGGCAACCTGCTGCCCGATGTGCTGGCCACCAAGGGCTTTAGTTTTGAGCGCATCGTGCGCTTTCAGGTGTTCACCGGCGCCGGGCTATTTGGGGCGCCGCTGGGCATCGCCGCTGGCGCTGTCTTTAGTTTCGTGCTGTTCGGTGCGTTTTTACAGGTCACGGGCGCAGGTAAGTTCCTGATCGATCTGTCCTTTGCCGCCGCCGGCCGGTATCGAGGCGGGCCCGCTAAGGCATCGGTAATTGCATCCGCAGCCATGGGTTCTATCTCTGGCAGTGCGATCGCTAACACAGTTACCACCGGTTCCCTCACCATTCCTATGATGAAAAAGCTTGGCTACAAGCCGGAAGAGGCGGCAGGTATCGAGGCGGCGGCTTCCACCGGCGGGCAGATCATGCCGCCGATCATGGGGGCAGGGGCCTTTGTTATGGCCGAGTTCACCAAAACCTCCTACGGCGACATTGTGTGGATGGCTCTGGTGCCAGCGCTACTCTACTTTTTGTCTGTACTGCTCTATGTGCATGTGCTGGCGGTGAAGGGTGGCTTCACCGGCATGCAGGGCCAGGCTGGGGCTTGGCGAGTGTTGATCGACGGCCTGCACTTTTTGCTGCCCCTAGCGCTGATCACGGCCCTTTTGCTGTGGAATTATTCGCCAGTGCTCGTAGGGGTCGCCGGTAGCGCTGCTGTGCTGCTGGCCAGCTTACTGCGTACCCATACCCGTATTGGACTACGCCAGCTTGTTGAAGGCTTGCGCCAAGGGGCGATGCTGGCGGTATCCATTTCCGTGGCGTGTGCGGTAGCCGGCTTGGTGGTGGGCACCATTGGGCAAACTGGCATTGGTCTGCAATTTACCGAATCTGTTGTTGCGCTCAGCGGTGGACAGCTTTGGTTGGCGCTGATTCTTGTGGCGGTCGCCGCACTGGTACTGGGCATGGGCCTGCCAGCGACGGCCGCCTACATTGTGCTCGCGGTCATGACTGGACCGGCGCTGCAGGAGCTGGGCCTAGCGCTGATTACCGCCCACATGATCATTTTCTGGCTCGCCCAAAGTTCCAATGTCACCCCGCCCATCGCGCTGGCAGCTTTCGCCGGAGCGGGGGTTGCTGGGGCAGCGCCCATGCGTAGCGCAGTGGAAGCGGTCAAGCTCGCCAGCGGCTTGTTTGTAATTCCACTGATGATGGCCTTTTCACCGCTGCTGCTAAGCGCAGAATTTGGTTGGAGCGGGGTGTTAGTGGGAGCGGTGGTTACCGGCCTGCTGATGCTGATGTTGGTGATGGTGCTGCAGCAATTTCTTTTTGCACCGGTGTCATTCTTGAATCGAGCGATGGCCCTAGTCGCAGCAGCCTGTTTGGTTTATCCATCTTCATCGAGTCGCGTGGTTGGTAGTGGCTTGGCTCTCGCCTTGATGTTTGTGAATCGCCAGAAAGCTGGCTGATACGGTGGGCGTCGACTCGGCTCAGCTGGCCTGCTCGCCAGCGCTGGAATGATTCTGCTCGGCTAACCATTCTTCATGAGGCGTGTACTCACCCTCGTGCCAAAACCCCCAATCGCTGGATTTGCTGCCGGTCAGAATCAGCGTCCACACTGGCCGGTGTTCAATCAGCTGAACAATGTGCTGGTGTGTGGCAGACCGAAAGTGTGGCCGCAGGGCCTTGACCATGGTGCGCGGCTTGTCAGGTGTCTGCTCCAGATAGGGCTCAAAGGGAATAGTGATAAACCACCAGGGGTGGTCGTGAAAGGCGCGATCATCGTCGCCCTTGTGGAACTTATGCAGCCTTAGCGTAAAGCCGAACCAGAGTATCCAGCGCTCTAAATAGGGTTGGCCGGCGTCATAGACCAGATCGTGGGTCCAGCCGAAGGTGAGCGAGCCGAGGGTGATTAGGCGTTCCGAATAGGTCACTGGATGCAGTTTTTGAAGTGGGAGGTCGTAGTATAAAGTCTTGCCCCTGACGAGTTAAGTTTTAGTGCATTACGGAGGGCGTGTTATGGAAATTGTGACCCAATCACCGGCTTTGGATCAGGCCATGGTAGATCCTGCAAACTGGGGCGACGAGCAGTGGGTTCATAACCAATTTGCCTGGCTGCGCAAGAACGCGCCGATGAAACAGCTCGCGCCAGAGGGCTACACGCCGTTCTGGAATGTCACGCGTTACAACGACATCAAAGAAATCGAGGGTCAAAAGCAGTTGTTCATCAATGACCCTCGCCCGACCTTGGGTTTGGACGTCATGCAGCAAATGGTGCAGCAGATGACTGGGCGTAAACACCTAGTGCGCTCGCTGGTGCAGATGGACGATCCAGATCATATGAAATATCGCATGCTGACCCAGGG
>SHAE01000070.1 GCA_004213835.1 OM182 bacterium | reverse complement strand
TTCAATGGCCGCGCCAAAATCGGAACTGTGGTCATATTGGAACGAGCACCAGCCGCAGTCGAGCTTCAAGGTTGATCATCAGATCTGGCAGGCGCTACTTTCTCGCTATGTGCTGCTAAGCGATGACGGCATTCATCGTGTGGCCTATGGCGAATTTGATGACACAGCCAAGGCGAAGCTTCGCGAATACCTCGACGCCATGAGCCGCATAGCACCGACGCAGCTCAATCGAGACGAGCAGCTGGCGTACTGGATCAATCTCTACAACGCGCAGACCATTCAGGTCGTCCTTGATCATCCCAAGAAGAAGAGCATCCTCTCCATGGGTCCATTCTTTGCACTGGGGCCTTGGGACGAACCCTATCTCACCATTGAAGACAAACCAGTCACGCTAAACGACATCGAACATCGAATACTGCGCCCCATCTGGCAGGACCATCGACTGCACTTCGTCTTGAACTGCGCCAGTATCGGTTGCCCAAACCTCAGCCAAACCGCCTATGACGCTGCCTCGATAGCGCAACAATTGGCCAATGCTCAGACCGCATTTTTGCAGCATCCTCGCGCGATATCCTTTACCAACAAAGGCAGATTGCAGCTCACCAGCCTGTTTGACTGGTACCTCACCGACTTCGCCCCAGACGTATCAGAGTTGCTGGCCTATCTTGCCGTGCAGCGCCCTGATCTCGCAGCAGATCTTGCTGCGATGGGCGGCAACGCCAATGCCAAAATTGACTATGTTTACGATTGGGATCTGAACGTGGTTGACTAGGCCGCAACATTTACGGGGAATCTCTGGGGGAGAGTATGAGTTCACCACATTACGAGACCATCCTGACGTCACTCGAGCACGGCGTCATGACTATCACCATGAATCGTCCAGAGCGCCTAAACGCTTGGACCTACCAGATGGGCGCAGAGCTTCAGCATGCGATTGAGCACGGTAACGACGATGCCAACGTCGATGTCTTCGTGCTCACCGGCGCTGGCCGCGGCTTTTGTGCGGGCGCTGACATTAAAGATTTATTCAAAAACCAAGCTGACGCTGGCGACGACGGCAGCAACGAACGGCCAGCACGAGACTGGGTAGGCCTCGTGCGCGGGGCCAAGCCGATGATTGCTGCAGTCAACGGCGCCGCTGTTGGTGTAGGGCTGACGCAAATTCTGCCTTGCGACTACATCATGGCCAGCCCTGACGCCAAGTTCAGCGCGCGCTTCGTCAAGATGGGCGTGGTGCCCGAGCTGGCCAGTTCCTACTACTTGGTTGCGCGCGCGGGGTTTGGTTTGGCCAACCGCATGATGCTCACCGGTGAGACCCTAGGCGCTGCCGACGCTCAACGCATCGGTTTGGTCGATGAACTCGTGGCAGACGCCGACGACTTGCTGCCCCGTGCAATGCAGCTCGCCAAACAAATTGGCGAGAATCCACCCAGCGCTCTAGGCGCTGTTAAGGCACTGGTCACGGCGAATATGGCGGAGCCAGACGTTAAGGAAGTGCAAAAGCGTGAAATGGCGGCGCTAGCCGAGGCATATAAGAGCCCCGAACACCACGAGGCGATTGCCGCCTTTATCGAGAAACGTCCGCCAAATTTCAAAAACTTGGGATAGCCGGGGTTAACTCGCCGCCGCGGTTACGCTCTGGCTTCGCTGCAGCCAATAAAGCCCGATCAATAGCAGCGCGTTTACGACGCCCAAGACTTGCATTGCCAACACCCAGCTTTCTACATTCTGCGACAGCAGCGGCAGCCACAGCCCAGCGCTGAGCATCAAACCGGCTCTCGTGGCATCTGCCCAAAATCGATACTGGCGATGCTCAAGCCATAGGCCGGTGACGTACATCGAGCCCGCAACCAAAGCGAATATGGCAACCACAGCGGGCTGGGCCAACTCGCCTTGCAGCCCGGTCAAGGCAAATCCGGCTCCGGTGAGCACCCAATATTGGGCAAATACATAGGCTTTTGAGCTTTGCGGCGCTTGCGGGTCGTACCGCTCGTGCCAACCCACAGGGTCTGTGCGGCTTGGCTCAAGACCATGCGGCAACCATGCAGGACCCTTAAACCAGACTCTTATCTTGTCGCGCCAGCGAGGTGCCTTCACGGCGAGCACCAAGGTGTCCCACCACACGATAGCGTTTGCCCAAATTGGGTTCCAACTGCGCAGCCCGTGAGTGATGCCGTAAATGGGTTTCTCGTCGCGTTGCTCATCACAAAAGGTGCCGAACAGCCGATCCCACACGATCAGAAAACCACCATAGTTCTTGTCGATGTAGCGCGGATTCTTGGCGTGGTGAACGCGATGATTGCTGGGAGTTACCAGTAGGTAGTCGAGCGCACCCATGCGATCTACATGCTGAGTGTGTACCCAAAACTGGTAGACCAAATTCAACGTGCCGACGCTGATCATGACGTACACCGGAGTGCCCGCCAAATACATTGGTAGATAAAACACAAAGCCGATGTAATCGGTGCTGGTTTGTCTGAGCGCAGTGCTGAGGTTGTATTCTTCGCTTTGGTGATGCGCGCTATGAGAAGCCCACATGATGCGCCACTGGTGGCCGCAACGATGCTTCCAGTAGTAGCAGAAGTCGTAAGCGATGAAAGCCGCAACCCAGTGCCACCACGCCGATGCCTGCCACGGCACCACGCCAACAAGCTCTACTGCACTCGCAAACACCACAGCCGAAAAGCTAAGGCGCAACACCCCCATGAGTTGACTCAAGCTGCCCATCATGAGGCTGGCAACTGCATCGTTGAGTCGGTAGGTCTGTTGTTTCTTCCACGCACCGTAGGCCAGCTCAACGGCCATGGCGAGGATAAAAAACGGTACGGCGATTTCGACGAAATTCATGCCCGTATACTAGCCGCTTGCTTACTGAGCAGCAGCACCGCAAACCTGACGTTTCTTGGTCAAGATTGCGGGTTGTGCAAGGCTGCAAGCCTTTTGCTTGAGCACTTGGCTATCAATCCATTTGCGCGCCTGCCTGTTCGCCAGCTGCGCGAACCCAAGACGCCAACAGCGTTTCATAGTCAACGGTCTGACCTTGCGGTTTTTCGTTGGCTAACGCGGGTTTTGGCGCACCGGGTTGATCTAGCCAATACTGCGCATCGCGCTCTTCATTCAAAGCCGGCCCACAGTCGCCCAGCGCACCATGGCGCTGCAGGCGCGCTAACACACGGTCTTGCTGCGTGGCGAGACTGTCCATGGCTGCCTGGGCGGTTACTTGGCCGCTCACTGCGTTGGCGACATTGGCCCACCACAATTGAGCAAGCTTGGGGTAGTCGGGCACATTGGTGCCAGTGGGCGTCCACGCCGTTCGTGCTGGCGAGCGATAAAACTCAACCAATCCACCGAGTTTTGGCGCCATATCTGTCATCGCCTGAGAGCGAATATCCGAATCTCGAAATGGCGTAAGACCGACCAAGGTCTTTTTCAACGACACGGTTTTTGCCGTCACAAATTGCGCATAGAGCCAAGCGGCCTTGCGACGCTCCAATGGCGTACTTGAAAGCAGCGTCCACGATCCGGTGTCTTGATAGCCAAGTTTCATGCCCTCCTCCCAATAGGGGCCATGCGGGGACGGCGCCATTCGCCACTTAGGGCTACCGTCTGCGTTGACCACTGGCAGGTCGGGCTTGATCATGTCCGCTGTAAACGTGGTGTACCAGAAGATCTGCTGGGCTATCTGACCTTGGGCAGGCACAGGACCTGCTTCTGAAAAGGTCATGCCCGGCGCCTGCTCTGGCGCATAGGCCTTCAACCAATCAATGTACTTCTGCAGCGCATAAACGGCTGCCGGTGCATTGGCGGCGCCCCCTCGGGTGATTGATGAACCCACCGGGCGACACTGCTCGACGCGAATGCCCCATTCATCCACAGGTAAGCCATTGGGAATACCCTTGTCGCCAGCGCCGGCCATGGACAGCCACGCGTCGGTGAAACGCCAACCCAGCGAAGGATCTTTCTTGCCGTAGTCCATGTGGCCGTAGACCTTCTGCCCATCGATCTCGCCGACGTGAACGGAAAAAAACTCGGCAATGTCTTCATAGGCAGACCAATTGACCGGCACACCTAGCGGGTAGCCATAGCGCTGTTCAAATCTCTGCTTGAGTTGTGGGTCAGAAAACCAGTCATGGCGAAACCAATACAGATTGGCGAACTGCTGATCTGGTAACTGATACACCTTGCCGTCCGGGCCCGTGGTGAAGCTCAGGCCAATGAAGTCGTCCAAGTCCAGTGTCGGGGACGTCACGTCAGCGCCTTCAGCTGCCATGAAGTCGCTGAGTGCGACCACGTATCCGTAGCGCGAGTGGGTGCCGATCAAGTCTGAATCGTTCACGTAGGCATCAAAAATGTTTTCGCCTGACTGCATTTGTGTCTGCAGCTTTTCGATCACATCGCCTTCTTGAATAAGGTCGTGGTTGACGCGAATACCCGTCACCGCAAAAAACGCTTGGGCGAGGGTTTCGCTCTCGTACTGATGGGTGGTTAGGGTTTCCGATACCACGTTAATGGTCATGCCTCGATAAGGCGCTGCGGCCTGAGTGAACCAAGCCATTTCTTCAAGTTGCTGATCTCGACTCAAGGTTGAGGGTTGGAATTCCGCATCGATCCACTGCGCGGCATTGGCGGCGTAATCAACATCTGCCTGCGCGGCGGTTTTTGCCGCCTCGTTCGACTCACCGCAGGCTCCAAGCCCTAACACGGCTGCAACGAGAATAACGCTCCTGTTGATGCTACCGACCCACTGAGCTAACTGCATTTTCCCCTCCTTCCCCGAACATATGTGCATTGGCATTCGCGTTCTATCTTACCCCTAGCAAGCAATTGGAATGAAAGGTTAGATGCCTTTAACCCTTTGCCATGATTACGCCCGACCAAATGATCGCCAAACCACTCGCGTACATGGCACTCCAAGGCGTCAGTCCCAACCACAGCAGGTGAATAAATGCTGCGCCAAGCAGGCTGATAAAAAAACGATCCCCTCGCGTGGTGGCCATGGGCAGCCAGCCACGGGACATGCTGGTCGGTCGCTCCAGTTCGAGCACGATCAACACCGACAGCGCTACGGCGATGACGGCAAAGAAAATTGCCGTGGGCAATGTCCAGGCCATCCAGGTCATTGGGTGCTTCTCCCAGCGGACGTTGAAATGAACCTACACACGACCCAGCGCAAATCCTTTGACTAAGTGCTGACGCACAAACCAAACCACCAGGATACCGGGCAACACCGTAAACACGCTTGCCGCCGCGAGTACGCCCCAGTCCATACCCGATGCGCTCACGGTGCGAGTCATCACCACCACGATGGGTTTGGCTTCACTACCGGTGAGCGTGCGCGCCAGCAGCAGTTCTACCCAGCTAAACATGAAGCAGAAAAATACCGTCACGCCGATAGCGCTGCGATTAATGGGCAAAAAAATCCGCGTGAAGAAGAACCAAAAACTGTGGCCATCGATGCGCGCCATGTCGTCAATCTCCGTTGGTACGCCGGACATAAAACCCTCGAGAATCCACACAGACAACGGCACCGTGAACAGGCAGTGGGCCAAGGCAACTGCCAGTGGTGTATCGAACAAACCAATGGAGGAATACAGCTGGAAAAATGGCAGCAAGAACACCGCTGGAGGCGCCATTCGATTGGTCAGCAGCCAAAAGAACAGCTGCCGATCGCCCAAAAAACGATACCGAGAAAATACATAGGCCGCGGGTAAGGCGACAGATACCGAGATCAACGTGTTCAGCAGCACATAGCTGATGGAATTTACGAAGCCCTGGTACCAAACCGGATTAGTCAAAATCTCGGCAAAATTTGCCAGCGTTGGATTGCTTGGCACCAGTTCAAATACGCCCGCGATATCTGCATTGCTGCGCAGCGCCAAGGTTAAAAGCCAATACAGCGGCAAAATCAGATAGACACAATAGCCAGCGAGTACCCAGCGACTGAGGCGAGAGCGGCGACTCAAGAGCCCTCCTCGCTGCGCATCACGCTGGCATAAAACAACCAGCTAAACAGCAAAATAAAGAGAAAATAGATCACCGAGAAAGCCGCTGCGGGCCCGAGATCAAACTGCCCCACTGCCATGGTCGCCAAGTACTGGCTAAGGAACGTGGTGGTATTGCCTGGACCACCGCCGGTCAGCACAAAGGGTTCGGTATAAATCATGAAGCTGTCCATCAACCGCAGCAGTACGGCAATAACGAGTACCCCTTTCAAGCGCGGCAATTCCACATGGCGAAACACTTGCCACTTACTTGCGCCATCAAGCTCTGCGGCTTGGTAGCAGGCTGCGGGCACCGAGGTGAGGCCAGCAAAGGCCAGCAGCGCTACCAGCGATGTCCAGTGCCAAATATCCGTGGCCAGCAGCGTCAGCCACGCATGTAGGGGTTCTGCGGTGTAGTTAAAGGCAAAGCCCATCTCATTTAGCGTGACGCCTAACAAACCGATGTCGGAACGGGCATAGATCTGCCATATGGTGCCCACCACATTCCATGGAATGAGCAACGGTGTTGCCAGCAGTACCAGCAGCAATGATGCTCGCAGCCCTTGGGTAGGCATGCCTCGGGCGATCACGATGCCCAGCGGTATCTCGATGGCGAGCACCGCCGCACTAAAGCCAAGCTGGCGTAGAAAGGCATCAATAAATCGAGGATCCGTCAGCGTCTCGCGATACCACTCGAAGCCGACAAAAAAGCGCGTGTTGAAATCCAGAATGTCTTGCACCGAGTAGTTCACCACCGTCATCAGTGGAATCACGCCGCTGAACGCGACGATCAACATGACCGGCAAAACCCCAAGCCAGGCGCGGTTGTCCTGCGTCTTATTCTGCGCCATTGCTACCAACTCGCAGAAACTCACGAAATCCGACCCAACGCTGCAGGGCAATACCAACCTCATCGCCGCATGCAAAGGATGCAGGCGAGCGCACAAAAACCTGCGCTGCCCCGCAGCGAAGGCCATACATCGACACCACCCTACCCTGCGCTGTACCAAGAACGCGTTGCGTTTCTACGATGCCACTGAGCAGCACTTCGCTTGGCGCAGTCAAGCCCGCAGACTCTGGACGAAAACCAATCGTCTCGGGATCGCCATCCTCAGCGAAGCTTCGCTGCAGAGGCTGGGGGAAGGCGTTCGAGGGTAAAAAATTCATGCCGGGGCTGCCAAGGAAGTGCCCGACAAATTGGTGAGCCGGATTTTGATAAACCGCCTCGGGGGTGCCAGTTTGTAAAATCTGTCCGTCGGCAAGAACTGATACACGCTCTGCAAACGTTAGGGCTTCGGTTTGATCATGGGTGACGTAAATCATGGTGACGCCCAATTCATCTTGTACATGCTTTAGCGTCCGTCGCAGTCGCCATTTAATACTTGGCTCCACCGCAGTGAGCGGCTCGTCGAGAAGCACCACCGACACATCAGGCCGGACTAAGGCACGCCCGATGGCCACTAACTGTTTTTCGAACAGCGATATCGCATTGGCTGAGCGCTTCAATATGGACTCGATGTTCAGCTCTTTGGCGATAGCGCTAACACGCTTATCAATGGCTTCGCGATTCAGGGTTGAACCACGAGTGGTCAGGGGGAACGCTAGATTTTGTGCAACGCTCATGGACTGATAGAGCACGGGAAACTGAAACACTTGGGCGAGGTGTCGGTCACGACCGGGCAACTCGGTAACATCGACATCATCGAAAAAGATGCGACCTTGGGTGGGCGGCAAAATTCCCGATAACAGGTTGAGCAAAGTCGTCTTGCCAGCGCCGGATGCACCCAGCAGTGAAAATGCTTCGCCGTCTTGGATGTCAAGGGAAATCGGCTGCAGCGTCGGTTCGCTGGCACCGGGATAGGTAAACGCGATCTCTTGTAAACGAATACGCGCCATATCAATTCAGCGCCAGATTCAAAATATCCTCGCCGCGTAGCCGCAGCGCCAACATCTCACCAACCGACACGCTATGCATGCCCGGTCTACGCACAACCCAGTGCTGTTCATTCGTTGTGTTGTCATTGGAGATCACTCGCCCGTGCACAAAGGTCTCATCGCCGCTGCGCTCAACGCTGTCTACCTGCATATCAAAAACCTTCGCATCGGCGAAAGTTTGATCTGCCTCGCCGGGCAATAGCACATGTTCAGGACGGATGGCTAAGCACCCTTTGTCACTGTCGCGATTCGCCCCTGGCAATAGGTTAACCCCAGGATCGCTCATGAGATGCGCTGCAGCCAAGCTTATGGGTTCACGATAGAGCGCCAACGGAGTACCTGCTTGCAC
>SHAE01000007.1 GCA_004213835.1 OM182 bacterium | reverse complement strand
CGCTTTATTCGGCTACCCGTCACAACCACTTCTTCAATGACGGCTTCGTCCTCCTCTGCCACCGCTACCGCAGAAAGGCCAAGCAACGAACCGAGCACTAGCCCTGCCGATAAAAGAGAACCAACAAGGCGTTGGCCGAGAAGGGAAACCCGTCGCTGTGGCGCGTTAGGATTTACAAGGGAATTCAATTGCCTACCCAAGGGCAGCAATTGCAGTAGACGCAAAGCGTTAATCATTACTCTCTCCTAAAAAGTAATGAGCCCAAGGTTAGTGCCCTATTAATGACACGCCGATTCGATCTCTGACCTGTGCAATCACCAGAAAACCAACACAGCACTTCTGTGATGCCGTGTTAATTCAAACTCTGATTGGCCAGACAAAACGGTCAACACCGGGACTCGTTGATTTAAGTGTCTGGCAACCCCGTAGGATCGCGCGAACGCGGCGAAACCTCGTGGAATTGGGCCTTCTAAAGAAGAGGCAGCTTATGAACGGTAGGTTGAGATGGACGAGCGTAACAATTTTGATAAGCGCTGCTCACACAATGGCCATGGACGCGCTTATTTGAGGCTTACCTTTTTGAGGCTTATCTTTGCCTTTTTTTGGAGCCGGTGCGCGGGAAAACCAAGACCCAAAAATTTCTACAAAGATCGCAGTTCCTGCAGCAAATCGCTGGGGGTGTTATCGGGCATGGCGATTACATCGACGGCGCCGGCAAAGCGCCCACGAATCTTGTCCGCAATCTGATCGAAACGACCCACGGCACAAAATTCGTGCACGATGTCGTCGGAGACTTCTTGGGTCATTTGCTCCCATTGGCCCTTTTTCGACATGTCATTGAGCTTGTGTCCAAGATCTTCCCAGCCGTGTTGTTCAAACACCGGCCAGTAAGCAGGTGTTGAGCCGTAAAAACCCACGCGCATGCGCACCCATTCGAACATCTTGCTAACGGCTTCATCATCGGCGCCGGTGACCACAAAGCCACCACCGCTGATCTCGAAGTCTTCGCGATGTCGGCCTGAGTTTTCTAAGCCCTTGTTGAGGCGTGGCAGTATGACCTTCTGCAAGTATTTGCCCGTGCAAAAGGCATGCAGCATGACACCGTCGCATTCCTCAGCCGCCACTTTCATCATCACCGGTCCAACCGCTGCAATCTGTACCTTGGGTATGCCGTGCTCGCAAGGTTCTGGCGTGAAGTTGGGGGTCATCAGGCTGAACTGGTAGTGCTCGCCCTGATAGTTAAGCGGCGTGCCGTTAGCCCAGCAATCCCAGATAGCGCGCAGCGACTGCACGTATTCACGCATGCGTGGCGCGGGCGCAGACCAAGGCACGCTGAATCGCCGCACATTATGGCCTTTCACTTGGCTGCCAATGCCCAGCGTAAAGCGCCCCTTGCTGGCGCGCTGTAAATCCCAAGACAAATTCGCCGCCACCATGGGGCTGCGGGAAAACGCGATGGCGATACTGGTGCGCAGTTCAAGTGATTGAGTGTGGGTGGCTGCGACGGCCAGGGGTAAGAAAGCGTCCTGACGATTTTCCTGTGTCGACACGCCGGTGAAGCCAGCGTTTTCTATGCTCTTGGCTGAGGCCCCCACGGCGTTTAAATCGTGGGCAGGCAGTCCAGTATTGATTTTCATCATCGTTACCTTCGACTAGACCTTCGGCTAGGCCTGCTGTTTTTCACGCGCACTTTTGAACCCAGGCCGCTCCATCAGGCTTGCCAAGTAGCGCTTGCAGTTGGGTTTGTAGCGCTCATCTAACCCAAGTGAGACCCCAAGGAACAAGGCATAGCCCACGGCGATATCGGCCATGGTGAACTTGTCAGCGCAGAGAAAGTCCTTGCCTTCCAAGGCCATCTCCACCGAACGCAGACGCGAGTGGTACCAAATCGAGTAGTCTTCCACCACCTGTGGAATACGCCGCTCTTCAGGTTCTAGCCGCGTGTAACGCAGCACCAAGGTTTGCGGAAACGTGAGCGTGGCATCGCTGCGGTACAGCCAGTTCAGATACTCGCCATACGCAGGGTGATCCTTTGCGACTCCCAAGGGCGATGGACCGTACATGTCCTCTAGGTACTGACAGATGCCCGAAGACTCAGTCATTACCAACTCACCATCGGTAAACGTGGGCACGGTGCCTAGGGGGTTTAAATCCAGATATCCGGGATACGTGGCGCGGGGCGGAAACTCCATATTGATGAGTTCGTAATCTAGGCCCATTTCTTCCAAGGCCCAGAGTGGACGCAAGGAACGTGCGTCTGCGCAGTGGTATAGCTTCATCTTTTTTGTTGCGGTCATTTTTCCTGTCCTGTGTAAGCATTCGTCATAGATGCCACCACAGCTAATCCAACAGCAGTGGTGCTAATAAATTTCGGTGGTAGGCCGCATCTCCAAACTGATACTGACACCAAAGCGCGCGCCGCAAAAACAACTGCGCGTCGCACTCATAGGTGAAGCCAAAGCCACCATGAAACTGTACGGCGCGGTCACCAGCAAAGGCGAAGGCTTCGCTGCCTTGGGCCTTGGCCATTCGAACCGCTTCCTCTATGGCGTCGTTGTCTGACTGAGCGATCAGCGTTGCGGCACGGTAGACATGTGAGCGGCACGCCTCCATCGACAACAAGATCTGCACTGTTGGATGCTTAAGAGATTGGTAGCTGCCTATGTACTGGTCGAACTGCTTACGCGTCGTGAGATAATCGATAATCACATGCAGAACACCGGCTAGGCCGCCGGACATTTCTGCACTCAGCAACAACAGTGCGGCATGTTCGACGCTGGCAAAGTCTGCGCCGGGCAGTAACTGATCGGCTGGCAGTGCCAACGCATCGACCTCGAGCGTATAACTACGTCGCGTTTCATCTATGACGGTTTCCCGCACCAACGCGCCCTCTGGCAATTGATCGGCTGTCACCGCGATCAATCTGGCGGCGCCATCTACCTGAGCCGACACGACTATGACTGCTGCTTGTGGCGCATCCAGCACGAAGCATTTCTTCGCGGTGAGCAGTAGTTTATCGCCTTGCACTTGGGCATGGCTGCCAACTTCGGTCAGATTCCAGTTACCGTCTTCTTCCGTGAGCGCCAGGGAGGCGGCACTGCCCTCGGCAATCTGCGGTAGCCAATGCTCTTTTTGCGTTTCGCTGGCGTTTTGGACCAGCGCCTGCGTGGCCAGCGTGGTGGCGACAAACGGTGAACCCATCAAGTGCCTGCCCATGCTTTCGGCGATGGGCACGGTGTCGGCAAGCGACAGACCAAGGCCGCCGTATGGTTCGGGCACCGTAATTCCCAACCAACCAAGGTCGACCATTTCTTGCCAAACCTCAGCACTGATACCGTCGCTTTGCTCAATTTGCGCGCGCACTCGGTCCAATGGTGAGTGTTTGCGGCAGAAGTCGACTGCCGTCTCCATGAGCATGGTTTGTTCTTCTGAAAACTCTATCGTTGCCATGAAAAGGTGATTCCTTTATCCGCTTGCCGAGGCCTAGCTTTTCGGCAGACCGAGTACGCGCTCGCCAATAATGTTGTGCTGAATCTGGCTGGTGCCACCACCAATGGTTCCAGAGAAGGCATTCAAATAAGAGCGTTGCCACAGGCCGCCATCCACGGCTTCTGAGCTGACATAGCGTGCGCCATTGGCGCCCTGCAATGAGATCGCAAACTGGCACATGCGTCGCTTAAGTTCGGTTGCGCGCAGCTTGCCTGACATGCTCACCGCATCCGGCCAGTCGGTGGCCAGCGCTGGCACCTTGGTGCGTGCAGACATGTAGCTGTTGCCGCGGGCTTCGGTGATCAGGTCTACCAACTGCTCGCGTACATGGGGGTCTTCAATCGCCGGTTTGCCGTTGCGCTTGGCGCGGCGTGCCAGTTCGACGATGTCGTCGATGCTCAGATCCATCATGGACAGTCCACCGGCCTGACCACCTACTGCACCGCGCTCAAACATCAACGTTGCCATGGCGACCTTCCAACCCTCGCCTTCTTTGCCGATCATGCAAGAAGCCGGAATCCTGGCGTCGTGAAAAAACGTTTGGCAAAACCCGTATTCACCGGTGAGCTTTTTGATCGGGCGTGGCTCGATGCCTGCGGCCTGCATGGGCGCCAAGAAGAAACTCAGGCCCGCGTACTTGTTTGGGCCATCGGTCGAGGTGCGTGCGATCAAGATCATGTACTTGGCGTATGAACCGAGGCTGGTCCAGATTTTAGAGCCGTTAATCACATACTCATCACCGTCTTTCACGGCCTTGCACTGCGCACTGCCCAAGTCCGAACCGTGATCAGGCTCTGAAAAACCCTGACACCAAATGTCTTCGGCGCTGAGAATGCCCTTAATGTATTTGCTTTTCTCTTCGTCCGAGCCCATGGCAAGAATCAACGGCCCGGCCCAGTTCAGACCAATGGTGTTGGGCAAAAAGGGCACCCGATGTTTGGCCATGGCCTTGGTGGCGATGTCCTGAAACACCTGGTCCATGCCCAGACCGCCATACTCCTTGGGCCACGACATGCCCACATAGCCATTTTCGTAGACCTTTTGCTGCCAATCGCGCAGGAACTCAAACTGCTGATCGGTGCCCACCTCCATAAAGGTTTCGGGCAATATGAAGCCCGGATTACCCGGTTTGTGCTCAGCGAACCAACGGTCGGCTTGCTCCTCAAACTCAGCGATTTCCGCCTGTGTCACACTCATCTTTCGTCCCCATTAATGTTGTTCTTGTTGCGGTTTTTCTCGTCATCACCGCTCGCGGTATTGCGCAGCTTGAGCAGTGGCGCAATCAGCTCAATCCACTTACCTACATAGGCCAGCGTCTCTTCGGGTGAAACGCCATACTGTTCTTGCGTCAGCAGCCCGCGCATAAAACTGCGGGTCATATTGAGCAGCATGACCACTTCGGCATCTTGTGCTTGCGCCGACAAATGCTCGTTGGCGCTTTGATATATCGCCAACGACTGTTGGTCTAAATTTTTGCCCCAAGCGACCAGCTCAGCAGATATGCGCAAGCGCAGCTTGCGATCGATACGAGCTGCATTGAGCACTTCCAGCAAGGCGCGATAGGCCGATGTATTGATCAGCCGCTGCCATGCGTTCAGCAGGGCACTGTCTACGCTTTCATACGACTGGCTGGCGCTGGGTACCGTGCGCATCAGCAAATGCTCTACGGTCGCAGCAATCAGCTCTTCCTTGGTCGGAAAGTGATACTGCACCGCGCCCTTGGAAAAACCCGCATCTTGAGCCACGCCTGCAATCGTCGTCTCGGCATAGCCTACGTTGGCGAGCAGGTGAATCGTCGCCTTGCACATGCTGTCGCGAGCGCGAGCGCTTTTGAGTTGCTGCAATCCTTGCTCAACGGCCACGATATCCCCCTCTGTGTGGGCAAAAAGCTACCACAAAAAAACCTTATGGCTGGCTTTTAATTTGCCCGCGCTTCCTGCGTCAAGCATTCACGTCCACTATAAGAATAAGTATGATTAGATAAGAATTTTTGCCGAGGGGCGTTTGATGAGCCGACTGACCATTTCAATGCCGGACCAGATGAACGAGTGGGTTGAAGCCCAAATCAACACCGGGCGTTACGGCAACGTAAGCGAGTACTTCCGCGATCTCGTCAGGAGAGATCAAGAACGCCGCGAGGCTGCAGTTCAAGCGCTGCAACATTTGGTAGATCAGGCAGAAGCCAGTGGCGCCAGTTCACGATCCATGCCAGAGATCCTTGAAGCAGCGCGAGCGGAAGCCCGCGATAAAGGCTTACTTCGTGACTAACTACGTCCTAACCAGGGACGCGGAACGGGATTTGATCAACATATATCTCGATGGACTGACGAAATACGGGACGGATCAAACAGAGCGCTATCAACTTACTTTGCAGGACAAGGTTAGCGTGATTACTGACAACCCTAGCTTCGGTGCGGACTATGACCACATTCGTCCGGGCCTGCGTCGGGCAGAGTGTATTGCACACTCGATCTACTATCGTCCCGAGCAAGATGGCATTTTGATTTTTCGATTTCTCTACAAAAACATGGATCCAGCGCGTCACATTTGACTGACAGTCGCGCGCACGCAAATGAGCAAATCGCTTAGACCTTCTCTTCGCTGCGATGCAAACCCACCCACAAAAAAACCTTATGGCTGGCTTTTTATTCTGCTAGCTTTGTTCCTCAGTGGGGTGTTTGTTGCCGCAAGGCAGTAAGAGGGGGAAGCAGATATGCCTGTTTTGGATTCAAAACTGGATACCCGGTCTGAGGTATTCCAAACCAATAAGTCCGACATGATGGAGACCTTGGCGCAGCTGCAGCAGCTGTATGACGAGGCTGCTCAGGGCGGTGGCGAAGAAGCCGTCGCGCGGATTCGCAAGCGCGGCAAAATGCCCATTCGCGAGCGCATCTCCCATGTGCTTGATCAGGATTCACCATTTCTTGAGATCAGCCCGCTGGCGGCGTGGCGCTCTTCCTACGACATCGGCTCTGGCTTCGTCGTCGGCATCGGCGTCATTGAAGGCGTGGAATGCGTGATCTTGGGCCATGACCCATCTGTACGCGCAGGCGCCTTTAACCCCTTTAACTCGAAGAAGTTGATGCGCGGCCTAGAAATCGCTCGCGAAAATCGCATGCCCTACGTGCAGTTTGTTGAAAGTGCTGGCGCAGATTTACGCGGTGCCAGCGGCGACAGCCAAGGCGACCCCAACGCCGAGGCGGAAGCCGCCCTGCAGCGAGAAGTTGATCACTTTGCCGAATCTGGGCGGCTCTTTTACGAGATCTCCGAGCTATCAAAAATGCGTATACCCACGGTGTCGGTAATCTTTGGCGCTGCCACGGCTGGTGGCGCCTATCAACCGGGCATGAGCGACTACAACATTATGGTGAAGAACCAGGCCATGGTGTCTCTAGGTGGCCCGCCCTTGGTGAAAATGGCCACGGGTGAAGATGCCGACGCCGAGAGTCTTGGCGGCGCGGACATGCATACCCAAACATCCGGACTTGGCGACTATCTCGCCCAAGACGAAATGGACGGCATTCGCATTTGCCGTGAAGTCGTTTCGCACCTGAATTGGCGCAAGCTTGGCCCCGAGCCCAAGAGCACCTTTGACGAGCCGGTGCACAACGAAGAAGAGTTGCTGGGCATGGTCTCCAAGGATCTGAAAAGTCCACTGGATATTCGCGAAGTGATCATGCGCGTGGTGGATGGCTCTGCCTTTGAAGAATTCAAACCCCTTTATGGTCCATCGGTCGTGTGTGGCTGGGCATCAGTGCACGGTTATCCGGTGGGTATTCTCGGCAATAATGGTGCGCTGTTTTCAGAATCGGCCGAAAAAGCCGCGCAGTTCATTCAGCTATGCAACCAAATCGACGTGCCACTGCTGTTTTTGCACAACATTACCGGCTTCATTGTCGGCACCGACTTTGAACAAGGCGGTATTACCAAGAACGGTTCAAAGATGGTTAACGCGGTAGCGAACTCTACGGTACCGCACATTACCGTGATCGTTGGCGCTTCCTATGGCGCGGGTAACTACGGCATGAGCGGTCGAGCCTTCGGCACCAAGTTCACCTACATCTGGCCACATTCGAAAATCGCCGTCATGGGCCCTGCCGTGATGGCCGGTGTCATGACCATTGTCGGCAAGGGCGCCGCTGCACGGCGCGGTATTGAATTTGACGAGGAGGCCGACGCTAAGCGTGCAGCCTTTGCAGAGCATTGGGCAGAGGAGCGCTCCAAGGGTTTATACGCCACCTCACGAGTTTCCGATGACGGCATGATCGACCCACGCGACACCCGCAACGTTGTTGCCATGTCACTGTCGGCTTGCCACAACAATACGGTCAAAGGCACCAAGGAGTACGGCACATGGCGCATGTAATTACCCCCATCAGCCGTCTGCTTGTCGCCAACCGCGGCGAGATCGCACGACGCATTAATCGTACCGCCCAAGCCATGGGTATCAGCACCGTGGCGATTTATGCCGACGGTGACGTCAATGCACCCTTCGTACTCGAAGCCGACACCGCCATTGCGCTTAACGGCAAAAGCACCGGCGAGACCTATCTGGACGTAACCAAGGTATTACACGCGGCAAAACGCAGTGGCGCTGATGCCATCCACCCGGGTTACGGCTTTTTGTCCGAAAACCAGGCCTTCGCCCAAGCCGTTATTGATGCGGGCGTAAAGTGGCTTGGCCCGTCGCCGGAAGTCATTGGCTTAATGGGCGACAAGCTGTCTGCCAAAAGGCTCATGGACGAAGCGGGTGTACCCACCCTGCCGGGCATCGAAATTACTGCCGATACCGATATCGTCGCGGCGGCTGCGCAGATTGGTTATCCGGTCTTGGTCAAAGCCTCCGCCGGTGGCGGTGGTCGCGGCATGCGTGTGGTTGCAAGCGAAGCCGAGCTGATGGCGGCGGTTGAGGGCGCCAAGCGCGAAGCCGGTAGCTCTTTTGGCGATGACACGGTGTTCCTTGAAAAATGGCTGGCCACCTCTAGACATATCGAGATTCAAATTCTCGGCGATAGTCACGGCAATCTCGTGCACTGCTACGAACGTGAATGCTCCATCCAGCGCCGACATCAGAAGATTATCGAAGAAGCCCCCTCGCCGGCTGTGGACGATGCCCTGCGATCGCGCATGGGCGATGCGGCTATCGCTGCGGCACGAAAACTTGGCTACGCCTCCGCGGGCACCGTGGAGTTCTTGCTCGGCGACAACGACGACTTCTACTTTCTTGAAGTGAATGCCCGCCTGCAGGTGGAGCATCCGGTCACCGAAGAGATCATCGGCAAAGATTTGGTGCGCGAGCAAATTCGTGTCGCCGAGGGCGAAACGCTGTCTTTTACCCAAGACGAGATTTCGATCAACGGTCATGCCATAGAGGCGCGCCTGTACGCAGAAAATCCGGCCAAGGGGTTCTTGCCATCACCGGGTCCGGTCTTGGTCTGGAAGCCAGCTACCGCAGGCGGGGCGCGCTTCGACTCCGGCGTAGAGGCCGGCAGCGAGATCAGCACGCAGTTTGACCCCATGATCGCCAAGGTTATCGTGCACGCGCCGACCCGCCGCGAGGCCGCGGGACGCCTGGCACGGGTACTCGAAACCACCGCCATTGCGGGCCTCAACACCAATCGTGATTTCCTCGTTACCACGTTGCGCACGCCGCAGTACCTAGCCGGTGACACCACCACAGACTTTATCGAGCGAGTAAAGCCGCCGTTGCAGCGCGAGGTATCTGAGCTTGAACACCTGCAAGCGGCCATCGCCGTGGCCATGGAAAGTCAGGCCCAGCGCAGGCTCGCCGCCAAGGTGCTGACCACCCTGCCAAGCGGCTGGCGCAACTCCACCATGCCCCTGCAATCGACGACCTACACCGTGGCCGACACCGAGCTAACAGTTGCTTACCAGAGTTTGCGCGATGGCACCTTCAAGGTGATCTGCAATGACGAGACCCACAGCGTGGCCATGCACCAAGCCGGCGAAGGCCGCATTGATCTGGCGTTAGACGGCCAGCGACTGCAGTTCGACATTCAGCGCAATGGGATGCAGTGGCTGCTGCACGGCGATAACGGCGATTTGGTGCTGATTGAGCTACCGCGTTACCCAGATCCTAGAGGCGTCGACGCCAGCGGCGGTTTGACTGCTCCCATGCCCGGCGCGGTGCTCACCACAGAAGTTGCTGCCGGGGATACGGTGGCAAAAGGCGATTTATTGGTGATTTTGGAGGCCATGAAAATGGAGCATCGCATCGTTGCCCCGCGAGACGGCACCGTTGAACAAGTGCATGTGGGGGTGGGCGATCAGGTCGACAACGCCCAACTGCTGGTCACATTGGCGGAAGAGGAATAACCATGAGTGCAACCGAAGCAACCCTGTATGAGATTCGCAACGGTGCGGCTTGGATAACGCTGAACCGACCGGATAACCGTAACGCACTCTCAGCGATATTGGTCACCGAGCTTTACGATCACTTGATGGCATCCAACGCCAACGATGAAGTGCGCTCCATCGTGATTACTGGCAACGGTTCAGCGTTCTGCGCTGGCGCCGACCTGAAGAGCCCACCCGGCCAACTCTCAGAGGGCGTCGGCCGCGCCGTGCCCTATGCCGACGTGCTCACCGCCATCATGGACAGTCCTAAACCGGTTATCGCAGCCATTAACGGTGCGGCCTTCGCCGGCGGGCTGGGGTTGGTCGGCGCATCCGACATCGTGGTAACGCGCACTGATGTGCAATTCAGTTTCAGCGAGGTACGCATTGGCGTCATACCAGCGATCATTTCCGTGGTCTGTCTGCCGAAGCTGGGCGTACACCACGGCATGAAGTTGTTCTTAACCGGCGAGCGTTTCGATGGCCAGCAGGCTGTCGACATGGGGCTTGCGCACATCACCGTGCCAGAAGACCAACTGATCAGTAGCGTTGAAGAGCAAATTGCCATGATCAACCTAGGCGGCCCTATTGCAGTTCAAGAGTGCAAAAAGCTGGCGCGTCGGGTGCCGCAACTGTCTATCGAGGCAGGGTTCAAAGAAACCGCCGAGTGGAGTGCGCGCATGTTTCGTTCTGACGAGGGCGCAGAAGGCATGGCGTCGTTTCGTGAGAAGCGCAAACCCAATTGGATAAAAGAATAACCACAGATCAGGGCGACGCCAGCGCGTCGAGAGGGAGACAACATGAGCGATGTGATACGCATTGGTAACTGCAGCGGTTTCTACGGTGACCGCTTAGATGCTGCACGAGAAATGGTCGAAGGCGGCCCCATCGACGTACTGACCGGTGACTATCTTGCCGAGCTGACCATGTCGATTTTGTACAACCAGCAGCAGACGCGGGGAGAAGATACTGGCTACGTCGGTACGTTTTTGAAGCAGGTCAAAGATGTAGCGGCGCTGTGCAGTGAAAAGAACATCAAGATCGTAACCAATGCTGGAGGGCTGAACCCCAAGAGCATGGCAGCGGAGGTGGAAAAAATTCTGGCAGAGCTGGGTGTGCAACTGAAGGTTGCTTACATCGATGGCGATGACTTGCTGCCTAATCTCGAACAGCTCCAAGGCGACGGCGAATCGTTCACCAATCTCGATACCCAGCAGGACCTCAAAGACACCGATCAAAAGGCGCTTACCGCGAACGCCTACTTGGGCGGCTGGGGCATCAAGGAGGCGCTGGATCAAGGTGCTGACATCGTCATTTGCCCGCGCGTTACCGACGCTGCCGTGGTGATTGGCCCGGCGGCGTGGAAGTTCAATTGGCAGCGCAACGACTATGACGCCCTTGCCGGCGCACTGGCGGCGGGCCATATCATCGAATGTGGCGCCCAGTGCTGTGGCGGCAACTACGCATTCTTTGAGGAAGTACCAAGCTTTCGCGACGTTGGCTATCCGATTGCCGAAATAGAGGCTAACGGCAGCTTTACGGTGACCAAACACCCGGGCACCGGCGGCCTCATTTCCGAAGGTACGGTCAAAGCACAGTTGCTATACGAGATTTCTACCCCGGCCTACTACAACCCAGACGTCATCGCGCATTTCGATACCATGCAGATTGAACAAGTGGGCGACGACCGCGTGTATGTGAGCGGCTGCCGGGGCAGCAGCCCGCCACCCACACATAAGGTGTGTTTCAACACGCAAGGGCCTTATAAGCAGTCGATGGAAGTGCTGCTGACTGGGCTTGATATTGAGAAGAAAGCCGAGCTGTATTTGGACGCAGTTTTTCACAACATCGGCGGACGCGAGCAATTCGACGATGTCGAAGTACAGCTGATCCGCAGTGACCATGAGGACCCGGGCAGCAACGAGGTTGCCCATGCGGCACTGCGTGTGACCGTCACCGCACAGGACCCGAGCAAGTTCGGTCGCATCTTCGCGGCCAAAACCACCGAATTGGCCTTGGCGGGTATTCCCGGCAACACCGGGCGCGGCGCGGCGGGCTTTAACGGCGGCCCGGCCATCATTCACTGGCCGGCGCTGATCAGCAGCCAACGTTTAACTGAACGGGTGCACCTTGGTGGTACCACGACCGAGGTGCTGCCCACCCAGCGTTTGGATTTGGAAGAGATCTATTACCAAGAAACACCGGCCATCATCGCGCCTGCACCGACAGGCCCAGCTGTGCGCATCCCATTTGGGCGCCTGTTCGGCACCCGCTCCGGCGATAAGGGTGGCAACGCCAACTGCGGCGTGTGGGCAAAAACCGACGAGGCCTACAGTTTCTTGTACGAGTATCTCACCGTAGAGGAGTTCAAACGCTTAGTACCGGACTTTGGTCAATACGACGTAGAGCGTTACGACATGCCCAACCTTAAAGCGATGAATTTCTACATCAAGGGCGTGCTTGGCACAGGGGCGGCGTCGAACCATCGCATCGATAAACAAGCGAAATCGCTAGGTGAGTACTTGCGCGCCAAGTACATCGAAGTACCCGATGTGCTGGCTGCTGGCATAGGATAGGGCGACACAGATAGCCGCTGGATCAGACCTGACCCAGCGGCGGTAGCGTTCTGCGAGCTACGCGGCTTCGCTCTCCATTAGCCGCGAGACAATGACCAACAGAAAGTTGGCGATGACGATACCGGCAATAACGACGGCAAAGTTATCGATAATTGCGTTCAGGTATGACCCTGCCATTGGAATGGCATCCAACGCGTCAGCGATGGTCGGCAGAGCGATCGCTGCAACGGTATAACCTGTTCTTGCTGCCATATCCGTGAGCGGTGACAAAAACCCGCTCAACAATCCCAGCAAGACCAGTATCACAGCCCACCACTCCAGCGCCACAAAGGCGGCAACAATGGCCAGCAGTACTCCAATAGCCGTCAGTATTCGATCCGTACTCATAGATTTCCCCTCATATGATTTGATGCCGTATTGGCGGAGAAAGCAGAGCACAAAATGCGTTGATGCGGAGCCTTAGCGAACTAACAGATTCCTAAAGTCGTGAAGCATGTCAAAGTATTTCCCTTTCAACGCAATCAATCACCACCTTGGCAGCTTTTATCCACCACTTTGTGCAATAAATAGCGTCTGGTTGCGCAACCTCGACGACAACGAGTTAAGTTCGTTTCGCCTCTGAGCGGTTAAAGATGAAAGAAACCCTGCTGGACAAGTTCATTCGATGGGTAGATGGCGACATGAAGGTGCTAATGGGATTAGCCGCAACGCCGCTTGCTATCCTTATGGCATTGATAGTCAGTGATTATGAAGTTGGGCGGACACTTTGGTTTGGCCGTATTGTTGAGCTCGACAGCCAGTTAAAAATTTACACCTACACTTCGATGATATGGGGTATCGCCGCCTTTTCCGCAGCGACGGTTATGCGAGTAAAAAGTTACACCATGGAGGTCTTAGCTCTCGTCGCTGGCTTTTTGGCAGCTTTCATATGGTATTTGTTCATCTAGCCGAAGCACTTATTCCAATCTTTTGACTAGCCCTGTCAAAGAAATCCGCTATCAGGCAGCAACGCCGCGCAGCAAACTCCGACTCAAAGCACCAGACACAAAATATGCGGCAACAGGCTTGGGCTAGTCTATTGCCTGACTAACCGTCTACGAGCGAATGCTGGGCGCTGGCAAAGCGCGTCAGACCCAGCTCCGCTTGAATGCTATTCACAAAGTCGCTTTGCATGTTGTCGAAAGGAATGCCGATGGAATCAGCAATTCTCACCATACGCTGAAAATTCGCGGCAACACCGGCGGCATCCACCATCACCCTATCACCGGCGACTCGCTGCAGAGTCATACGAGCGCTTGCAAGCGCTTGGTCATCTCGTTGAGCCAAACTTTCCGCGAAGCTCATCAGTTCAGCGCCATACTCAATACCCTTGGCAGCGCTAGCTGCATCGCCATTGACGCCCTGCAAGTCGACGTCTGTTTCGGTGGTCATCGCGCTCACACGGAGCATCGTTGCGTGCGCGCTGGTTCAGTAAAAACACTCGTTAACCGAGGACACGCGACCGGCGATTAGCTCCATTTGCATGCGATTAATCGAGCGGTTTTCGTCCTGCACCATGTTCTGCATACCAGGCAACGACAGATATTGTGCTCCGGCGACTTTGTGCCAATCGCGTACTGCGTCTGGCACCAAGGACAGGGCCCGCACCACGTTATGCGCAAAGCCCGGCTGCCATAGATCCGCCTCGTTTGCTGTCGCTCCCTCGGCAGGAATTGTCGGCACGAACCCCATATCGCTCACCAAGGTAGGAGGCATATAGCGCGACGGCTCTCCCGCCACAGGTTCCGGCAGCGTTTCCACCGGCAGGCCCATGGCGCGATGAAATTCGTCAATACTAAATACCGTCACCGCAATGCCAACAAGCTCTACGTAGGCCGCTTTGCTGAGTCCGTTCGCAGCGTTGTCGTCCACCAAGGCTTGGGTAATGCGATTTTGGTCGGTAATGATTCGGTGCACCGCATCGACCACTCGCTCGGGCAACACGCCAGCATGGTCGTGCTCACCCGCTATACCGTAGGGCGTCAGAGCTTGCTTACGCTCAGCGCAAAATGCGCAGGTCAGCGCGTTGCGGGTTTCTTCGGCAATGGCGACCCGCTGGGCGCCAGTCCACCAGTTGCCGGGTTTTGCTAACTGCGTCCAGTAAGCGGCATAGGTTGCAGGCAGATCTTCGCGAATCTCAATTTCGAACTCTGAGTAGTCAAAGTAGTTCATGGGTAGCGCCTCCGGATTTGCTTACCAAGTGTCGACGAACGGGTATTTTTTCTCCGTGCGCGCTGGCACGGGTGGCAGGCGCTTCAGGCTTTCTGCTACCCAAGACCGCGTCTCCACGGGATCGATCACGTCATCTAGGCCACCACCGGCAGCTGCGTTCACGGCCTTGGCCGATTCGTAGGCCCGATCCACCCGACGCTGAAATTCATCTGCGCGTTCTTGGGGATCTTCAATGGCCATCAGTTCGTTGCGATAGCCAAGTTTTACCGAACCTTCGATGTTCATGCCAGCGAACTCGGCGGTTGGCCATGCGACTGTGAAAAAGCCAGCCAAGGCGCTTGCCCCGCACATGGCCTGTACACCCAAGCCATAGGCTTTACGCACGATCACACCGAACATTGGCGTTGTAAGGTTTGCGCCGGCGTTGAACATGCGTACGCAGTGGCGGACCAGGGCTGTTGCTTCGACATCTGGCCCCACCATCATGCCCGGGCAGTCCATTAGGCTGAGGATGGGAATATCAAAAGCGTCGCAAAGCTGAATAAAGCGCGCGCCTTTGTCTGCGCCGTCGGAATCGATGGCGCCAGCCAAATGGTGCGGGTTGTTGGCGATGACGCCCATAGGTTTGCCTTCTACCCGAATAAAGCAGGTGATCACGCCAATGCCAAATTCTTTGCGAATCTCTAGCAACGAATCTTCGTCGGCTACGGTATCGATGATCTCGCGCATGTCGTACAAACGCAGTCGATTCTCCGGCACGATATGCCGCAGCTTGCGTTGATCCGGCGCCTGCCAATCTTGTCGGCTGCCTTGGAAATAGCTGAGATACTTTTTCGCTACGTGAACCGCCTCGGCTTCATCCTCGACCAGAATATCCACAACCCCGTTGGGCACCTGAAAGGACATGGGGCCAACTTCTTCCGGGGTGTAAATACCCAGACCGCCGCCCTCGATCATGGCTGGCCCGCCCATGGCGATGGTAGAATCCTTGGTTGCGATGATCACATCGCAGCAGGCGAGCAACGCCGTATTGCCCGCGAAACACCGCCCATGATTCACACCGACCAAGGGCACGGCACCAGAAAGCTTAGAAAAGGTCGTAAAGGTGGGGGTGTCGAAGGCGACCGCAGGGCCGGTGCTGTCATCGCCAGGACGACCACCGCCGCCCTCGCCAAATAAAATCAGCGGAATGCGCCAGCGCAGGGCCAGCTCAAACATGCGGTCTTGCTTGTAGTGATTGCGCGCCCCCTGTGTGCCCGCGAGCACCGTGTAGTCGTAGTGCACCACCATGGCTCGCGCGGCTTCGTCACCGAACAGATCTGCATTCACGGTGCCGGTACCGGCCACCACGCCATCCCCCGGCGTGCGCTCGCGCAGCGAATCCATATCGTGTCGTTTGTGCTGACGCGCCACGACCAAGGGCCAGTATTCTTTGAATGAGCCATCGTCCATCAACTCGGCGATGTTCTCGCGCGGCATGCGGCCGCCTCGGGCGTGTCGCTTTGCCACTGCTTCTTGACGATTCTCGTCTAGGGTATATGCATGCCGGTCATAGTTTTCTTGCAGGTCTGCGCGAATATGATCAAGGTCCACGGCCTCGTCGGTGATTTGCGCACCGCCACTGACGTGGGCTTCTTCCACAAAAACGATGGGAAAGCTTTCACGAACCACGTCGCCTTCTGCCATGGTGACTTGGCGCACGATGCCGTCGAAGTCAGCGGCGATCACATGTTCCATCTTCATGGCCTCGACCACCGCTAGCTGTTGACCGGCCCGCACTTCGTCGCCCACAGCTGCGTCAATCGACACAATGGTGCCTTGAATCGGTGAGCTAACACCTACAGATCCGTCAGGGCCGGTAATTACGGCAGCTTCCTGCACCACTTCGCTCCGACGGTTCTTCATTTCGGCATCGTGAGCGAACAAAGCCAGCGGGTCTGAAGTGTCTACGCGAGCGCCAGCAAAGCCGTCGCCAGGCTCCCCCTGCTGCGCGCTCACATAGCGATTACGCTGACCCGAAGGGGACGCGAGAGTCTGCATGTTTTCATCTACCCAGCGGGTATGAATCGACGCCTCGACAAAGTCGGTATGACTCAAGATGTTCTGCAGAAAATCCGTGTTGGCACTGAGACCTTCGATACGAAATTCAGTTAGTGCCCTGCCCGCCTTGGCACAGGCCGCGGCAAAGTTGTCGGCCTTGGTCGAAACGATGACCTTGGCCAGCAGCGAATCAAAGGCCGTAGAAGTTTGATAACCGTTATAACCAAAGCCATCGACCCGCACGCCGGGGCCGCTGGGGGGTTCGTAGGCGGTAAGCGTGCCTGCAGAGGGCAGCACCGAACCATCAGCACCGAGGGTTTCTAAATTCACCCGGGCTTGAATGGCAAAGCCGCGTGGCGTTGCCGGATCTGCCAAGTCGAGGTCCGACAGGGATTCACCGCCGGCCACACGAATCTGGCTTTGCACCAGATCAACGCCGGTGACTTCTTCGGTAACCGTATGCTCCACTTGCAGCCGCGCGTTGGCCTCGATGAACACAAACTCAAAACCGCTGCCTGAGGTGTCGAGGAGAAACTCGAAGGTGCCCAAGCTTTGATAGTTCTGCGCCTGCGCGAAACGCACTGCCGCCTCAATCATGCGCTGCCGCAGCTCTTCATCCAGCGCTGGCGCAGGAGCTATCTCCACCACTTTTTGATTGCGCCGCTGGGCAGAACACTCACGCTCGCCAAGGTGCGTGATGCTGCCATGCTCATCGCCGATGATTTGCACTTCGATATGCTTGGCCTTGGGCAAAAAGACCTCGACGTAGACGTCTTCAATACCAAATGCCGCCTTCGCCTCGGACTGACAGCGCGCAAAAATTTCCGCCAGGTCAGCCGCGTTAGTGACCGCACGAGTGCCGCGACCACCGCCGCCTGCCAGCGCCTTGATGATGATGCCTCCGGGATGCTGGCCGAAGAATGCTTGAGCCTCTGCTAAGGTCACCGCGCGATCAATGCCCTGCAGTACCGGCACATTTGCAGCAATGGCTGCTTCCCGCGCACGGGCCTTGTCGCCAAACAAACCCAGGTGCTCTGCCGTCGGTCCAATGAACTTAATGCCCGCATTCGCGCAGGCGGTGGCAAATTCGGCCTGCTCAGACAAGAAACCGTAGCCGGGATGAATGGCATCGCAGCCGCTGGCTTGAGCTGCTGCAATCACGCCCTCGATGTTGAGGTAAGCCCGCGCACCAAGCCCTTCCAACTGAACTGCCTCGTCTGCTACCTGTGTGTGCAGGCTGGCGGCGTCGTCTTGGGAATACACGGCAACCGTGCGCAACCCCAGATCTTGCGCTGCCCGTGCGATACGTATGGCAATTTCTCCCCGATTCGCGATCAACACACCGCTAAACGTCATATCCCCTCCTGTATTGGCCCGATCCAGACCGCGCGTGATCTGCGACCAGCCTGAACCTGCACTGGGTCAACTGACTCAGTGCTACGAGTTTCGATAGTGGATTGCCGGCCCACGGCCGGCAGTTTGATTGGCAGCAGCGTTCTAGCTTTGGCCGTGACGAAGCACTTCACCCGCTCGCGTGCCCGTCAGCTCACCGTCTCGAACACTGACCGCTCCGTTCACAATGGTCGCCTTGAAGCCACGTGACTTTTGAATAAAGCGTGGCGCACCATTGGGGAAGTCGTGGACCAACGTTGGCTGCAGTTCCGTGACTTCGTTCGCATCGAATACGTTAACGTCAGCCTTCATCCCCACCGATAACACTCCTCGGTCGGTCAGCCCCAACACCTTGGCTGGACCACTGGTCATCTTCTCGACGGCTTGTTCGAGGGTGAACGTGCCGGTTTCGCGGTACCAGTAAGACAGGATAAAGGTCGACCAACCAGCATCCATGATTTGTGATACGTGGGCACCGGCGTCGCCAAGACCTGGGAAGATATGGCTGGACTGGGTGAGCAAATCTTTCAGCTCGCCCATGTCTTTTTGAAACATATGCCAGTTAAACAACGCACGGCCTTGCGTCTCCTTAGACAAACGCAGCAGGGTCTCGGCCCAATGCTCCCCTGCCTGGTCGGCCATCTCTTTGACACTGCGCTTTTCGGTGTAGTTAGGCACCTCGTCGGCGCCGAGATAAAACAGCTCGCCAACAAATTTCTTCGCTTCCGAGGCTTCCGCCTCTGCCACCAGTTGCGCGACAAAGTCCGCATCGTCAATCAACCGCAGGCTCTCTGCTACATTGGCTTCGTTCAGCTGCTTCCATGCTTCGCCACGTATGGTGAATTTGGTCGACAGACTCAAAAGCAGGCCTGAACTGCGAACATGGGTGAGCGCGGTTACCTGGCGACCAGCGGAGAACTGCTCGAGCCACTGCGCGCTCTTGGCACCAGCACCAGGTTCCGCCTTGGTGCCATAGCTGAACAAAAGGCGACTGCCTTCGTTGGCAATGGCTTCCATAACATCGGGACTTGCGCCCACGGATTGCATCAGGCCGTTACGCTCGGCAACGGCTTTGGAGATGACTGCCAGTTCGTCAGGCTCTGCAAAGGTGCCGGGGATGGATCGCCCGTCAGGCGCTTTATGCGGTTCAAATCGGTTTGTGGAAAAACCAAAGGCACCGCCTTCCAGCGACTTCGCCACGATATCAGCCATCTGCTGCTTCTCTTCAGCGCTGGCTTGTTCCTCAAAAGAGCGATCACCCATGACGTAATAGCGGATCGCACTGTGGCCAACTAGGCCGGCAATGTTGATGGCCGTCGGTTTTTCCGAAATAGAATTCAAATACTCGCCATATTGTTCCCAGTCCCAGGGCAGACCGGAGAGGATGGCTTCGCGCGGTATGTCTTCAACGGTCTCCATCATTGAAGCGAGGAACTCTCGATCTGCTGGTTTGCAGGGTGCAAAAGTCACACCGCAGTTGCCGATTAGCGCTGTGGTGACCCCATGCCAGCTAACCGGCGTCATGTCAGGGTCCCAACCAATTTGCGCATCTAGGTGAGTATGGGTGTCGATGAAACCTGGCGTCACTGTGTGACCCGTGGCATCGATAACTTCCCTTGCTTCGCCATCGACCTGGCCCATCGCGGCGATCAGACCGTTCTTGATCGCCAGGTCCCCCAATACCGGTTCAGCACCGGTGCCATCTACCAGGGATCCACCCCGAATAATGATGTCGTACATTGCTGCTTCCTCCCGCTCGCAGTTTCTTCCTTTGTCTTGAGTATGTGACAAAAGATCAGTGTCCGCGAGCCTTGGAAAGAGCGCGAGTAAGGAGCAAAAAAGAAGCCAGCGTTCTTTTAACCGTCAGGGAATAGCTGGCTCAACTGGGGTTTGTTGGCGCGGATTTCATTGGGCGACAAGCCGCTGAGTTCGTATGGCAGCACCACCCAACGATCAGTCTCGTGGAGGAAATAATCCAGCTGCGAGTCGTCCGACTGGGTGTGTTTCCACAGCGCCGCCACACGAACTTCCTTTGGCATGTTGCGTCTCAGCCCGACGCGCAATTGATCAACAACGGCGCGAGAATGGCGACCGGTGCGGAAGACATCATCCACAATCAACAGCCGATCATCGGCGCTCAGAGCCTCCAGCGCATAGCTCTTGCCATGCACACGGATGCCTTCAAATCGGCGCATGGATTGCTCGTACTGTTCTCGGCCACTGTAGGAGGTTCGTATGGTGGTGTGTTCGGTGGGAACGCCGAGGTAGGCGAAGCATTCCTGCACAACTAGCGCAACAGCGCTGCCACCGCGCCACAGCCCGACGATAAACGTCGGCTCAAAGCCATCAGCAAAAATCTTTTCGCCTAATCGATAGGAGTCGAGTATGTGAGAGCGCTCGTCTACAAAGACTTTTTGATCGCCAGTGTCATTCATTCGATTATCGTCATGGGTTTGTCGTATTATGTTTGCGAACCCGCTGTCCCAAACGTCCTTACTGTCGCAGCCACGATTTATGACTTACAAGCACTATCTTGACGCCAATGAGTTGCTTAATGATTCGTTTCGCCTCGCCCATAAAGTGTATCAAAGCGGTTTCAGGCCGTCTTTTATTATGGCTCTGTGGCGAGGCGGCGCGCCCATCGGGTTGCCCGTGCAAGAGTACTTTGCCGTCAAAGGCATTCCGACGGATCACATTTTAGTCCGCACCAGTTCATACAGCGGTATCGATAAACAATCCCGGGATGTTCGAATTTTTGGCCTGAGTTATTTGGTGAAACGTCTGTCTGCCGACGACAGAGTACTGATCGTGGACGATGTCTATGACACTGGCCGAACGATTCATACCATTAAGAAGGCGATGGCGGAGAGCCTGAAGCTCAACATGCCCACGGATATTCGCGTCGCCGTTCCTTACTACAAGCCGACCCGTAACGAGACCGATGAGGAACCTGACTACTTTTTGCACGAGAGTGACGAATGGCTCGTTTACCCTCACTCCATCGAAGGACTGAGTCCCGAAGAGATTCGCGAGAACAAACCCGACATCTACGACATTCTCTCCAAGCATATTGCGGCGCCATCGCCTAAAGACTCCTAAGCAGTGGCAAAGCCAACAAAGGCTGCGCCAGTGTGATCAATATGTCTCGAAGCCCGAAACCAACCTAACTCAGGAGGCTAAATGACAACCTACGTTGTCGTGGATAACGATGTACACAACCCCGATGAGTACGCCAAGTACCTCGCGCTAATCACCCCAACCGTCGAACAATTTGGTGGCACCTATGTCATCAGGGCTGGCGAGATTCTGTTCGCCGACACGGACTGGCGGCCCGATCGAATGGTTGTCATCGCTTTTGCGAAAGAAGAAAACGCCTTGGCTTGGGTAACCTCACCGGAGGTGACGCCCATTCACGATATGCGGCGGGCAAACGCAAGCTCTAAGCTCATTGTGATCAGGGGCGTTGACGAATAGCTCGGGGCATTCGCATTAAATAGGAGCTGCTACACCCGCATCTGCACAGACCGCTCGGGTGAGCACGTCGAGTGCAACCGCTGCGTCGTTCGTCGTAATCGACTCATCGGGGTGATGGCTAATACCCTCTTTGCAGCGCACAAAAAGCATGCCCATCGGCGTAAAACCGGTCATTGCCATGGCATCGTGACCCGCACCGCTGGCGAGCGAATTCACCTCGATGCCTGCATCACGCATCGCATGCTCAAAAAGCCGCTGCCAACGGCTATCACAAGCGGCTGCGTCCGCACTGTGGATCTCGATACTGTCGATGTTCAATCCGCGCTTACGGCAGTGCGAGCGCATAGCCGCCATCAACCAATCCAACGCGCGGTCACGCAGACGATCTTTCGCGCTTCTGATGTCCAGCAAAAACTGCACGCTGCCGGGAATTACGTTGGCCGCCCCGGGTGTGCAAGAAATGTCTCCAACGGTTGCGAGCACATTGAAACGCTTTGTCGCCTCTTCGACCAAGGCGATACATTGACTGGCTCCCAGCAGGGCATCCTTGCGCATAGACATGGGCACGGTACCGGCGTGGCCTGCCTTACCTTCGACCACTAGGCTAAATCGGCGTGCGCCTGAGATGTCAGTCACCACCCCTACTGGCAGGTCACGCGATTCGAGCACCGGACCTTGTTCTATATGCACTTCCAAAAAACCCCGCACCGACGCCGGATCCAGCGCAGCAGTGCTGGCTTCGCTAATCGACAGACCAAAATTTTGCATGGCTTGAGCGAGGCTGATGCCATCGGTATCGGTCAATTCAGCCCAGCTGTCCTGCCACTTACCGCTGATCGCTAAGCTGCCAAGCAGGGTTGCACCAAACCTAACGCCTTCTTCATCACAGAAACCCACGACGTCTAAGTTGAACGGCAGGTCGGTGCCACTGGCAGCGAGCAGGTCACACAGCTCGATGCCCAGCAGAACGCCAAGAATGCCGTCGTATTTTCCCGCGTTAACAATACTATCGAGATGTGAGCCAACGATGAGGGTAGGGGCCGAGGTGTCGCTGCTGGCATAGCGACCCCAGATGTTGCCGACAGCATCTTGCCGAGTACTCATCTTCGCTTCGCGCATCCACCCTTGGACCATGTCGTTGGCTTGGGCATGCGCTGGACTGAGATAGGTTCGCTCAATAAAGCTCGGGCTTGCAGAGAGCGTCGCGAGGATATCGCACCGCTGCATTACCCTTGCGGCCGCCACCGCCACGACATCACAAACTTGGCCTTGATTTTTTGCGCTGCGCATCGTCGGCTAGGAGGTCTGCGCGGCTGCGTAGGTTTTCTTCGCTGCTGCGACTGCCGCGCCGGGTTGCATGCCGTGTTGCGAGCTGATCAAACACTGCTCTAAACAGGCGAGGGTTTTCAGCACTGCATCGGGGCGCGCGTTGTAGCCCATGGTGCCAATGCGCCAGATAACGCCATCCAACGGCCCAAAGGACGTGCCAATTTCAATGCCATAATCGTGCAGCATGTCGTGGCGAACTAGGGCGCCGTTGACCTGCACGGGTATGTACACGCCGACCACATTGTTCATGCGGTTTTGTTGATCGCCGTAAAGCTGCAGGTTCATGGCGAGCAGGCCCTCGGCCAGCGCACGACCGTTGAGTTCATGGCGCGCAATGGCATTGTCCAAACCCTCTTCGAGCAATATGCGCGCGCACTCGAGCGAGCCATAAAGCATGGAGGTTGCTTCGGTATGGTGGTTGAGCCGCTCAGGCCCCCAGTAATCCATGATCATCGCAAGATCAAAATAGTTGGAGGCGATTCTCAGTCCGTTGCCTTCTCGGTGATCCTGAGTTTTGATGCCCGCCTCAACATGTCGCCGCGCCTTAATAACGTCTACAGCGTGCTCGCCCAGGGTAATTGGCGCGCTGCCCGAAGGACCGCCCAAGCACTTTTGCAAACCCACTGTCACGACCTCTAGACCCCAGTCGTCGGTTTGCAGCGCATTGCCGCCGATGGACGCAGTCGCGTCGCAGTACAAAATCACGCCGGCCTCACGACACAGTGCGCCGATATCGGCCAATGGCTGCAACATCGTCGTGGACGTATCGCCCTGCACAATCGCCAAGACTTTTGGCTGGGTTTCACGAATGGCGTCGGCGATTTGCTGGGGGTCAAACACCGTGCCCCAGGGCACTTCGATGGTTTCTACGTTGGCACCGCAGCGACTGGCAATTTCTTTCAGCAGATATCCAAAGCGGCCGAAAATCGGCACCAGTACTGTGTCACCGGGTTCTACCAGCGACACCATTGATGCCTCGATGGCGCCTCTGGAGGTTGAATCGACCAAGAACGTCCACTGATTGTCGGTACAAAATACCTCCCGATACGAGGCCATGGTGAGATCCATGCAGGCGGTCATACTCGGATCAAACTGTCCGATCAATTGGCTGGACATGGCTTGCAAAACCCGCGGGTCTGCATCGATCGGGCCGGGGCCCATGAGCAGGCGCGGCGGTGGTAGATAGGGAGCTGTCACAATTTATTTATCCTGATGTCAGTGCTAGGCCGTCGCTGCGCGGATCGGTGGCGGCCTCGGCACCGCCGTCGGTCATGGCTTTGACCATACCCGCGTGGCCCATTGCCTCATTACGAGGGGGCACCATGGTGATGCTATGCCCTCGACTTTCAAGTGCAGCAACAATGACTGCGTCTAAGTCGTTTTCGATCTTAAGGCCGTGGTCCTCGTCACCCCAGGTCCGTCCGAGCAACCAACGGGGCCGACTGACAGCGTCAGCGAGGCTTTGTTGTCTATATCGATGACGCATCATTAATGCCGCTTGGGTTTGCGGCTGACCCTCGCCGCCCATGGTGCCGAAGGCGATGCGCTCGCCGCTGTGGTCGATCAGCAACGACGGGTTAAGTGTATGAAACGGTTTGCGCCTCGGTGCAAGTTGCCTAATGCCCGGCGCCAAAGAAAAGCTCGACCCTCGGTTATTCCAAACCAAACCGTACTGCGGCACAACAACACCGGAGCCAAATTCCCAGTACAAGCTTTGAATAAAGCTGACCATGGTTCCGTCAGCGTCCTTTGCGCCCATCCAAACCGTATCGCCACCCTGGGCCGGTCGCGGCCACTGCGCCACGCCTTGAAGATCAATCTCGGCAGCAATTCGGGCAACAGACGCGGCAGACAACTGCTCCTGTAAATCCACCGGTACTTGGGAGGGGTCAGCGACCCACTGTTCCCGCAGTGCAAAAACATGCTTAGTAATTTCAATCAGCGCATGAATGCTCTCGGCCTCAGGCCATTCGGCTTTTGCCAAACGGTCATAGCAGGCCATCAGCAGCAGCGACGCAAATCCCTGCGTGGGTGCCGGCAGGTTAAATATCTCAGCGCCATCGATCGATACCTCTAGTGGCGTCACGAGTTGGGCTTGGTAACTGGTAAAGTCGTCGAGGCTGATGGGCGATCCGCAAGCTGACAAATGTTGCGCCAAACCTTCCGCCACCTGACCACGGTAGAAGCTTTGCAGACCTTGCTCTGCGAGCAGCTTTAGCAGACCCGCCAACGCTGGGTTGCGGAATGTTTCGCCCGGTTGCACAGGACTGCCATGCCGAGTGAATACGCGCTGATAATCGTCAGCGCCTTGCAGTTCATCGGCAACTTTCTGCGATGCCGCCGCAAGACTATCGGTTACCACGATACCGTCCTCTGCCCGCGTTATTGCAGCAGCCAACAGGTCGGCAATGGGCATTACCTGCTCAGCAGGGTTTTTCGCTGACCAGGTGTCTTGCGCTAGCTGCCAACCCGCAACGGTACCTGCCATGGTTAATGCCGCAGGGGCGCCTCGCGCCGGTATGGTTTGCAGCGAGCGCTGGGCATACCAATCTGGGCTGGCTGCGGTGGCTGCGGTACCGCTGGCATCAATGGCCCAAGGTTTCTGACCCGGCTGGTGCACGAGCCAAAAGCCGTCACCGCCCAAACCATTCATATGAGGGTAGGCGACTGCGATCATCGCCGCCGCCGCGATCATCGCGTCCACGGCATTGCCGCCACGCTGCAGTACGTCCATGCCTGCTTGGGTGGCCAAAAAATGCGGTGATGTAAAAGCGACGGCTTGTTTGGTCATGGTCGTTCAAGTGCCTAATGCTAAATGGCGCGGTGCAGCTCATGTTTGTTCGGGCCGATAAGTCCGGAATCCAGATCCGGCGCCCAAACAATCGATCTGCAAATGCTGTGCCATGCTATCAACCCATTCAGTGGGCGCCTATCAGGTTTTCGGCGCCTTGAATTAGTGCGCGCCGGGCGATCCGGTGTAACGGCATGCCACGACAACTGTCGTCCTATCCTCTGGCCTCTGCAGGCCTATGCAGGCCTGTGCGGGTTGTTGATCTAATGCCTAGTCGTCGTTGTGTTTGCTGGCGGTTTTTGCTTTGTTGAGCATGACTTAGCCAATAGGAGATTTTTTTGTCTGATTACCCAAGAGACTCTGATTACCCAAGAGACATGGTTGGCTACGCAAACCAGCCCATCGATCCAAGGTGGCCCGATGGCGCTCGTATTGCCGTACAGATTGTCCTCAATTACGAGGAAGGCGCTGAGAACAATGTTCTGCACGGTGACGCAGGCTCTGAAACGTTCTTGTCAGAAATTGTCAACGCAGAGTCGTTCGCCAATCGGCACATGAGTATGGAGTCACTTTACGAATACGGTAGTCGGGCTGGCTTTTGGCGGTTGCATCGCTTGTTTACAGAGTTGTCCATACCCGTGACCGTGTTCGGCGTTGGCATGGCCATGGAAAGAAACCCTACCGCTGTGGCCGCCATGCTGGAGGCAAACTGGGAGATCGCGAGCCACGCCTACCGCTGGATTACGCACCAGCATATGAGCATCGACGAGGAACGCGAGCAGATCGCTCTGGCATTTGCTACGCACACCAAGGTTACCGGCGAGCCTCCCCTAGGTTGGTACACCGGACGCGACAGCCCCAATACCCGAGCACTGATTCTGCAACAAGGCGGCCTGCTGTACGACTCAGATTCCTACGCGGACGACCTACCCTTTTGGCATACGCATGAATCCAAACCCCACCTGATTATTCCTTACACGCTGGATACCAACGATATGCGGTTCGCCACCGCTCAGGGTTTCAACTCGGGTACACAGTTTTACGACTACCTAAAGGACGCCTTTGATCAGCTCTACGCTGAAGGTGCCGACGCACCGAAAATGCTCAACGTGGGGTTGCACTGCCGCATTGCTGGGCGCCCAGGCAGAACACCCGCGCTGCGCCGTTTTCTCGAATACGTCGCGTCACATGACGACGTGTGGATTTGCCGCCGCGTGGATATTGCTCGGCACTGGTACGCAAACCACGCACCGACATAGCGACACAGCAAAAAGCTGGGGACATTCAGCCCAAGCGAATCGCTACTCCAGATAGCGCAGCATGGCAGCGCGCTGCTCAGCGGTGAGGCCGCCCATGTTGCCCAAGGGCATGTAGCCGCTCTTTAGCGAACTCACCGTACGCGCTTTGTACGTATCGAGTGCCCCAAGGCTGTCCAACACAATGCCGCCGGGAGCCGCTGCATAACCGGGGAACGTCGGCTCCATTGCATGACAATTGCCACAGTGCTCGGCGACCAACACCAGCATCTGCTGATCGGTGAGCACCGCAACCTCACTGTCGTCCTCGACAAAGCTCACACCACCTGCAAGGCGATCGCTCACCATGGCCGTCAGCACGAAGATCACTGCGGAAATGACGATAATGCTGGGCCGCAGGATTCCTTGATGCCGCAGATTAAAGAAGTGCCGCAGGTAGGCGGCGTTCAGCATGAGCGCAATCAGCACCGCCCAAGCCAGCGGATGGCCATATAGGAACATGGAGTGGTTCGACACCATGCACAGCACCACCGGCAACGTCAGATAATTGTTGTGCAGAGATCGCTTGCGCGCGGCCAAAGCCGGCTCGGGGTCTAGCTCGCCACCGGACTCGATGGCCTGCACCAAGGCGCGCTGCCCGGGAATGATTCCCAGCAAGACGTTTGCCGCCATGATGGAGGCCATTGCCGCGCCAATGTGAATAGGAGCGGCTTTTTGACTGAACAGCTGAAAAGCCAGCCAACAAAGCATGCCCAGCCAAAGCACAATCAGCCCAGCCAGTGGCCGGACAGAGAGGTTTTTGCGCCGTACCAACACCTCATAACCACCGACACTGAGCGCCAAAAAGCCAATACTGGCAAGGATAGCCACGCTGGGTTCTTGCACCCAACTCGAGCCATCGATGAGATAGGTTTGCGCCCGGCCATAATACAAAAGCACCAACAAAGCGCTGCCCGTTAGCCAGGTGCTGTAAGCCTCCCATTTGAACCAATGCAGAGTTTGCGGCATCTGCGGGGGCGCCAGCGTGTACTTTTGCACCTCGTAAATACCACCGCCGTGAATCGCCCAAAGGTCACCATGAAGACCCTTGCCGTGCTTGGCTTCGGGTACAGGGCGCAGGTTCATATCCAGCCAAACGAAGTAAAATGACGCGCCAATCCATGCAATCGCAGTGACGATATGCAGCACACGAAAGAGCAATATGGTCCATTCGCCGAGGTTGAATTCAAAACCCATCATTGCGCACTCGCACTGTAAGCCAGCTTGCCTGCGATATAGCAGCGCTCAATACTGCGGTCGTCGCTGAGCATCATGAGAGCAAACAGTGCATCTGTTAGCTCCTCACAAGTCGCATAACGCTCAGCTAGCCCCTGCGGCTTCGACGGGTTCAACACCACGAGATCTGCTGAGTAGCCCGGTCGCAGCTGACCAATCTCATCCGCCAGACCCAGTGATTTGGCGTTACCTGCCGTGATCGCATAAAAAGCCTCGGTCGGGTGCATTTGGTGACCCCGCGCTTGGCCCACTTTGTAGCCCTCGGCGCAGGTATAAAGCATCGACAAACCTGTGCCGCCACCCACATCACTGGCAATCGACAGATTGTCCATCGGCATGGCAGCAAGATCGAACAAACCACTGCCCAAAAACAAATTGGAGCTAGGGCAGAACGCCACCTTGGCTCCAGCCGCGACGATGCGCTGGCGCTCGCTGGCCGACAGATGGATGCCATGGGCAAATGTGGCGGACGACACATTCAAGCCAAAGCGCTCATACACGTCGAGGTAGTCGTCGGCTTGTGGAAACAAACGCGCGACCTCGCCAATCTCTTCGTGGTTTTCCGACAGGTGTGTTTGTAGCAGTACGCTTGGATGGCTCTGCAGCAGTTCGCCGCACAGCGCTAGCTGTTCCTCGCTAGAGGTGATCGCAAAGCGTGGTGTGAGCGCATAGCGCAGGCGCCCCTTGTCGTGCCACTTATTGATTAGCCCTTCGCAGGCACGGGCGCAGGCTTGGGGCTCTTGCGTCAGCGGTGCTGGAGCGTGGCGATCCATCATGACCTTACCGGCAACCATGGCCATGTCTGCGCTTTGCGCAGCGGCAAAAAGATGCTCGCAGGCATGTTCATGCACCGTGGTAAAAACCTGAGCGCAGGTTGTGCCTGAGGCAATCACTCGATCGAGAAAATGCTGCGCCTGCTCCGCCGCGAAGGCAGCGTCGGCGAACGCTTGCTCGGCTGGGAATGCAAACCGATCCAGCCAGTCCAATAGCTGCGGACTGTAGCTGGCAATGATGCCAAGTTGCGGCATATGCAGGTGGGTGTCGACAAACCCAGGACAAATGAAACAGGGGCGCAGGTCGTCACAGGCATCCAAATCACCGCCATCAGCCGCGTAATCTGCGGCTGACATCAGCGCATCGATACGGCCATCGGTGCAAATCAACACGCCATCCTCTAGGTACATCACGTCGACAGTCCCATCGGCGTCGAGGGAAAAGCTCATCAATTTGGCTCGCAACGATAGGGTTTGCACCGTTAGCTGCCTCGGTAGGTTGTGTAGCCGTAAGCACTCAGCAGAACGGGAATGTGTACGCGCTCACGGTCACCGCGCAAATGAAACACAATATCGATCTGCGGAAAAAACGCTGGCTCTTCCTGCCCGTTCAGCGAGCGTCGATAGCCCGCCACATCGAATGTCATGCGATAGGTACCAACCGTCAGGCGCACATCGCTGCCCCAGTGCTCAATTCGACCATCACTGTTCGTGCTGGCGGTACACAGCTCAACGCCCTGCATATCTGCCAAGCGCACATTTACCTGGGGGGCCGGGAAGCCAGTAACCAGATCCAGCACATGCGTGGTGACCTGCGTACCTAGGGTTTCACTCATTGCTCTGCTTTAGTCCTTCTCAGTTCTTGCTCGGGCCTCGCTAGGTCTTTGCTCGGTTCGAGCGCGGTGCCCTTCTCAGCCATTGTCTGAACACTGCGATGCTTCACGGCGTTTGCCCTTCGAAGGCGCTCTCAATACGCAGTAAGAATATTTTTCGCTGCTCCGCCGCCGCGCAGGTTAGTTCATCGTTGGTGCTATTGCCGATCCTGTCACGAATCGCCGCAAGCATGACTTCCGCGCTGAGGTGTTTTGCACAGATGACGAAGATAAAGCCGTGGCGTTGTTTGTAGGCAACATTGAGCCGCGCAAGTTCATCAAGAGTCGCGCCGCTGGCCTGCAACACTTGTCCCTGTTCGGACGTTGCCGTGCTCGCCTGCTCATCGCCGGGCGCAAATTTTGCCCGCAACAGCTCAACATCGCCAATCAGGGGATGCGCTGCTAACGCTGCTTCAACCTCTGCAGGCGTTGCCAATTGCCACCGCATTTCGCAGTAGTCACTGAGCTGCTGTGCATCACTGAAGGGGCGATGCTTCACCACGTCGGCAGCCCAAGACTGGCAGTGGCACCAACTCATAACCATCGCCTGAGCTTCCTCAGTCTGCAGCAGATTGAACTGTTGCAGCGTCGTCAACGAAACAATCCCGGCACTTGCTCACGAAGCTGGCGTTTGCTGATGCGCTTGCCGTTGGCTGCTTCTTTGGCGCTTGAATCGCTGGATGCTGTCGACGTCTGCCTCGGCAGATCTGCCTTGCTGATGTCGCGTAGCAGCTTAGCGACCACGTCTATGGCGATGGCTGCGGGTTCTTTGAAACGAGTGCCGCCATCGCCGATGGGACATTGAACTCTGGCCAACTCAGTGGCCGAGGCACCATCACGTTGCAGGCGTAACGAAAAGTTCTGCCACTTCGTGGTTGAGCCGATCAGTCCCAAAAAACGCAGATCTGCACGTTGCATCAGCGCCGCAATCAGCTGGTAATCGAGCAGATGGTCATGGGTTAGCACAAAGACCCAAGCGTTGGCGGGCACCCACTGCATAAGATCTTGCTCGGTCAATCCATCAACAGTAACGGCTTCGGGGAGCAGCAGCTTGTGCTGCGCCCGGGCTGGCTCAAGCCATGCCGGGCGAGCATCGAGCACCGTGGTTCGCACAGGCAACGCTTCGAGCAGCCCCAGCACCGCCTGACCGACATGCCCCGCACCAAAGATCACCACATCTGGCTGGGACAACCCAAGCGGTTCGTAAAGCAACGTCACTGCTCCCCCACAGCACTGCAGGGCCGTGGCGGCAAGCGGATAGTGTTCGATATGTTGCTCGCTAGGCTGCTCACCACCAAGGATTTGGCGCGCATGCTCAATGGCCAGCAGTTCCAGTTGGCCGCCGCCAATGGTGTCGACGACATCATCTTGGGTAACCACCATCTTGCTGCCGCCCACTCGGGGAGCCGATCCGGACACCGCTAGAATAGTGACCAGTACATGGGGGGTGCCGTCTGCTTGGACCTTCGCAAGGGCGGTTTGCCAAATCATGTTCTTACTCCCATGCTTCTTGCACTGCTTCTTGCACTGCCTCTTTTACCCATTGTTGTCCCGCGTGTTTTTCCACTTTTCGGGGCGCTGCTCATGAGGCAAGGTCCCCGGCCTTTTGCAGGCAGTAATACACCTGCTCAGGCGTCGCTGGCACCGCCAACTCAGGTATGGCGCGATAGTCGGTGAGACTGGCGCAGGCATCGCGCAACGCACACCAGACCGAAATCGCCAGCATCAGTGGCGGCTCACCAACCGCCTTGGATTGATGCACCGTTGGCTGAGCATTGGCTTGCTCATAAAACGCGATATTGATGGCTTCCGGTACATCGTGGGCCGTGGGGATTTTGTAGTTAGCCGGACCCGTGGCGATGACACGGCCACCGTCGTCCCACAGCAGCTCTTCCGACGTCAACCAACCCATGCCTTGCACAAAGCCCCCTTCTATCTGGCCTTTATCGATAGCCGGATTCAATGAGTTTCCAACGTCGTGCAAGATATCTATGCGAGTGACATGGTAGTTACCCGTGAGGGTGTCGACCCGAACCTCAGAAACCGCAGCTCCATTGGCAAAGTAGTAAAAAGGCGTGCCGACGCCGGTATCTTTGTCCATTTGCAAATTCGGTGTGCGATAAAAGCCCTTCTCTGACAGGGAAACCCGCGCGAGGTAGGCTTGGTGCACAAAGTCGGCGAAAGCCAGTGCCTGAGCGCCTTCTTGCGCACTGCGCACCATGCCGTCGCTGAAGCTCAGCTCGCCCTGCCAGCCCAGTTGCTGCTGGGCAAACTCGGTCAATCGAGTCTTCAGTTGCTCACAGGCGATTTGCGCTGCCATGCCGTTCATGTCCGCTCCAGAGGATGCCGCCGTCGGCGAGGCATTGGGCACTTTGTCCGTGCGCGTGGCGGTGTTCACGACTTGTTCCATGGGCAGACCAAACGCTCGGGCGACCACGGCCTGAACCTTGGTGAAAAGGCCCTGACCCATTTCCGTGCCGCCGTGATTCACCTGCACACTGCCGTCGGTATAAAGATGCACCAACGCGCCGGCCTGATTGAGATGGGTTGTCGTAAAAGAAATGCCAAACTTGACGGGATTGAGTGAAATGCCATGACGCCAGCGCGGGTTTTCTTGATTGCGCTGCTTAATCTGCTGGCGCCGAGCCCAGTAGTCACTGCCCACCTCCAGCTGCGCAATGAGGTCGGGCAGCACAAATTGAGTGACCGCCTGCTGATAGGGTGTGCGGTCGAATCCCGGACGATAAAGATTTCGTTGGCGTAGCAGCAGCGGTTCTATATTCGCTGCATAAGCCAAGGCGTCCATGGCGGCTTCCATGGCCAACATGCCCTGCGGGCCGCCGAAACCACGAAAGGCTGTATTTGACACGGTATTGGTTTTGCAGCGGTGGCCGACGATGCGGTGATCCGGCAAGAAGTATGCATTGTCGACGTGGAACATTGTCCTATCGACAATGCCGTCAGATAGGTCAGGCGAATAACCGCACTTCCCTGCGACCTCGAAGTCGCCGCCCACCAACAGCCCTTGCGCGTCGCAGCCCAGTTTTACCTTGGTCGCAAAATCATGCCGTTTGCCCGTCTGTACCATGTCATCGTGGCGAGGCATGCGGTACTTAACGGCTTTGTTGCGCCGCGTCGCAAACAGCGCGGCCAAACAAGCCAGCGGCGCTGCCTGAGTTTCCTTACCGCCGAACCCACCACCCATGCGTCGGCATTCCACGGTGACTTTGTGCATATGCCAGCCCAGCACCCGCGCCACCGCGCTTTGCACCTCACCAGGATGCTGCGATGAGGTAACCACCAACAAGCCATCGTCTTGGGGCGTGACAAAGGAGGCTTGGGGCTCAAGATAAAAATGCTCTTGTCCGCGGATATACAGCTCTTGATCGACGCAGTAGTGCGCCTGCGCTAACTGCTCAGCAATCTGTTCATTGCCCCAGCGCCGCGTGGGGCTGACCATGGTTTGGGCCGCCATGGCCTCTGCCACGCTGAGGGTCGGGGACTCGATGTCGTATTGGATTTGTGCCTTGTGCACCGCGCGTTGCGCTGCCTTTAAACTTGTCGCCGCTACGGCGAAAATCGGCTGAGCAACGTATTCGACGTGTTGATCGGCAAGCAAGGTGTCGCCGGGCAACACTGCGCCAACTTCGTTCTCACCAGGTATGTCTGCTGCCGTCAACACATCAACAACGCCCGGACTGCGCCAGACGCCCTGTAAATCAACGCTCAGTAGTTGTGCTTTCGGGTGCTCTGAGACACCGGCAACCACGTAGAGACAGTCGCTGGGCAGCGCGACATCGTCGACATAAAGCGCCTTACCGGTAACGTGGGCCTTGGCCGATTCATGGGGATGCGGTTTCATGTCAGCTTGCCATCCTTGCGTCCTGCACACGCTGCAACAACAGGGTCTTAGCCATTTGCATGCGGTAGTCGGCGCTGGCTCGCACATCGCTGATGGGTGTTATCACGCTGGCGAGACAGTCAGTGAGTAAGCCGTCATCGACATCACTTAGGGATTTACCGAGGAGCATGTCTTCCACTTCTCTCACGCGCACTGGGGTCGCTGCGACTCCACCGAAGGCGATGCGCGCCTGCCGCACCGTCCTGTCTGCAAGGTCGAGGAAAATAGCAGCACAGACGCTGGATATGTCGTCTTCATAGCGCTTGCTGATTTTTTCGAATGACAGATTCGACCAGCTCGATGGAATGTCCAATTGCACCGACGCCAGATATTCATCACCAGCCAAACTCGTTTGCCGGTACCCCAGAAAAAACTCGCTTAAGGGTAGGGTTCGCGCAGCCGTTGCGCTTTTTAAAGTCACCCGAGCATCCAGTGCAAGCAATAACGGCGACCAATCAGCTATTGGCGAACCACCGCACAAATTGCCGCCAATGGTGCCGGCGTGGCGAATTTGCGGCGAGCCAAAGCGGCGCAACAGTTCTTCAACGGCGGCACTGCGATTGGGCGGGGTGGTAAAGAACTCCAACAGTGCTTCGTGAGACACGCAGGCGCCGATGTTCAGCACCTGCTGTTCTTGGCTGATCACTCGCAGGCTTTCAATGCGCGATATATCAATGATATTGGCATGCTCTTGCGCCTCCTGATTCACCGCCACCCAAGCATCCGTTGCGCCAGCGATCAGCTTAACAGCCGTCGTCGGCTCAGACTGGCTCGGTATTCCAGCGGCTGAGTCTTGTTGCAGCCATTGACCCAGCTCAGCCTCGCTGCGGGCAATGCGATAGCCAATGTCTGCCTGCTGGGAGGGCGTCTCAGTCGATGTCGGTTGCTGCGCTGCGTAGGTCAAGTGGTCGAGCTGCCCAGCGGCATCACAGGACGCAAGGCCAGCAGCGATGATAGGACCATACCCTGTACAGCGACAGAGGTTACCGCTGATGGCAGTAACGA
>SHAE01000069.1 GCA_004213835.1 OM182 bacterium | reverse complement strand
CATCAACGAAGGTTTGCACAAGAGATTCGGCCCCGCTTCGATCCTGACCCTGTTCCGGTGCTTGCTCGGCTTCACTCATGTCTCTTCCCCAAATGCGTTAAATCGATAAAACGAAACGGAGGTTAAAACCTTTGCATCAGCAACACCAGTTGCAGTTCTGCAGCACGTGCACCGCGATGTTGAGAGCCTCTCAAACCGTCGTCTTATCGTATGATGGCCCAATGAAAGCCGCTCAACGACATATCGACCTCGAGGTGAACTTAGCAAGAAGTGAAGCAGCACTGCGGCGCACCCTGCCAGATGCTCGGCTGCAGATCACAGCGCTTCCTAACATTGCACAGATGCAACTGGCCTTGATCAACTCGGACTTCCAAACCGGACCTTTGTCCGCCGAGGTGATGCAAGCGGTCATTGCAAAGCCTGCCTATTGGGCGTTTTGCTGGGGCAGCGGTTTAGCCTTAGCAAGATGGCTGCTGCAGAATCCGGCGGTGGTTGCTGGCAAGCGAATTGCCGATGTGGGGTGCGGCTGCGGTATTGGGGCAATCGCCGCCAAAATGGCCGGGGCGGCAGAAGTCATCGCCTGCGACAACGATCAAGATGCCCTGATCAACGCCCAAGCAAACGCAGCGCTGAATCATGTGTCCTTGGCATTCTGTAACGATGTCGCCAACCTCGACAGCGACTTCGACCTTATCTTGATGGCCGATGTGCTCTACGACAAAAGCAACTATCCCTTGCTGAGCACCGCAAAATCCCTAGCCCATTCAATCATCGTGGCGGACTCGCGGGTGCGCTCAATCGACGATCCCGACTTTGTGGTTTTTCATACCAGTGAGGCTCTGACCTATCCCAACCTCGGTGAGTTTGATGAGTTTCGAGATGTGCGTTTTTTCCGCGCATCGTGATGCCGAAACATCTGATGGTCTTTTTTGCGCTTGGCATCGGTTGATTTGCAGCGGTAATCTCAGGCAAGCAAAACGTAGAACAACAGGAGAGGGAAATGTCGGCTGCCGAGTATCAGGAAATTATTTTCGAAGTAGATGAGCCCGTTGCGACCATTACATTAAACCGCCCAGAGGCGATGAATGCGCTGACGGTGCGCATGCTAGCTGAGATACGGCACGCCGTCGCTGCTGCGGAGCGAGACGACAAGGTCGTAGGCATCGTCCTAACCGGTGCGGGCCGGGGCTTCTGCCCAGGCATGGACATGAACGCTCTTGACTCCATGAGCAGCGGGAGCAGTGGGGCTCATGACGATTTGTCGCACCTGCAAGCCGATCCGGGTGACCCAGAAATGGGGGAAAACTTCCGCGTGGCATACACCTACTTAATGTCGGTTCGTAAGCCCATCATCGCAGCGATTAACGGGGCCTGTGCGGGACTGGGTTTTGCCATCGCGACCATTGCCGACCTGCGTATCGTGGAGCGCCAAGCAAAGTTCAGCACCGCCTTCTCACAGCGTGGGCTCATTGCCGAGCATGGCGTGAGTTGGACGCTGCCTCGATTGATTGGCTCAGGCAATGCGCTAGATTTGCTTTGGAGCGCGCGCAAATTCAATGGCGAAGAAGCAAAAGACATTGGCTTAGCCGAACGCCTAGTAGAAACCGGCGAAGCACTTTCAACCGCCCAAAACTATGTCCGCAATCTTGCGACCAGTGCCGCTCCAGTATCACTGCAGGTGATGAAGGCTCAGGTCTACCGCCATCTCAATATGCCGCTTGCAGACGCCATGCATGAAACCAACGACTGGATGGCGCAAAGCCTTACCAAGGATGATTTTCGTGAGGGTGTGCGCTCTTTCATCGAGAAGCGCCCGCCAAAATTCACTCGGGTAACGGTTTAGCCGCGTACCGTTCATTCGCCCTTTTCATTCACCCTTTGTCACCAACTGTGGCCACCAGCGACCTGTTTCCGTTAGTGCACCGCATTGACAGTAACGGTATTACCCTGAATGTGCTGGAACTTGCGCCGGAAAATAAGGCGACTGCTACCCTGGTCATGCACCATGGCCTGCGCGATAGCGCCTATGCGCTGCTACCGATCGCCTCGGTGCTCAGCGAGCAGTTTCATGTGCTGCTGCCGGAGCTTCGTGGCCACGGGCAAAGCGACACCAGCGACGCCTATGGCGTTTTCGATTTTGTGCTGGATGTACATGAGGTGATCTCAACCCTCGCCGGCGATCGCCTCGCGCTTCTGGGTCACAGTCTTGGCGGCCACATCGTCAGCAAATATGCCGCCATATTCCCTGAGCGGGTTGAGGCAGTTGCCATCATTGAAGGCCTTGGGCCACCGCACCGCGCCCACGAGACCAATGAAGCCGCCGAAATGCAGGTCTTGCAGTTCATGATTCTTAACCGGCTGCGGCAGCAACCTCGGCGCAGTCGACCTATCCGGAACGAGGCCGACGCCCTTGAACGCCTGCTGCGAAACAACCCAAGACTGGAACGCAATCAGGCAGCAGACCTCGTGCCGCATCTGCTGCGACCGATTGCAGGCGGTTTTGAATGGGCCTTCGATTCTCGGGCGAGCAGCGTCTTTGTCGGGGCCTCTCGCGAAAACGACGCCAAATTCTGGCGCAACATTAAGGCGCCGTGCCTTGTCGTCAGCGGCACACTGTCCTTCGAATACTGGGGGGCTGAGATGGGCGACGAGACATTCGACGGTCATTTCGCTGAAAACGAAATGCAGCAGCGAATTGACTTGTTTGATGACTGTGAGCACTACTGGTTTGAGCATTCAGGCCATATGGTTCACTACGACGAACCCGGCCGCTTGGCCAATGTCTGTTTGACCTTCTTCAGCGAGAAGCTGTCGTTATTGTGATGCGATAAACGGGGAGATATATCGATGTCAGAGATTATTGCGAGTGAATTGGACTTTGATGGCGCCAAAGTCGTTGAGGATTTGAATCGACTGTTGCGCCTACGAACAACTCCTATCGGCATGAAGCTCTTTGCGAGCCGCAAGGAAATGGAGCAAATACCGCGCATCCGCCGCCCCGGCGATATTCACACCACAGACCAGATTGTTGGCCAAGCCGCGCGAAACGGCTGGACTGTTGGTATCACCGCTGACGATCTGGTGGGCGCACAATGCAGTACTGTCATAGGCTTGCACCCGCGTAGCGAGGAATGGCTATCTGGCGAGCGTATGCATGGCGTTTGGTACGGCACAGCGGAAGATGCTGCCGCCCACCAAGCCGCCATGGATGTCGTGCCTTTTGGTCAATATGAGGCGATGGCGGTGAGCCCACTGGCCAGCGGTCGACTGAACCCGCCAGATATTTGCCTGATCTACGCAACCCCTGCGCAGATGATCATTTTCATCAATGGTCTGCAGTGGACGGGCTACAAAAAGCTCGAATTTGGTTGTGTTGGCGAATCAGCCTGTGCTGATAGCTGGGGCAGAGCCTTAACGACAGGCGAACCGAGTCTGTCTTTGCCGTGTTTTGCCGAACGGCGCTATGGCGGCGTGATGGAAGATGAGCTTCTGATGGCGATTCCGCCCCACTTCCTACCGAGGGTGATTCAAGGCATGGAGGCGCTGTCCCGCAACGGTTTGCGCTACCCCATTCCCAGCTATGGAGTCAGCAACGATGCTCGCCCAGGCATGGGCGTGAGTTACTAGGCCACAAAGTATCTCGCCAATCTGGGATTATTTTCATCAACTTATAGTAGACTCGACCGACTAATAATTCGAACGTCCACCTTGGTTGGGGTCGATGAACTCAAAACAGAGTCGAAATGCTGCTACAAGTCTTGTCGCTGCCGGAACTGTACTGAGCGGCGATATTACCTTTTGTCAGGAACTTGTCATCGCCGGTACCGTCAACGGTTCGGTGATATGCAAGGGTCAAGACGATAGCGTCGTCAAAATCCTAGCGGGCGGTACGTTCACAGGCGAAATCAACGCTCCACGGGTGGAAATAGCCGGTCGAGTTGACGCAAACGTCACTGGTACGACCAGCGTTTCGATTGATTCGTCTGCAGAAGTCAGCGGCGTGATCCGCTTCTTCAAGTTGGCAGTTAGCCCCGGAGCAGTCATTACCGGCGAATTGGTCACCATGACTGAGGAGCCAGAGAGTTCCTTGGTGCAAGCGACGAAGTAGTAACTAGCAAAGCTTTGCTGAACACAAACATTAACTTTCAGTTAAAAAGGAAATAGGACATGGCTCAAAACGATACAGACTACGAATTTTACGTCGGCCCAGCGACACACCTCGAAGGCGCATCCTTAGCCATCGACGGCACGGCTCGCATCGACGGCAAAATCGTCGGCAAAGTCGCAGTGAAACACCTCATCGTGGGACCGGGTGGCTGTGTTGTCGGTGATATCTCAGGCGAGACGGCCGAGGTGGAAGGCACCGTTGAAGATAGCCTGCAGCTTTCCGGCAAGCTCACGGTATGTGCTTCCGGACGTATTCGCGGCAACATCAAGTATGGCTCCATCGAATGTATGGAAGGCGCCAAGCTTATCGGCGAGATCTCCACTGATTGGGAAGGCAACTTCGGTTCAGCGCCAGTGGTATCAGATCGGCTGGAAGCATTCACCGCTGCCGTTGCCGAAGAAGGCGACGAGCCTGTGATTGGTGGCGCCGAGCAGTAATCTCACTGCAATTTCTGGGCACCAACCTTGAACTCTGAAAGTTCGCAGTTCGCTGATCAGCCAACGCTGGCAAAACCGCGCTCGGTCGTTTTTGCCAACTCCAAGGGTGGGGTTGGCAAGAGCACCTTGGCGCTGATGGCGAGCTTGGGCATCGCTACCCTGCACCCAAATTCTAGGGTGGAGTTGATTGATCTGGATGTGCAAAAAACCAGCAGTGACTCGCTGCGTCGCTTTGAAAATTCTCGCTTCAGCGTGCTAGAAAACGAAGATTTCTTTCTCAATTCAGGTTCGCCGAACAACGGCAATCTGATCAACCACATGGGATCGGACTTCCCCTACAGCAATAATCAGAAGTACATCATTTTTGATAGCCCTGCCGGCAATGAACCTTCGCGCAGCACCTTTCTCAGCCACTGCGACGCCATCTTTGTTCCCACCTCGGTAGGCGATGCGGATGTGTTTGCGACCCTGCACTACCTCAACGAACTAAAGACGTTATTCAGCCGGCAAAAAAGCAATATAGATGGCCCGCCACCGCCGGTCGTGCTGTTACCGAACATGGTCGACAGCCGCGAAGAGTTCAATGAATTGAGAAACCACTTCTCTAGCCATGCGGTCTTCTTTGGCAAGCCACTGTATTACGCGCCGATCTTCCGCCGCGCTTTTCGCAGCGATGAAAACGACACCAGCGTTGCCAAGCTGTTGCGCCAAGCCAAGCCGTATATCGATTGGCTGACCAAGCTCATCCGCCGAGCGGACGAACTACCGCAAAAACCCAAGAAGCTCTTCCAGCTCTAAATCTTGCAGCGTCTGAGCTGGCGTTTGTAAATGGCCGCCTGCCGGGCCGCCTTCTTTGCATATCCCTTTATCGCAGACGAGCGTTTCCACGTGCCACGCGCATAACCTCCATGGCCGCTGTAGTAGGCTAGGTACAAGCTATAGGCATCGCTCTTAGATAAACCCAGACGCTTATTACTGGTGTGGTTGTACCAACCGATGAAATCCAGCGCATCGCCCATGTTGTTGCGTCGCACGAAGGTTCTGCCTGTGGCCTTCTTGTAGTCCGACCAAGCTTCGTCTGTCGCCTGCGCGTATCCGAACGCTGAGGAAGGCCTTACCGTGGGCACGATGCCGAGAAGTTTTTTGCGCTCGGGCTTCGCCCTTGCGCGAAATGTTGATTCACGATGCACAAAGGCAAATCCCACATGAGGTGGTAGGCCCCAGCGTTTTTGGGCTTTGCGCGCATCTTTTTTCCAGCCTCTTTCATCCGCCAAGATACGGCAAATATTGTTGGGATCTGCCGGCGGGCCAGAAGCGCATCCAGCAACAATCAAAAGACTTAATGCCAACATCCAAACTTTCTTCATGTTTCTTCTCGGTCTGCATACTGGGATAACAAGGCCATGAGATCTGCTTCGCTGCGCACATCTATTCCCAAAGACTGGGCTTTTTCTAACTTGCTGCCTGCCCCGGGACCGGCAACAACGACGGTGGTTTTAGCTGATACTGAGCCCGCTACCTTGGCACCAAGCGCTGTCAGCCGCTGTTTGGCCACCGTGCGAGACAGTGCCTCCAAGGTGCCTGTAAGCACCCAGGTTTGTCCGGTCAACGGTAGTTCAGCCGCGGGTACAACGCTGATGTTGGGCCACTGCACCCCGGCCTGTTGCAGCGCGGTAACTAACTTTAGCTGCTCCGGCTGAGCGAAAAATTCTGTAATAGACTGTCCGACTATCGGGCCGACATCCGGCACGGCTTCCAGCGCGTCGATGTCTGCATTACACAGCGCTTCGATGTCACCAAAGTGTATTGCCAGCGATGCTGCCGTGGCCTCGCCCACTTCACGGATACCCAGCGCATAAATAAAGCGCGGCAAGGTTGTGCGTTTAGCGGTGTCCAAGGCGGCAAGCAAATTGTCCGCAGACTTCGCACCCATACGTTCGAGGGCAACCAGCTGTTCATGAGTCAAGGTGAACAGATCTGCGGCGTTGGCAACCAAGCCTTGATCGACTAACTGGTCGATCAGCTTATCGCCGAGTCCATCCACATCCAGCGCTAGACGAGACACAAAGTGCTTGAGACCTTCCTTACGCTGCGCAGGACAGTAATCTCGCGTCGCGCTGCAGCGTACCACCACCTCATCGCCCTGCCGCAATATCGCACTGCCGCAGGATGGGCAGCCTTGGGGAAGCTCAATAGCACGAGCATCAGCAGGACGCTGACTGAGAATGACCGTGGCGATTTGTGGAATGACATCGCCAGCTCGGCGAATCATGACACGGTCGCCGACATGCAAATCCAAGCGCGCGATCTCATCCATATTGTGCAGGGTTGCGTTGGTGACCGTAACGCCGCCGACAAAGGTGGGCTGCAACCGCGCAACGGGCGTTATCGCCCCGGTTCGACCTACCTGAAAGTCGACGTCCTCGACAACCGAGGTGGCTTCTTGTGCTGCGAACTTGTAGGCGATTGCCCAGCGCGGCTTGCGCGTGACAGACCCCAAACGTTCTTGCTGCGCTAGGTCGTTTACCTTGATCACCACGCCGTCTATTTCGTAGCCAAGGGCATCTCGTCTGGCTTCCAGTTTATCGATGTAGCGCAAACAGGCATCTAAATCGCCCACAACCTCTAGGGCAGGATTCGTCCGCAAACCCCACGTGGCAAATGTACTGAGCACTTCGTCTTGGGTCACAGGCTGCCACTCACCCTGGGTTCCACCCAGACTGTAGCAGTACATTGTCAGCGGACGACTGGCGGTAACCTTACTGTCCAGCTGACGCAAACTGCCCGCTGCGCCATTGCGTGGGTTGACCATGGGCTTATCGCCCTTCGCCAGAGCTTGGGCATTGAAGGTTGTAAAATGTGCGAGGGGAATATAAATCTCGCCTCGGACCTCGATCTTTGCCGGCACGGCAACAGATCCGGGCCCACCGTTTTGCAAAGTGAGCGGAATGGCGCCAATGGTGCGCACATTTGCCAAAATATTTTCCCCTTCGTTGCCGTCCCCGCGGGTTGCAGCCAAGGTAAGTTCGCCATGCTCGTAGATTAGCGCCACGGCCACGCCGTCGATCTTGGGCTCGCAAGTGAAGGTGATCTCGCCGTCGCCTAGGCGATTGCGACACCGTTGCATCCACAGCTCCAGTTCTTCCCGGGTGGTAGCTTTGTCCAGCGATAGCATTGGTCGGGAGTGCCGTACCTTCTCAAACTGACTCAGGGGCGGTGCGCCAACGCGCTGAGTCGGTGAGGTATCTGTTTGCAGGGTTGGGTGCGCCTGCTCCAAGGCGGCTAATTCATCGAAAAGGGCATCAAATTCCGCATCGGCAATTTCTGGCGCGTCCAGCACATGGTAGCAATGTAAGTGGTAGGCCACTTGCTCCCGCAGCTCTGCGACGCGTTCGATTTCGACTTGCGAGGGCGCGTCCTGACTCATTAACCGTCACTGGTCGCAGTGAGTTGTTTCAGGGCATAGTCAGCGATTCGCTGCTTCATATGCTCTATCGTTTGGCCGGTAAGTGCGCTCATGGTGTCGTCTTTGACATCCCCGCCCAAGGCAGCAGCGACCGTGCGAGCGGATAAGACCATGTCGTCGAGTGTTTCCAGCGCGTCGCCAGGAAGAGGCAATTGCATGAAGAACGTCAAACCCGGCGACTGAAGTCCTTCGAGATCCGAAAGATCAAAGGTGCCAG